>JAUJNU010000018.1 GCA_030448085.1 Actinomycetota bacterium | reverse complement strand
CTTCTCAGGGGTACGATCGACTCCGCCCCGTCGAAGAGGGCGAGGATCTCGTTGTCGTCCCCGTAGCCGAGGGCCTTCAGGAGGACGGTCACGTTCTGCTTGCGCTTACGGTCGATGCGAACCCCGACCATGTCCTTCTTGTCCGTCTCGAACTCGAGCCAGGCACCGCGGCTCGGGATCACCTTGCAGCCATAGATGTCCTTGTCCGAGGTCTTGTCGACGGAGTGATCGAAGTAGACACCGGGCGAACGGACGAGCTGGGACACCACCACACGCTCGGTGCCGTTGATGATGAAGGTGCCCTTGGCGGTCATCATGGGGAAGTCGCCCATGAAGACGGTCTGCTCTTTGATCTCGCCGGTCTCTTTGTTGATGAAGGCGCAGGTGACGAAGAGCGGGCGGGAGAACGTCATGTCCTTCTCTTTGCACTCGTCCTCGTCGAACTTGGGCTCCTCGAACCTGTGGCTGAGGAACTGCAGGGCGAGGTTGCCCGTGAAGTCCTCGATCGGGGAGATCTCCCCAAAGGTCTCGCCGAGACCCGTCTCGAGGAACCAGTCGAAGGACTCCTTCTGCACCGAGATGAGGTTCGGTGGGGGGAGGACTTCGGCGAGTTTGGCGAAGGTACGGCGTTCGCGCAGAGCGTTGGACGACAAACGAGCCTCCTGTAGATGGTCCTGTGGGGGCGAAGGTGAAA
This sequence comes from Actinomycetota bacterium, assembly GCA_030448085.1. The sequence continues at coordinate 30,037 of JAUJNU010000018.1, read as the reverse complement.
CGGCCTGAAGAGTGCCCCGAGGACCCCTCTGGCCCCCCCGATCGGGTCCCCTGGGCGGTTCTTAGCCGCGCGACAGGAAGATCTCAACGACAGGGGGTGCTAAAGCAACGGAGAGTATAGGGCCGGAACGGCACAACGTCAACACCCTCTACGGGAGTGACGAAAGATTATTCAGCGCCCCCCGAAAGGGGCTGGCCAGGACTTTATGCCCGTATCGGCACCAGGTCAACCTCTTTTTTCGCGCCCCCCACCTGGGCGGGTGGGGTCGAAGGAAGTGGTGGGTCGGAGGAGGTGGGACCGTCCCGCCGAGCGAGTTCCGCAGGGAGCGAAGCGACCGAGGACTGTCTGAGCGAACGGGATGTGTCCCACCTCCGACACCCAGGTCCCGGAAGGGGGCGCGAAAAGCGGCCCCCCTCGGGGCCGCTCTCGGGCTGCTTGGTGGTAGGTGAAGCGGGTGTTACTTGACTTCTACGCTTGCTCCGGCTCCCTCGAGCTTGGCGCGGGCCTCCTCGGCCTGCTCCTTGGCGACCTTCTCGAGGACCGGCTTGGGGGCCGAGTCCACTAGGTCCTTCGCCTCCTTGAGTCCGAGGCTGGTCAGCGAGCGGACCTCCTTGATGACCTGGATCTTCTTGTCGCCGGCCCCGGTGAGGATGACGTCGAACTCGTCCTTCTCCTCCTCGGCGGGAGCAGCGTCTCCGCCACCGCCACCACCGGCTGCGGCCACGGCTACGGGGGCCGCTGCGGTGACGCCGAACTTCTCCTCGAAAGACTTCACGAACTCGCTCAGCTCGAGCACGGTCCAGCCCGAGATCGCGTCTAGGACCTGGTCCTGGGTCAGTGTGTCAGCCATATCTCTTCTCCTTCGTTCCTCGGTTGGTGTTGACTACGACAGGGTTGTTAAGCGGCGGTTCCTGCGGATCCCTTCTGTTCCACGACCTGGGCCAGCATCGAACCGAAGTTGCGAAGCAAAGCAGACAGGACGTTGGCGGTCTGTTGAGCCGGGCTGTTCATGAGTCCGGCGATCTTGCCGAGGATCACCTCTCGTGGCTCGAGCTTGGCAAGCGCCCTCGCCCGGTCGGCGTCGAACACCTTTCCTTGCAGGCTTCCGCCCTTCATCACGAGCGCTGGGAGCCGACGGCCCGCCTCATCCAGGGCCTTGGCGGCGGCGGCCACGTCACCCCTGCAGAAGACGATCGCGGTCGGTCCCTCGAGCATGTCGACTAGCTCGTCAAGCCCAACCTCCCGGACCGCGATACGGGCGAGGGTGTTCTTGAGGACCTTGTAGTCCGCGTCCGCGGCACGAAGGGCCGTGCGGAGCTCGGCAAGCTCGCTCACCCTGAGTCCCCTGTACTCCGTGAGGAGCGCAGCCTCGGACCCACGGAAGCGTTCGGCGATATCGGAAACTTCGCTGACCTTGTCTGGTCTTGCCATAGATGCTCCTTACCTAGCCTAGAGATGCAAAAGCGGCCGCCCAAGAGGGGCCGCGTCGCTAGAGGAGCGAGGGACGGCTTGCACCTACGCCGGGCTTATGGGGTGCCGGCGGTCTTGGGCTGCCTCCGCAGGATAACACCGAGGCAAAAGGAGAGGCCCCGGCGTCGCCGGGGCCCCAGATCTAGCTTCGAGCGGTTGGCCTAGACTCTGTCGTCCTCCGTGGAGGCTGCCGGGGCTACCTCCGCCTCGCTGCTCGAGGCACCGTCGCCGCTGGCGTTCTCCGCAGCCGCCACGGCTGGGGTATCCCCCGTCGAGGCGTCGGCGGGAGTGTCGCCGGTCGAGGCGGCTCCCGTTGAGGTCGAAGCGGCCGGTGAGTCCCCGGTCGAGGTCGAGCCAGACCCTGAGTCAGCCGTGGAGGTGGAGCCTCCGGCGAAGCGGTCGGCCTCGGCGATGTCCTCGTCCGCTGTCAGAGCCTCGGTCGATCGGGCCTTGGCGTCGATGTCCTGGCGCACGCCCGCCAGCATCATCTCGAGAGAGTAGAGGCCCTCGCGCATCTTGGCCTCAGTGGCTTGGAGCCGCTGGACCTTCTTGGCGTTCTCGTGCAGACGCTCGCCGGCCTCGCGCTCGGCCTCGGCCCGTACCCGTGCGGCCTCCCGCTCGGAGTCCTCGCGGAGCTTGTTGGCCGCGGCCTCGGACTCGTCCCGGAGCTTCTGGGAGTAACGCTGGGTCTCGTCCCGAAGCTCTCGGGCCTGGCGTTCGCTGGTCTCCTTGAGGGCGGCGGCCTCTTCCTGGGCCTGGCTCCGAACCCGAGCTGCCTCGTCTTCGGCGTTACGCCGAAGGGTGTCGGCAGAGGCCTTGGCGGCCGCAAGGACGCTCCCGACCTCTTCACCGAGGGCGGCGAAGGGATCGCCCGTGGGGGCTGCTGCTGCCGGAGCTGCGGCGGGGGCAGGAGCGGCCGCCCCCCCGTTGGAGGAGGCAGCGTCTAGGGCCGCCCGGTAGTCGCGAGCTACCTCCGACAAGAACGAGTGGACCTCGTCCTTGTCGTAGCCCCGCATGGACATGAGGACCTGCTTATTTTCAAGCTCTTCGGGAGTTATGGGCACCGGAGACCAACCTTCCTTGACTGCCGACGAGGGACCAAGTTTCACGCGCCCGCTTCGGGGATGTCAAGGCTCAGGCCGCGCGACCCACACCCCCAGACGCTCGGGGACAGTCTAGCCGGTAAAGATTGGGCGGAACAGGGCGGATCAGGCGGTGGCGGGAGCGCCCTGGTCTTCGACATCCTTCGCCTTCGTGGGGTCGATCCGGATCCCGGGGCCCATCGTGGTCGAGAGGGCGACGCTCTTCAGGTAACGGCCCTTGGCCCCCGCCGGCTTGGCCCTCTGGACCTCGTCCATGACCGCCACGTAGTTCTGAGTGAGGTCGCCGGTGTCGAAAGAGCGCTTCCCGATGATGAGGTGCAGGTTCGCATTCTTGTCGGTCCGGTACTCGACCATCCCGCCCTTGATGTCCCGGACGACCTTCGCGACGTCGTCGGTCACGGTGCCGGACTTGGGGTTCGGCATGAGCCCCCGGGGGCCGAGCACCCGTCCCAGCTTTCCGACCGTGGGCATCATGTCGGGGGAGGCCACCACGGCGTCGAACTCGAGCCAGCCGCCCTGAACCCTGTCGGCGAGCTCGTCATCACCGACCACGTCGGCGCCGGCGGCCTCGGCTTCCTTGGCCCGCTCGCCCTTGGCGAAGACGGCGACCCGCATGGTCTTGCCCGTTCCCTTGGGAAGGGACAGCGCGCCCCTCACCATCTGATCGGGCTTGCGGGGGTCGACGCCGAGCCGGACGGAAAGCTCGACCGTCTCGTCGAACTTGGCGGCCGGAAGATCCTTCAGGATCCTGAACGCCTCCGCCGGCGAGTAAAGGTGGTCCCTGTCTACGGACTTCAGTGCATCTTGATAGCGCTTGCCTTCTTTAGCCATCTCTAGAGCTCTCCTATCGTGGTCAACGATGGGGCCTTCCCCACCTCCCACACAGTTCGCGTTTGCTAGCCGACGGTGATGCCCATGCTGCGGGCGGTGCCCTCGACGATCTTCATCGCGGCCTCGACGTCGTTGGCGTTGAGGTCGGGCAGCTTGATCTCGGCGATCTCTCCCCGCCTGATCACGAGTCACGTTGGCGACCTTGTTGCGGTTCGGGCTCGCTCGATCCCTTGTCGATCCCCGCCTTCTGACGAAGGAGCACCGCCGCGGGCGGCGTCTTCGTTACGAAGGTGAACGAGCGGTCTTCATAAACGGTGATCTCCACCGGGACGACGGTCCCCGTCTGCGCCTGTGTGGCCGCGTTGTACTGCTTGCAGAACTCCATGATGTTGATGCCGGCCTGACCCAGGGCGGGGCCCACGGGGGCGCGGCGTCGCCTGGACCCCCTGTGATCTGGAGCTTTAGAACCTGGGCCACCTTCTTGCGGCGGCCACCACCTTCTGCCATCTCTCGTCTCCTTAGGTGTTGTTAGAGCTTCGCGACCTGGTCGAAGCCGAGTCGTTGACCGGGGGTCTCACGTCCGAAGATGTTGACGAGCACCTTCAGCTTGGACTGATCAACGTTGATCTCAGAGATCGAGCCGGTGAAGTTGGCGAACGGCCCGGAGGTGACCCTGACGCTCTCGCCCTCTTCGAACTCGAGGCGAGGCTTCAGCTTCTTCTGCTCGGGCTTGACCTGGAGGATCATCGACCTCTTTGTCGGAGAGCGGCACAGGCTTGGCGCCGGAGCCGACGAACCCCGTGACGCCGGGCGTCTCACGTACGGCCCGCCAGGAGTCGTCCTCGAGGTACATGCGGACGAGGAGGTAACCGGGGAATACCTTCTTCTGAACGATCTGCTTCTTGCCCTGCTTGATCTCCATGACGTCTTCCATGGGGATGACGATCTCGAACACCTCGTCTCCGACGTTCATCGACTGGATACGAGGGAGAGATTGCTCTTCACCTTGTTCTCGTAGCCCGCGCAGGGGTGTGGATCACGTACCAGGAGCCGGCCCTCTCGGTCGGCGGAACGACACGCTCTCGTAGTCGTCAACGACCTCCGGCTCGGCCTCGGCTCGCCGGCTTCGCGCCCACCTCCGACTTCGCATCCCTCTCCGCAACGGCCACCGATGTGTCCGGCCGACGTCGTCGTTGACCTCGGTTGCGATCTCGGTCTCACTCATGTCTCAACTCCATAAAGGGCTAGAACAGCCTTGGCGAACACGAAATCCATCCCGAAGATCAGTGCTCCGATCACGATGATGCTGATGAGGACCACGGTCGAGTAGGCGATGACTTCCTGGCGGGTGGGCCAAGCGACCTTCTTCAGCTCCGCAACCACCTCGCGCGTGAACTGCGTCGGCTTGGTGCGCTCCTTCGCCGGAGGCAACAGGCTTGGCCGCCGGGCGCTGAGGAGCCTTCTTCTGCGCCTCCTGCTTCTGCATCGCTCGCTTGTACTCTCTGTTCACCGCTTGCCCCTTCTCGACGGGTTTTCGTCTCGCCCGGCCGCCGCCGCTGGACGCGAGAGGTAAGGGTCCGAGCGGTGGGGGGATGCGAGGCACAAGATTAGCACGTTCGTGAACGAGCGCCTCTGCGACGGCCGAGGACGCTAACCCGCCGGTAGACTCTCACGCAGCTGTTAGGGCGGTAGCTCAGTTGGTAGAGCACTGGTCTCCCAAAACCAGCGGTCGGGGGTTCGAGTCCCTCCCGCCCCAAAAGAAGGCCCAGGTCACACGCTCCTGGGGAGGTTCAGGGTCAGGCGGCTCGGCGGGGAGCGCCAGAGGGCTGCCCCGGCGGCTCCGGCCAGTAGCACGGCCCCCCTACATACGCCTTCCGGTTCTTGGCGACGTGAATCTTGACCCCCCACCCGGGTCGCGCGTTGTGCGGCACCGCGAGTAGCGAGTCGAGGAGTTCGGGCGGGGGCCTCTGCAGCAACGCCTTTGAGTCCCGACAAGCCGGCCCGAAGACCGCTGTAGCGAAAAGACTCCTGCTTGCAGGCGGAGCAGCTTGCGAGGTGCCTGCGGAGCTCGAGGGAGTCCGCCCCGTCCGCCACCATCGCCGGGAGCATCTGGCGCACCTCTTCACACCTCATCGGATCCCCCTTGCGGGAGCAGCATGTCGCGGAGACGTTTGCGGGCCCTGTGGACCCGGACCTTCGCGGCGGTCTCCGAGATCCCGAGCCCCTTCGCCACCTCGGCGGTCGAGAGCCCGTACACGTCCCTCGCGGACTATGGCGATCCTGTGCTGGTGCGGCAGCTCCCGGATGGCCGCTTCGAGGCCGGCGGAGTCGAGCCTCGCCGCTACCTTTTCCTCGGTCGAACGAGCCGGAGACATGGGCTCCAGGCCTCTTCGATCGGCTGTTCCCGATCCAAGCGACGCTTGCGGCCCCGGTGCTTCGGAGAGAGCCATGTTCGTAGCGACCCCGAACATCCAGGTGCTGAAGGCCGCATCGCCTCGAAAGCCCGCTAACCCCGCCAGGCCCTCACGTATGCATCCTGTGGCAGCCTCGCTGGCGTCGCTCGGGTCTTTCAAGATCCTCAAGCACAGCGTGTAGACCTCTCTGTGGGTCGCCCCGACCAGCTCGGCCCAGGCGGCCTCGTCTCCTCCTCGGCAGCGCTCGACCAGCTCTAAGGAAACCTGGTCGGGCGACGAGCCCGTGCTCTCGTTCTGACGCCTCACGACAAGAAGGTTACTGGCGGCCGGACTGGCCGGAAAGGGGAGGGAGCCGCTTGCTAGAGATCGCTGAAGATGGACTCGAGGCGTGGAGAGAAGCTGGGCCTTGTTCAGTTCCTCCTCGGTCCGCACCCTCAGCTGGTCCTTGCTCCGACTGAGGAGGCCCTCGATGGCCGCCACCAGTTCCTCGCTGAACGGCTTGGTGAGGTAGTGGTCGGCGCCCATCTTGTAGCCCTTCACCCAATCGGACTCGGAGGCCTTAGCCGTGAGGACCAGATCTTGACCTCGTTGCGGAGCCCGGTCTTCTTCATCTCCCTCAGGACACCGTGGCCGTCGACCGACGGCATCATGATGTCGAGGATCAGGAGATCCGGAGCGTCTTGATGCATGAGATCGAGCGCTGTTCGCCCATCTCGGCCACAACGACCTTGTGGCCTTCTTCGACCACGATGGCGCTGACGAGCTGTCTGATCTCCGCGCTGTCATCGGCGATGAGGATGCGAGCCATGGTTCTCCCTATAGGGAACTGAAGGGACCATTAAACAACATCAGGCCTAGTTTCTTACCTAGTCACCCCGAGGGACAGGATGGCGCTGAGCCTAATGACCGGGCTCCTCGAATACCGACTCCAACCTAGCGAGGAGGCTGGCCCTGGTGAGCTCCTCCTCGCGGCGGATCTGCAGGTCCTCGTTTGTAGAGGCGAGCAGCTGGCGCAGCACCTCCAGGAACTCCTCGATCTCGAAAGGCTTGGCGAGATACTCGTCCGCCCCGCGCCCAACCCCCGTACCCTGTCGGCCTCGGCCCCCGGGCGGTCAGGAAAAGGACCTTGACGAACTGCCTCACCCCGTAGTGGTTCAGCCCATCAAGCACCTGAAACCCATCCATCCTCGGCATCATGATGTCGAGAACGAGCACATCGGGGGGCTCGTCTATCACCGTCTGAAGGACCGATTCCCCATCCTTGGCCACGAGGACCTCGTGGCCCTCTTCGATGAGGCAGAGGGTAAGAAGGCTGCGGATGGCCATGTCGTCATCCGCTACGTAGATGCGTGCCACTGATCCTCCGCGCCGGCGCCCGCCTCGGGCTTCTTGCTACATCGGCCGCCCCCTACGGCATCTTGAGCAGGAGCGGCGGCGACCCGGGCACTAGGGTGGCGCTCGTGCAAGCTGCCGACCGCCACGCCTGGTTCAACGCCCGCACATTTCCGGGTAGCACGACGGACCCCGCCGCCGTGACCGAAGCCAAATCGGCCACCGGCCAGACCATCAGCGTTTGCATCCCGGCCCCTCGACGAGGAGTCGACCATCGGCCCCATCTGTGCGGCCATCCGAGAGGACCTTATGACGACGAGCCCGCTGGTGGACGAGCTGGTGGTTGTTGATCCTGGTCCAAGGACCGGACCCGTGCGGTCGCCGAGGGCGCTGGTGCCAGGGTCGTGGACGCGCCCGAGCTCGTGGCCGAGGTCCCGACAGGCGTGGGAGGCAAGGGAGACACCCTGTGGCGAGCCTCGTCGCCGTCTCGGGTGATCTGATCGTGTGGCTGGACGGGGACCTCGAGGACTTCAGGTCCTCAGCAGTCACCTCGCTGGTAGCCCCGCTCCTGGAGCACCTGGATGTAGATCTGGTCAAAGGTTCTACGGCGGGAGCACCGGGAGCCGAGGCATGGGACGGGTCACCGAGCTGATGGCCAGGCCCTCATCAACCGCTTCTACCCGGGCCTGGGGCAACTGGTGCACCCGCTGTCCGGGGAGTGCGCCGGGCGCCGCCGGGTGCTCATGGACCTCCCTTTCTTCACCGGTTACGGGGTCGAGATCGGACTCCTCATCGACGTGCTCGCGGCGAGAGGGCTCTTCTCGATCGCTCAAGTTGACCTCGGGACGAAGCGCCACCGTCAAAGGGACCTCGTGGCCCTCGGCGAAGCGGCCCAGCAGATCCTTTCCGTCGTGGCCGTGAGACAAGGACTCTCGGCAGGGCCCCTTTCTATGGTGCAGTTCCACCTCGATGAGGGACTGATCGTCCCGACAGATGTGGTCGTCGAAACGCAAGAACGGCCGCCGATGGTGACGATCCTCGAGCGAGGCGCCTAGGCCCGGGTGTCCCCCGGCGGCGGAGGGTCGGCGGCGGCGGGCTCCGGGCCTTCGGGCTGCTCCCCTGGGCCGGGCCCCCCAACGGGGACGACCGACGGTGGCGCACCGGGGGCCGGGACGCCCTCGGAGTGCGGTGAGACCTCTACCCCCAGCACCCGGGTCGCCCAGACGTGGCCAAGAAGGATCTTCGCTACCGCGACCGCCGGCACCCCCAGCAGGACGCCCCAGAAACCGCCGAGCGCACCTCCCGCGAAGATCGCCAGCATCACCGAGGCGGGATGGAGCTTCACGGTCCTGCGCATCACGTTCGGGCTGATGATGTGGTTGTCGAGCTGCTGGACCACTAGCTCAACGAGCGCAGCTTTCAAGCCCAGGTCCACCCCGCCGGTGACGGTGCCCACCAAGAAGCCGAGGAAGCCGCCGATGAAGGGACCGACCAGCGGGATCAAGTTGAAGAACCCCGCGATCGCACCGATCACGACGGCGAAGGGAAGGCCCACGATCTGGAAGCCGATGGCCGACATCATCCCCACGAGGAAGGCGACGAGAAGCTGGCCCCGGAAGAAGCCGCCCACCGCCCGCCCGACCTTGTTCGCCACGTCGGCGAGCTCCTCCCTGTGTGCCGGCGGCATAAGGTTCAGGACGTCCCGCTGGAGCTGAGGGAGGTCGATCAAGAGATAGATCGCGAGGAGTGGAGCGAGGATGAACACGAGGAGCGCCTCGAGAACGCCGAGGCCGATCTCGGTGATGCGCCCTGCGGACTCGGATATCTGTTCCCTGAACCTCGTCGTCACCTCGTCGCATCTCTCGTGCGAGGGGGCGTCCTCTTCATTCGTCTCGTCGGCGCCTAGCAGACAGGTGATCCGCGACGTCTGGATGTTGATCCCGAACCTGTCTTCGACATCGCCGGAGGTGTCCTCTATGAACGTGGCCATCTGCCGCCGGAACTCAGGCCAGCTCTCGCTGAACTCCTGCGCCTGCCGCGAGATCAGCGGGGACAGCGCCAGGATGATCAGAGTGACCGTGCCGATCACGACCGTGAACGCGATGAAGGTGCCGAAGATCCGCTTGATGCCCCGCTTTTCCAAAGAGGACACGATCGGGTTCAGCAGGTAGATGATCAGGAGAGCGAGCGCTATCGGCGGGAAGATGACGCTGATCTTCGTGAGGACCCACATGACGACGGCCAGCAGGATGAACATCCCCAGCACCGACCACGACGCGATCCCGGCCCTGCGCAGGCGTTCACTTGCGGGAAGTCGGGGGCCCGGGGCGAGCGACATGTCAGCAGTATCCCCGGAATGTCACGGCCGTACCCATCGGCGGAACAGGTGGAAGGCCGCTTGCTCCACCGCCTCGTGAGGGCTCAGCCGGGGGTCGAGCGACTCGAGAGCGTCGATGCCCGCGGACCTGAGATCGTCCGCACCCAACTCCACCCGCCCCACGACGGCGAGGCAGGGCTTGCCGAGCCCGGCCGCCATCTCTGCGACACCGGCGGGAGCCTTGCCCCACAGGCTCTGCCGGTCGAGTGATCCCTCTCCAGTGACGACGACGTCGCAGCGGGCGATCAGCGACCGGAGCCCGATCTGATCCGCCACGAAGGCCGAGCCCGGCTCCAACGCGCCGCCGAAGAAGGCGGCGACCCCCGCCCCCATGCCCCCTCCCGCTCCGGCTCCGGGCCGCGCCGCGACGTCTGTCCCCAGATCCGCTGCGATCCGCTCCCCCAGCGTTGTCATCGCCTCCTCGAGCAGATCCACCCCGTCGGGCGTAGCCCCCTTCTGTGGAGCGAACGCTTTGGCGGCTCCCCGGGGGCCGGTCAGAGGGACCATGACATCGCAGGCTCCCGTCACCGTGGGAAGCGCCCCCGGAGGGGGGACAATGCGTGCGAGGGTCCGCAACGCGCCTCCACCGGGCCCGAGGTGGATGCCGCGCCGATCGAGGAACCTCCACCCGAACACCGAGGCTGCGCCCGTGCCCCCGTCCGTAGAGACGCTGCCTCCGATGCCGAGCACGATCGACGCTCCGGATCGCGCCGCCCGAGCGAGCGCCGAACCCACCTCGCGGGTCGAGGCCTCGAGAACCGGCACCCCGCGATCCCTGGTGGCAGACACAACCTCGGCCATCTCGAGGAACCTGCGCCCATCCGGGAGCAGGACGAGACCGGGCCCCGCGTTCGAACTGGGCACTGCCCTTCCGTGAGCCCGAAGCGCGACGGCCGTACCGTCGCCGCCGTCCGCGACCGTGACGGACGTGCAGACGCAGATGGGGAGAGCCCTTCGGATCCCTCGCTCGATAGCGGACCCGGCCTCGGGCGAGGAGAGGGTTCCCTTGAACTTGTCGGGCGCGATCAACACGCGCATACAGCACCTCATCTGCCGAGGTAGTGGGCGGTGGTCCCGGCCCCTACGATAGGTGCATGCCCCACGATCTCGAAGTCCTTCTCGTGTCGAACAGGGGGCCGATCTCTTTCGTACGCGAGGGGGACGACTGGGACGTGGCGCGCGGGGCAGGAGGACTAGCAGGTGCGCTCGACCCCGTGGCAAGGAGATTGGGCGACGAGGCGGCGTGGGTGGCAGCCGCAACCTCGGACGACGATCGGGCCGCCCTGGCCGAGGGTGAAGTGGACCGGCTGCCCTCGCTGCTCGGGTACCCTGTGCTGCTTCTCGACATCGACCCCGACACCTACTCGAAGTACTACGACGTCGTCTCCAACCGGATGCTGTGGTTCGCCAACCACTGCCTGTGGGACGAGCTGGGGATCGAAACCTTCGGCGCCAAGGAGCTCGAGGCTTTCGAGACCGCCTATGAGCCGGTGAACAAGCGCTTCGCGGAGGCGGTCCTCAAGCTGACGAACGAGGACTCGATCGTCTTGTTCCAGGATTATCACTTGTCAACGGCCCCCGGTTACGTGCGCGCGGAGCGTCCGAAGCAGACGATCTTCCACTTCACCCACTCCTCGTTCTGCGGAGCGGGTGGACTCGACCGGCTCCCCCGCCCGATACCCCGCACGGTCATCGAAGGGATGCTGGGAGCGGACCTTCTCGGATTCCACGTACGTCAGTGGGTGGAGGGTTTCCTCGATTGCTGCGAGATCATCGGAGCCGATGTCGACAGGGAGGAGGGGGCGGTCCGCCACGATGGAAGACGCACGTGGGTGCGCGACTACCCGATCCCCGTGGACCCCGCCGACCTCCTGGACCGGGCGGAAGGGGAGGATGCCGGCGCCTGGGCGAAGCGATTCGAGTCGGAGCGACGCGGCCCCCTCGTCGTGCGCGCCGACAGAACCGAGCCATCCAAGAACATCGTCAGAGGCTTCCAGGCTTACGGCATGCTGCTGGATCGCCGTCCCGACCTCGCGAGCTCGGCCCGGTTCATCGCGTGCCTCTACCCGTCGCGGCAATCGATGCCTGAGTATCGGAACGAGACCGATGAGATCAAGGCTGTTGTGGACGAGGTGAACGGAAGGCATCCGGAGTCGATCGATCTCTACCTCGAGGATGACTTCGACCGCACCATCGGCGCACTGCTTCTCTACGACGTCCTGCTCGTGAACCCTTTGATGGACGGTATGAACCTAGTCTCGAAAGAGGGCCCGGTCGTGAACCAGCGGGACGGGGTGCTCGTTCTTTCGAGGAGGGCAGGCTCGTTCCAAGAGATGGGTGAGTGCGCTCTCGAGATAAGCGACCCGACGAACGTAGAGGAAACCGCTCAGCGGCTCGAGACGGCGTTGGACATGGGAGCGGACGAACGGCGGGAGCGAGCCGAGAGTTCCAAGAAGGCAGCTCGGCGAAGCAAGCCCGAGGACTGGATCAACGCTCAACTGAAGGACCTCGAAGCGATCCGCGCCGGCGGAGGTCCCGTGAGCGAGGCGGCTCAGTAGTCGGCTAGTTCCTCGAGCCACCGGACGACGCTCCCGGGACCGGCGAGGACGAGGTCGGCCCGGGCGAGGAGGTCGGGAGGAGCCTCATCCGAGTGAACGGCGATCCTCGCGGTGGCGAGGCCCTCATCGGCGAGCACGTCCATCGCGTCGAACCCTGGTAGGTCCACTCTGTCGTCACCGGCGAAGGCAGCTGCTTTGAGCCGTTCCTCCCTCGCCCTCTGAAGCACCACGGCCGCCTTGGAGAACTCCACGGGCGGGCGAAGCTCGTACGCCAGTCTCCCGCCCGCCCGGGTGAGGCCGTGACGGTCGGCCAGCTCCTGGGCGAGCTCATCCAGTCTCCTCTGCGCGACCGGGCGATCCGGGGCGGCTCGGAAGTGCAGGCCGAGCATCACGGTCTTGTCCTCCAGGACGACTCCCTCGAGAGACATCCGGGCGAGCGCCTCCTCCGCCTCGTGCCGGACCACCGCCATAAGCTCCCCCAGGGAGCCGCCAGGTCGGTCAGGGCTACCTGGCCGTTCAGGTTCGCTGGGCCCCGTGAACCCCCCAGATCTCGATATCCGGTCCGAGCCACTCGAGAAGTTGATGAGCGGAACGTCCCGAGACGATGGAGACGAGCTTGAAGCGCTGCGCCAGCCGGGTCAGAACCTCAGGGGTCCCGGGGGCCGGACGGGCATCCGACGGGACATGCACGATCTCGGAGAGGGTGCCGTCGAAGTCCAGGAACAGCCCGGTCGAGGCGGGGTCCCGGCCCAAGAGCCTCGAGTGTCTCGCCTGCGAGGCGACACTAATCGGGGCTAGTAGCCTGGAGGATCCTCCCCGACGAGGCCATCGACTCCCGGATGAGATCGGCATGACCGACGTGGCGGGCATACTCGATGATCGTAAGCAGGAGGTATCTGAGGGTGGGCGCCTCCCACCGGCGTCCGTGACGCCCTTTCGCTCGGAACCCTGGCCCCCCTTGGTCCAGCGCCTCCTGCACCGACGCGCGAGCGTTCCACCGCCTCCCGCCAGATGGTCACGAGCTGTTCGAGGGTGTCCTCGGCAGCCGAGCGCCAATCCCAATCGGGGTCGGTCTCCCAGTCGTGGGTGTTCCAGGGCGGGCCCGGGTCCCGCCGTGGAGCTTCCAGGAGAACGTGGTGTCCTCGACCGCAGCCAGATGCTTCAGGAGCCCGCCAAGCGTGATCGAGGAGGCGGCGACGGTGGTCGCGAGACCCGCCAGGGGTCGAGGCCCGCGCACTTCCACTCGAGGTTCGCCCGTTGTCGCTCTAGGAAGCCGAGAAGCGTTGCGGCTTCGTCGCCTGGGACGGGGGTTCCGGATGGCCGGGCACAGCCCGGATCATAAGCACGTGCACGAGAAGGAGGCCGGGAAACCGGCCCCTCCTGTCGATGCTTGTGTGGTGGTGCTGCGGTGCTTAGCGGTTCGTCTGCAGCTTCGTGGCGCCGAGCCCCATGAGCAGGAGGCCGAAGGCCACTGCCAGGAGCGGAAGCGTCTCGCTGCCGGTGAAGGGAAGAGCGGCGGCCTCGCCGGTCGCCTCTCCGCAGCGGCTACGAGGGTCGGGCTGACGGCGTCCTCGCTGCCGGGAGCGTCGGAGTCCTGGTGGAGAAGGATCCCCAGCACGTTCGTCTCCTGGGCACCGAGAACCTCTTCGCCGCAGGTGGTCTCACCCTCGACCATCTCCTCCTCGCAAGGGGTCCCTCCTCGGGGTGTCGACGATGACCTCACCCTTTACCTCGGTGCACTCGCCGTCTACCATCTCGCTGCCCTCGGGGCAGGTCTCGGGCTCCGGCTGGACGATCACGGGAGCGTCTCGTCCTTCGGGGCTTGCCACACCAGCCCTCGTTGTCGTCCTCGAAGTCATCGTCGTTGCCGCAACCGTTGTTGCCGTCCTGGTCGGCAAGGTCGACGCCGCCGGGGCCGTTCGGCTTGTCGGCGCCACCGTTCGAGCGGTCCGGGCCGCATCGTCATCGTCGGGGTCGGACTCGGAGTTGCCCTGGTTGCCGGACCCACCGTTCTCGACCGAGCGGTCCTTACCGGAGGGGTGGGCGTTGTCGCCCTCGTCGGCGACGTTGTTGGGCGTGTCACCGTCGTTCGTGTCGTTGTCCTCGGTGTAGGAGGTGGATGGGTCCGAGTCTGCGTCCCCGTCCTTGTCACCGCCCCCACCCTTGGTCTCACCGGACTGACCCGGGGCAGAAGCCGACTTGCCGGGCTTGTCCTCGGGAGGCCCACCGAATGCAGGTACGGCCAGGAGCGAGATCACTGCCAGCACTGCGAACATCGCTGCGAAACGCTTCATCATCTGAGTCCCCTTACTTAGTTCCGGATATTTCCTATGTCCGATTTCATACGATGCATCGGCAACGCTCCGCATTTCCTTAACCACTCTTAGCGAGATGACTAGTCATTTCCGACTAAAGTCCTATGGCTCATAGGGGTGGCGTCTACGTACTCCCGGGCCTACGTAGACTTAGCCGGTGAAGAGAGGCCTTCTCACCCTCACGACCCTCGCCCTCCTTCTCGGCGCCTGCAGGCCCGACTCCGCTCGCCCTCGCCTACCGCTTCTCCCCAGGGGCGGTCCTCAGCCATCGGATGCACGCAACGGCGCAGGCGGACTGGGATATCGGGGGCCGCGGGAGCGGGGGCTACGAGATCTCCTACGAGGTCGTAGAGGCGGTCGAAGAGGTGCACGAGGACGGGGCCACCGTTGCCGTCTCCATGACCCCGGTGGAGATCAGTGCCGCCTCGGGGGCTCCCGCTCCGGGCCCGGAGGACCGGACCTTCAAGCTCGAGGTAGGCACGGGGGGCGAGGTCCTGCAGATCATCGAGGTGGATGGGGTCGCGGCCGAGGACCTCGACCCGAACGATCTCGCCTTCATAGGGACCTACCGCCCGCCCCTGCCGCTGGAGCCCGTCGGTCTGAGGGACACCTGGCTTTCGGAGCAGCGGGTAGAGGTAGGAACCGTCTTTCAGGAGATCGAGAACCTCGGGCGCCTCCAGGGGCTCGACGTGGTCGGTCAGTCCTCTATCGCGACGCTGGGTTATGAGGGTGAGGGCCCCATCGTGTGGACGACCTCGCTCCCCCAGGGGCAGGCCGAGCTCCGAGGGGCGGCCACCACGGCCAGTAGCGCCGACCTCGACATCGAGACGGGAACATTGATGGGTGCGGACTCACGCACATCGGGTGACTTCGAGGTGACGGTGCTGGGAAGCGACGGGGAGGCCCCCATCACGGGGACGCTCCACCTGGAGCTGACCCTCGACCTGGAGCGGATCTAGCTCTCGTCCGCTCCGACCACTACGTGGATGGACCGTAGCGGAGAGGCTGGCCGGCTTTGCCTCGGCCTTCCAGTCGAAACGGGAGGCTAGGGCCTCGGCGGCCTTCCGGGAGGCGGGAAGGACCAGAAGATCGTCGTCTCCTCGTACTGGAGGGCCGCTTCGTCGACCGCCACCACGGTGAAGCCGAGCCCCTCAAGCCGCTCCTGCATCCGCTCTCCCCGTCGGCCGCGGCCGTCCTGTTGAGGATCTGGACCTGGATGTCCTCGGTGATGAGCTCCACGTCGGGCGAGGGGGAGATCTTGGGGCTGGGGCTGGGAGTCGCCTTGGGCGTCTTGCTGGGCTTCGGTGACGGGGAGGGTGAGGGGGAGGCGTTAGACCGACTCGGAGAGGGCTCCACAGCGACGATCGGCTCGTCGCCGCCCCCAGCTGCTGGACCCCAACCGTGAGACCGACCGCTATGACTCCGGCGACCACAACCCACGGCAGGAACCAAGCGATGACGGAGCGGTAGAAATGCCATTCCGACCCCGAGGAGTGCCGACCCATGGCGGCCGGGGCCCTTCTAGCGTCTGCCGGGCACGTACTCGGCCCCCAGCAGGCGAGCCACTCGCTGCCTCTGGCGGTACGTGCGCAAACGCTTCAGGCGCTTCACTAGGATCGGGTCGTGCTCCATGGCGGCGGGTTTCTCGAGGAGCTCGTTCAGTAGCTGGTAGTAGCGAGTGGCGGACATCTCGAAGCGATCCTTGATCGCCTGCTCCTTGACCCCGCGTGCTTCCACCAGGACCTTTCGAAATCGAGGATCTCGACCTCGCGCTGCTCCAAGCTCTCCATGCAAAGAATCTAACGCTGACGGGTAGGACACCCCCGGATTTAGGCTCTAGGGGAAGAGGCCCCGCATCTGATGCGCCTCCGCCACCCGCCCAACACCGATCCAGTGGGCGGCCTGGCGCATCGAGAGGCCCTTCTCGGAGGCGAGGGGTAGACCTCTCCAAAGGCCCGCTCCATGATGAGCCGGAGCCGGTCATTCACCTCTTCGTCCGTCCAGAAGCAGGCCTGGATGTCCTGCACCCATTCGAAGTAGGAGACGGTGACCCCGCCGGAGTTGGCAAGGATGTCCGGCACGACGAAGATCCCCCGCTCCCGCAGGATCTTGTCTCCTCGAAAGTGACGGGCCCGTTCGCCGCTTCGCAGACGATCTGCGCCTTCACCTTGTCCGCGCTCTGACGCTGATGACGCCCTCCACCGCGGCCGGGACGAGGACGTCGCATTCCACCTCGAGCAGATCCTCGTTGGAGATCGCATCTGCCCCGGGGTAGCCGACGACGGTCCCGGCTTGCTGCTTGTGCCTGTTGATGGCTTCGGGGTCGAGCCCCTTCTCCCGGTATAGGCCGCCCTCGACATCCGACACGGCCACGACCCGGCAGCCCGCGCCGTGCAGGAGCTGGGCGGCGTGGCCACCGACCTTCCCGTAGCCCTGGATGGCGACGCTCACCTCGTCGATCCCGATGCCGAGGGCCCGCAGGGTCGAAAAGATCATGTACATGACTCCCCTGGAGGTGGCCCCCGACCGTCCCATCGAGCCGCCGATAGCCACCGGCTTGCCGGTGACGACCCCAGGGACAGAATGGCCCGTGTTCATCGAGTAGGTGTCCATGATCCAGGACATGATCTGCTCGTCCGTGTTCATGTCGGGGGGCCGGGATGTCCTTCTCCGGACCGATGAAGGGCAGGATCTCTGAGGCGTAGCGACGTGTCATCCGCTCGAGCTCGATGCGGGACAGCTCTCTCGGGTTGAGCGCCACCCCGCCTTTCGCGCCACCGAAGGGGATCCCGGCGATCGCGCACTTCCATGTCATCCACATCGCGAGCGCCTTGACCTCGTCGAGCCCCACGGCGGGGTGATAACGGATGCCGCCCTTCGCCGGACCCCTCGTCACGTTGTGGTGGACCCGGTACCCCTGGTAGACGCGGGTCGAGCCGTCGTCCATCCGAACGGGAACGGAAACGATGAGGGCCCGCTTCGGCGAGCGAAGCATCTCATGCACCCCGGGGGCGAGACCCATGATCTCGGCTGCCTCGTCCAGTTGCGCCAAGGCGGTTGCCCACGCCGAGTCCTGCCCGGTGCCGAGCCCCTTCTCACCTAGTTCTTCCGACACCCGAGCTCCTAGCTATCGAGTCAGCTGGTCGAGCTGGAGACAGGATTCGAACCTGCGACCTGCCGCTTACAAGGCGGCTGCTCTACCAACTGAGCTACTCCAGCCTGTCCCGCAGGGTAACGCCTCCCACAGGCAGCTACCCCCTCACGCTCTGGCTGCGCGCGCCGTCACGTGATGCTCGAGCTTCCGCTTGATCCTTTGCAGGGCATTGTCTATCGACTTGACGTGACGATCGAGCATGTCCCCGATCTGCTGGTACGACTTCCCGTCCATGTAGAGCTGAAGCACCTCGATCTCGAGGTCCGACAAGACCTTGTCCATCGAGTTGCGCAAGCTCGATATCTCCTCGGCGGATATCACCAGCTCCGCGGGGTCGAGGGAGGTGGCGCCGGGAAGGGAGTCGGCCAGTGAGCGATCGTCGTCATCTCCTGCCGGACGGTTGAGAGAGACGTAAGAGTTGAGAGGCGCGTGCTTCTGCCTCGTCGCCGTCTTGATGGCGGTGATGATCTGCCGGGTCATGCACAGCTCCGCGAACGCCCGGAACGCGATGTTCTTCTCGGCCTGGAAATCTCGGATCGCCTTGTAGAGGCCGATCATCCCTTCTTGGACGATGTCTTCCTTGTCGGCGCCGGCAAGGAAGTAGGTGCGGGCCTTGGCGCGGGCATAGTGCCGGTAACGGTTGAGGAGGACGTCTATAGCTTTGTCGTTGCCGCTCCGGGCGGCTTCAACAAGCTGCTCGTCATCTGCTATCTGCAGAGCCTCCAACCGGACGATCCCCTCCCATCGTGGCCGTGGCCGGCCCCGGACGCTCCGTCAGGCTAGCCGAAAGATGCGCACGGCGGGTCATCTCGAACATAGCGACGGCGCCCGCCACGGCCACGTTGAGAGAGCCGATCCGCCCCCGCTGAGGTATCCCGAGCAGCTCGTCGCAATGCTCCCGCACGAGCCGCGATATCCCCCGGTCCTCCGAACCCAGAACCAGCCCGGCTGGGGGTTCGGCGAGGGTGGAGGTCCAGATGTCGGACTCCGCCTTCTCGTCCAGGCCGAAGATCCAGAACCCTCGATCCTTCGCGTCACGTATCGCCTGAGACAGGTTAGGAACCCGTGCCACCGCTACCACCTCGGCGGCACCGGCAGAAACCCTCCGCACCGCAGGGGTCACGCCCGACGCGCGGTGTGCGGGAACGACGACCCCCGAGAACCCCGCCACATCCGCGCTGCGGAGGAGGGAGCCGAGGTTATGAGGGTCGGTGACCGCGTCCAGGAACAAGAGACGCCCCGCCTCCCGTTCAAGGAGGTCCTCCAGGCGTGTGTAGCTGTAGCGTCCGACCCTGGCGACGACGCCCTGATGGTTGAGGCCTCCGGAGTACCTGTCGAGCTCGTTCTTAGGCACCATCCGCACCGGAACTCCCGCCGCCTCGGCGCGTTTGCGGATCTCGCCGAGGACGCCCGACGGAGCCAGCCCCTGCGCGATGAAGATGCGGTCGGTCCCCCTTCCGCTCCGCAGCAACTCGAGGACGGGCCTGCGCCCCGAAAGGTAGCCCTCCTCTGCATCACGTGACCTGGGCTTGCCTGCCATGTACCTCTAGTCGCCGGCGCGCCAGCGCGGTCCCTCGGCGGTGTCCTCGATCACAACGCCGGCGGCCTGAAGGCGGTCCCGGATCATGTCGCCCCGTTCGAACGCCTTCTCCTTGCGCGCCGCCTCCCGCAGGTCCAGCAGTATCGCCACTAGGTCCGGGACGAGTGAGGCGTCCTCCGCCGAAGACGTGAAGTTGAAGCCCAGCATCCCGGTCACTTCGAGGAACTGGCTGAGCTGCGTCACGAGGGCCTCCTTGCCGGCCGCCCCCTGAGCCAGGCTCCTGTTCCCCTCGCGCACGAGATCGTGGATGACGGCGAACGCCTGCGCAGAGTTGAAGTTGTCGTCCATCGCCTCGATGAACCTACGAACATGGTCGGGCGCCTTGGCGTCATCCCCGGTGAGAGGACGGACCGCAGGGGGGTCCCCCGGAAGCGAGATCCCCAGGGAGTGGACGGCCGAGGAGTGGAAGGTCTGCCACCGCTGGAGCGCGGCCGAGGCATCCTCTAGCGAGGACTCGCTGAAGGCAGGCTGGCTCCCGTACGAGCTCATGAGGGCCCAGTAGCGGACGGTCGGGCCACCGAATCTCTCGTTCGCCTCTCGGGCGAGCACCACGTTCCCGAGCGACTTCGACATCTTCTCCGACTCCATCTGAACCATCCCCGAATGCATCCAGTGACGCACGAACCTCTCGTCGGCCGGCGCCTCGGCTTGGGCGATCTCGTTCTCGTGGTGCGGGAACACGAGGTCACTCCCACCCCCGTGGATGTCGAAACCCATGCCGAGGTACTTCGTGCTCATCACCGAGCACTCGATGTGCCACCCGGGACGGCCCGGCCCCCATGGCGACGACCACGAAGGCTCGCCCTCCTTCGCCGCCTTCCACAGGGCGAAGTCGAGTGGGTGCCTCTTACCGGGGTGGGGCTCGACCCGCTCCCCCGCCCGCATGTCCTCGACCGAGCGGCCCGACAGAGCTCCATAGCGGGGGAAGCTCTCGATGGAGAAGAAGACATCCCCGTCGATGTCGTAGGCGGCGCCGGAAGCCACGAGCCCGGCTATCGACTCGACCATCTCCAAGATGTGATCCGTGGCGCGGCAGGTGATGTCCGAGGGCTTGACCCCCAGTGCGGACATGTCCTCCTCGAATGCGCGCGTGTACTTCTGCGTCACGGTCTCGGGAGGGATACCCTCGGCCCTGGCGCGCTCGATGATCTTGTCGTCGACATCCGTGTAGTTGGTGACGTAAGTGACGGCCAGACCGCGATACGCGAGGTAGCGCCTTATGAGATCGAACCAGATGAGGGTGCGGGCGTTCCCTATGTGGATGTAGTTGTAGACGGTGGGCCCGCACGTGTACATGCTCACCTTCCCCTCCTCACGCGTCGTGAGGGGGAGCAACTTCCGAGCCATCGAGTCGTAGATACGGATGGGCACGGCCGTACCCTACGCTCGCCCTAAAAGGACGACTGCCATGGCCGCTATGCCCTCTCCACGGCCCGTGAAGCCGAGACCGTCCGTCGTGGTCGCCTTCACCGAGACCAGTGACACGTCGACACCCAACGCGCCCGCGACCTCGGTCCTCATCCGCGGGATATATGAGGCAAGCTTCGGTCGCTCCGCCACGATCGTCGAATCCACACTCGCTACGGACCAGCCTGCGTCCCGCCCGGCGGCGGCGGAAGCTCTGAGGATGTCGAGGCTCGAAGCTCCGGCCCAGCGCTCATCGGCCGGGAACATGCCGCCCAGGTCTCCGAGGGCGGCTGCCCCCAGCAAGGCGTCGGCGATCGCGTGACTGAGGACGTCCGCGTCCGAGTGACCCGAGAGCCCCGGAGACCCCTCCACCTCGATCCCTCCGAGGATCAGCGGGCGACCAAGATCGAAGCCGTGAACATCGAACCCCTGCCCTACGCGCATCATGGATGCGCCAGGTCCAAGCCACCTCGCAGCATCGCCTCGGCCACGTCGAAGTCCGCCGGGTAGGTGACCTTCATGTTCTGGCGCGACCCCTCGACCACCCGCACCTGGCCGCCGTAGTGCTCGACGAGAGCGGCATCGTCGGTCGCCTCCCACCGCTCCGCGCGGGCACGGTCGTGAGCATCGTGCAGGACGTTCGTGTGGAACGCTTGCGGCGTCTGCGCCCTCCACAGCCCGTCCCGGCTGGGAGTATCGGACACGAGGCCGTCCGCCACCATCTTCAGGGTCTCATCAAGGGGCAACGCCGCCAGGGCACCATCGCACTCGGCAAGAGCGGCAAGGGTGGAGATCACGAGATGGGGGGGAGCGAACGGCCGTGCGCCATCGTGAACCACAACCCGCGATGACTGGACGCGCTTCAGTCCCTCTAGAACCGAAGCCTGTCTCGTTGGCCCCCCCGGCACTACGACCACGTCCGGCGCGGCGAATTCGAGCTTCGCACGGTCCACGAAGATGTCGGGGATCACGACCATCAGCGGGAAGCAGCCGGCGGCACGGAGGAGGTCTACGGACCAGGCGAGGAGCGGCTGGCCCCCAAGCGCTCGGAACTGCTTCGGATCCGGGTCCACAGAGGACCGGGCGCGCGTCCCCGACCCTCCTGCGGCGATGATCGCTGCTGCTGAAGCGTCTGCTATCCCAGCACCTCATCGAGGAGCTTCTCTGCCGCTTCTTCGTCGCAGTCCTTCGAGAAGGTGAGCTCAGAGACGAGGATCTGACGCGCCTTGGTCAGCATGCGCTTCTCGCCGGCGGCGAGACCCTTCTCCTTGTCGCGCTGGTGAAGGCTGCGAACGACGTCCGCTACCTGGTAGATGTCGCCGGAGCGCAACTTCTCGACGTTCGCCTTGAAGCGGCGAGACCAGTTCGTAGTGTTCGTTGTGGGCTCGTTCTTCTTGAGCACCTTCATGACATTCGGGACTTCCTTGGCGGGGGTTACCTCCCGCAGGCCAACTTCCTCAGTCGAATCGGTGGGAACCATCAGCGTCAGCTCGCCATAGGCGAGCTTCAGGATGAAGTAGTCCCGCTCCTCGCCCAGCAGCTCACGCTTCTCCAGCTTCTCGATGACCGCGGCGCCGTGGTGCGGGTAGACGACCTTGTCACCCACGCTGAAATTCACTCCGGATCTACCTCCTGCGGATCGGCCGGTCGGGGCGCGAGGACCCCCCTGGGTCGTGTCGATCGGGGCGCCGCTTCGATGGCAGAGATTAACATGCCTGCCTTTGCGCTCGCTTTGGTGAGAGCGCCTCTCGTGCAACCGAACGCAGGTGTACGAACGCCTCTTTCACATCGCGAACGATCACTACTTCGATGCCGGCGGGAACCCTCTCCACCCCCCGAGGAACCAGCGCGCATCGAAACCCCATCCTGCTCGCTTCAGCGAGCCTCCTGTCCAGTCGCGGCACGCGTCGCACCTCTCCCGCCAGCCCTACCTCGCCCATGGCGACCGTCAGTCCTGGGAAGGCTAAGTCGGTAACCGTCGAATAGAGAGCGAGGGCGATCGCAAGATCTGCAGCCGGCTCCTTCACCGCCAGCCCCCCGGCCGCGGCAGCAAATATGTCGTGCTCACCGAGCTTCATCTCGGCGTGCTTCGAGAGAACCCCGATGAGAAGCGCCAGCCTCCGAGGATCCAGCCCCGTCGCCACCCGCCGGGCTTGGGCACTCGAGACCGCGGGCGCCACCAGTGCCTGGATCTCGGTCAGCACCGGACGGGACCCTTCCATAGCGGGAAAGATGACGGACCCGGAGCTGTTCTCACACCGGTCTGCGAGCAACATCGCGGATGGGTCCCCCACCGCACGCAGCCCCTCGCTCGTCATCAGGAAGACCCCTGTCTCCTCGCACGAGCCGAACCTGTTCTTAACGGGCCGCAGCAAGCGTAGGTCGCCCCCTCGGTCGCCATCGAGGATCATCACCGCGTCGACGACGTGCTCCAGCGTCTTCGGCCCGGCCACGGACCCCTCTTTGGTGACGTGGCTCACCAACAGGACCGCCGTCCCCAGCGCCTTTGCATGCCGGACTATCCGGGCCGCGCATTCCCTTACCTGGGTGACGCTTCCCGCGGCCTGCTCCAGGGCCTGGTCCTGGAGCGTCTGGATCGAATCGATCACCACGAGATCCGGCTCGACCCGGTTCCAGGCCCCCAACACGTCCTCGAGGCTCTCCACGGGGGCAGCCAAGAGACTTTCCGGAGCCAATCCCAGCCGCGTGGCGCGCATGCCGACCTGCACCGGTGATTCCTCACCGGTGAGGAGCAGGGCTTTGCGACCCACTTTCGTGAGACCAGCCAACGCCTGCAGGACGAGTGTGGACTTGCCTATCCCCGGCTCGCCCGCCACCAGGACGACGCCCCCCGGGACGAGCCCACCGCCCATCACCCGGTCTACCTCCTCGAGGCCGGACGAAAACCTGTCCGGGCCGGACGAAGCGCTCGGAAGAGGGGCCACAGAGGCGCCGCTGACAGTACCTCCGGCCGAGGCCGTGACGTCCCAAGACCCGCACGCCGGGCAACGTCCGAACCACTTGGTTGCGGTGTGCCCGCAGCCACTGCAGAGGTAGGTGGGACCCTTCTCATGATCTGCTCTTCTTGCCATGGCCGGACGCTACCGGGGGGGTGTGACAGAGACGAGGGAGCGCCCCTAGTCGGCGATCCTCAGCGCCACCGCAGGGGGGATCGCCGCCGCCTGCCGCGCCGGCCAGGCCGTGGCGAGCAGCGAGGCTACGAGCGATACGACGAGCAGGACCGTGATGTCGAACCAGGGGATCGTGAAGACGACGCCTTCGCCGAACTCACCCGTCTGGATCAATTGATAGGCCGTGATCAACGCTAGGACCGTCCCAACGAGGATCCCCTCGAGCGCGGTGAACGCCGACTCGAGGATGAATGCCTTGCCGATCATCCGGGGACGGAATCCCAGAGACCGCAACACGCCAACCTGCCTCCTGCGCTCACGAACGGCGCGAACCATGACGACGCCTATCCCGGCGATGCCGACGAGAAGGCCCAGGGCCAGGTATCCCTGCATCAGCTTGAAGAATTGAAGGCTGAGAGCCTGGTTCTCCTCGACGATCGAACGGAACGTCTCGGCTTCGACACCGTTCGCCAGAAGCTCGCCCTGAAGGGTCTGCGCCACCACGGCCGGATCTTCCCCGTCGCTCGCGTCTACGAAGAAGCGAGACTGGGTGATGAGATCACCCAGCACCTCTTTCACAGCGCCACTGGACATGTACGCGTTCATGGTCCGGAAGCTCGTGCTGGAAGTGAACCCGATCACCTCGAGATCGCCACTCGTGCCGGTGAGTGGGTTGGACATCGTCACGATGTCCCCCACCTCCACCAGACCCTGGGGGGGCCCGCCCCCTCCCTCTTGGAGGAAGAACTGAGGTACCAGGGCCACACCTTCTTCGGTCGCCACCCTGCGCCACGCTTCGGCGTCATCGAGGATGCCCGGCGCCAGCTCCTCGAGCTCGGGAGGGGTCGCTGCCAAGAAACTGTCGTCGATGCCGGTGACGGGCCATGGGTCCATCTCGGTGCCACCCCCGATGCTGAACTGCGCGGCTCCGCTGAGAGCAGCCGAGACGTGCTCGATGCCGGCCACCGCCTGTAGGTCCTCGACCCGCGGCGGGTTCGACGGCAGAGAGTCCGCGATGATCTCGTAGCCACCGGCTTCTCTCCGCAGCGAGTTCTCCACCTGGCCACCGAAGACGTTCGACAGGGCGGATATGAAGACCATCGTGAAGATCACGAGCGAGAACATGCCGAGGGTCAGGCCCGTCCTGAAACGCCGGGCGAGAGGATAAGAGAGGCCGAGCCGGAGCGACAGGCTTCGACCCGAGACCCGGCCGAGGACGTGCCCGAGGTTCTCCTGCACCTGGCTCAGCAGGATCACGGCCGAGACATTGAGGAGCACCCCTTGAAGGACGAAAGCGAAGATGTCGCCCGACCCGAAGATCTTCCCCCCCGCGAGGGAGTCGCCGAGGATCCCCCACGCCAGCGAGAGAGACGCGACGAGGAGAACGGACGCACGCCTCGGCACGATCCGGCCGAGCAGGGGGAGCAGGGCGAACAGCGCTACCGGGGGGCCGAGCAGAGCACCAGGCCACGCGTTCTCTGGTGAGGCCATGCCCGCGGCGAAAGCACCACCTCCCGCGAGCGCCGTCACGACACCCACGATGACCGTTCGCAGGCTCGCCGCGAGCTTCTTGGGCTCCTGGAGGTCCCTGATCGCCCGGATGATGTTGATGCGCGAGATCCTGATGCTGGTGAAGAGCACCGTGACGAGCGAGATGATCACGCCGATACAGAACCCGTTGATCAGGCTCGCGGGCTCCATCGCGAACTTGAGGTCCAGCGAGAAGTCACCCCCGCCCCCGAAGATGGGCGCCGCTACCTTGACGATCGCCCACCCGACCCCTATCCCGAGCAGGGCGCCGAGGATCCCCGCGGGGAGCGCGTAGATCGCCCCCTGCATGAAGAACGTCCTCACGAGGTCTGACCTTCGCAGGCCGACAGCCCTCAGCATTCCCAGCTGCGACTTACGCTCCTCGGCAAGCATCACGAAGATCTGCACCAGCAGCAAGATCCCGGCGATGACGGCGAACGCTCCGATGGCCACGAAGAACTGACTGAACTGCTCGCCTTGAACCTTGGCTGAATCCAACCGGTCCTTCTTCATCTCTTGGACCTGTATCGAGGGGTCCCCCACGGCCTGCTTGATGAGCTCGGTCACCTCTGCAGATAGAACGGCTCCCTCCTCCACCCCCCCGGCGTTCGAAACGAGCACGCTGAGGAGCGGAGGCACGGTCGACAGTGACGGGGTGCCCACCTCGGTGCCCAGCTCGGCCAGGGTTCCGGGGGCGACGAAGGCGTTGACCGAAGAGGATTCGATCCCGGTCCAGAACCCGGCCAGACCCAGACGCGGCAGCACCCTCACGACATCGAGCTGGACCTCCTCCCCGTACAACGACGCGGTCACTCGCTCCCCCACCCGAGCCTCGAGAACCTGAGCGAGGTCGGATCCCAGCGCTACCTCGCCCGGCCCCGGGGTTGCCCCCTGAAGCCCGGTGGCCTCCGCGTCCCCTCCGAAGCTCCTCCCCTCATCGAAGTCCATCTCGATGAGTTGGGCAGAAGGCTCCACGAGAGGCACCCCCTCGCGGGTGATGTATATCGAGGCGGGCGCCCTCAGGAGCGACGTGACCCCGTCGATCCGAGGGTCCTCGAGAGCGGTGAGCTTCTCCTCCGCCTCGGCTCCCTCTGGCAGGTCTGAGAACACCAGCACCTCGTCTACGGGCCCGAGCTGCGTCGTGGCAGTGACGCGGATGGACGAATCGAGGGTGTCTCCGACGATGAAGCTCCCGGCGATGATGGCGGTGCCAAGAAGGCTGCCGGCGATGACGAGGAGGGTCTCGCCACGCCTGCGCTTCACCTCTCGAAGCGCGAGCCTGCGAAGAACGGGCCACCTGAACATCTGATAGACGGCGACGAGGAAGGCGAGTGCTACTAGAGCGAGCGCCACTTTGGCTCTAACTCTTCTTTCTTGATGATTCGATCCTGCCGTCCCTCATAACGATCAATCTCTCCGCGAGGCCGCCGATGGCGGAATCGTGCGTCACGAGGACGAGCGTCAAACCGTCCGCGTTGAGCTCCAGCAGGAGGGCCATGATCGAGCCGGCGGTCTCCGTGTCGAGGTTGCCGGTGGGCTCGTCGGCCCAGACGAGTGCCGGGTTACCCGCGAGCGCACGGGCGATGGTCACCCTCTGTTGCTCCCCTCCAGACAGCTCGTTCGGGCGGTGGCCCTTCCGATGCCCCAGGCCGACCCGCTCGAGCGTTTTCTCGGCGGCCTTGCGTGCCTCTGCTTGCGATGCTCCCGCCAACAGCAGAGGGAGCTCTACGTTCTCCGCCGAGGTGAACACGGGGATGAGGTTGAAGGACTGGAAGATGAACCCCATCTTCTCGGCCCGGTGACGGCTCCGCCGGGCGTCCGAGAGCTGGTGGATGTTCTCCCCCTCCACGAGCACCGAGCCTTCATCTATGTCGTCTAGCCCGGAAAGGCAGTTGAGGAGCGTGGTCTTGCCGGAGCCCGACGGGCCCATGACCGCAACGAACTCGCCGCGGCCCACCACCAGATCTAGGTCTGCAAGGGCCTCGACCGACTCGGCCCCCGTGCGGTAGATCTTTCGCACCCCGGAAGCGACGAGGATGTCGCCGCCGGCTGCGGGCGGCGACGGTTCCGGCTTCACCTGAGTCTTCAAGGGCGCATTCCTTTCGAGGGTCTTGCTGCATCCAAGGTACTTGGCCGAGGCCCCGAAGGAGGCCGGAAACCCCTACGTAATTCGCTCGATACTCGAGGCGCGAATATGGGCGAACGTGCCTGATCGGGCCTTCTCTGAATGTACGCGAAGAGGCCCGGGCAACCGCCCGGGCCTCTGTCAACACATGGCACTGTCAGCCGATCAGATCTCGGCCCCATCTCCTTCTCCGTCGGCGATCGCCGCCCCTGCGAGCTCCACGGGGGGGTGGTCCGGAGACCGCTCGGCCTTCCGGAAGACGATCTCTTTCTCGCCATCCTCGCCGGGCTGCGAGTCGACGATGATGACGTCGCCGGCCTCGTACTCCTTCCACAGGATCTTCTCCGAGATCGGGTCCTCGATGAGCCTCTGGATCGCCCGTCGCAATGGACGAGCACCGAGCGTGGGGTCGTAACCCCGGGAGGACAGAACCTCCTTGGCACTCTCTGTCAGCTCGATCGAAACGTCCTGGCTCTCGAGCTGTCCTGCGAGCCTCTTGATCATGAAGTCGACGATCTGGAACACCTCGCCCTTGCTCAGCTCGTGGAAGACGATGACCTCGTCGATGCGGTTCAGGAACTCAGGCCTGAAGTTGCGCTTCAGCTCCTCGTTCACCCGCTCCTTCATCTTGTCGTACGTCAGCGCCTCGTCCGCCAGGCCGAAGCCCATCGCGGGCTTCCTGAGGTTCTGTGTCCCGAGGTTTGAAGTCATGATGATCACGGTGTTCTTGAAGTCCACGGTCTTGCCTTGGGCATCCGTCAGACGCCCGTCCTCGAGGATCTGCAGGAGCGTGTTGAAGACGTCCGGGTGTGCCTTCTCGATCTCGTCGAGCAGCACCACGGAGTAGGGGCGCCTGCGCACGGCTTCGGTCAGCTGGCCACCTTCTTCGTAGCCGACGTACCCCGGAGGCGAGCCCATAAGACGGCTCACCGTGTGTTTCTCCATGTACTCGGACATGTCGAGCTGGATGAGGGCGTCCTCGTCCCCGAACATGAACTCTGCCAAAGCCTTCGCGGTCTCGGTCTTCCCGACTCCGGACGGGCCGAGGAAGATGAACGAGCCTGCCGGGCGCTTCGGGTCCTTGAGGCCGGCACGGGTCCTTCTGATCGAACGAGAAACCGCAGCGATCGCATCGTGCTGGCCGACGATCCGCTGATGGAGCTCGTCTTCCATCCGCAGCAGCTTGGCGGTCTCTTCCTCGGTAAGCGACATCACCGGGATGCCGGTCCACGAGGAGAGCACTTCCGCGATCTCCTCTTCGTTGACCTCGGAGAAAGCCTCGCCCTCCGCAGTGCGCCACTCGGTTTCCTTCTCCGAGCGCTCGGTCATGAGCCGCTTCTCTTCGTCCCGGAATCCGGCCGCCTTCTCGAAGTCCTGCGCCTCGATCGCCTCTTCCTTCTGGCGGCGGACGTCGGCGATGTGCTCCTCGAGCTCGCGGTAGTCGGGCGGCGCGCCCATCCGCCGGATGCGCAGGCGCGAGCCGGCCTCATCGATCAGGTCGATGGCCTTGTCGGGGAGGAACCGGTCGCTGATGTACCTGTCGGCCAGGTTCGCCGACGCCACGAGGGCCTGATCGGTGATCGTCACGCGGTGGTGTGCCTCGTACCGGTCTCGAAGGCCCTTCAGGATCTCGATCGTGTGAGCGACGGTCGGCTCCGGCACCTTGATCGGCTGGAAACGTCGCTCGAGGGCGGCGTCCTTCTCGAGGTGCTTGCGGTACTCGTCGAGAGTCGTCGCGCCGATCGTCTGCAGCTCGCCACGGGCCAGCATCGGCTTGAGGATGCTGGCTGCGTCGATAGCTCCCTCGGCGGCCCCAGCCCCGACGAGTGTGTGCAGCTCGTCGATGAAGAGAATGATGTCGCCGCGCGTCTTGATCTCTTTGAGGACCTTCTTGAGACGCTCCTCGAAGTCACCGCGGTAACGCGACCCGGCGACGAGAGCACCGAGGTCCAACGTGTAGAGCTGCTTGCCGGTGATGGTCTCCGGCACCTCTCCCTTGACGATCGCCTGGGCGAGGCCCTCGACGATCGCCGTCTTGCCCACACCGGGCTCGCCGATGAGGACCGGGTTGTTCTTGGTCCGGCGCGACAGCACCTGCATCACCCGCAGGATCTCGTTCTGCCGCCCGATCACCGGGTCGAGCTTCTTCTCCCGCGCCTGCTGGGTGAGGTTCCGGCCGAACTGGTCGAGCACGAGCGACCCCGAAGGCGTCTCCTGGGTGCCCTGGGGGCCGGCGCTGCCGGAGGACGTGCCTTCCTTGCCGCCGCCGTAGCCGGACAGGAGCTGGATGACCTGCTGGCGGACGCGGCTGAGGTCGGCGCCGAGGGTGACGAGCACCTGGGCGGCGACGCCCTCACCCTCGCGGATGAGGCCGAGGAGGAGGTGCTCGGTGCCGATGTAGTTGTGACCGAGCTGGAGCGCCTCGCGCAGCGAGAGCTCGAGCACCTTCTTCGCACGCGGCGTGAACGGCGGCGCGCCGCTGGCGGCGGTGCCGGGCGGGCCGATGGTGCGCTCGACCTGCTCGCGTACGGCTTCGAGCGAGATGCCGAGCGACTCGAGCGCCTTGGCGGCGACGCCCTCGCCTTCGTGGATGAGGCCGAGCAGAATGTGCTCGGTCCCGATGTAGTTGTGGTTGAGCAGCCGCGCTTCCTCCTGGGCCAGGACCAGGACTCGTCGGGCTCGGTCGGTGA
>JAUJNU010000116.1 GCA_030448085.1 Actinomycetota bacterium | reverse complement strand
GGCCGTGGTCAACCGGCTCCTTGCCACCCAGGTGTTCACCGAGCCCTACTACGAGGGCATCGCCCGTACTGTTCTGCGCGCCGCCGTAGGCAACCAGGTCCCTGGGGGGTTGAGGGAGCTGGTCAGCCGCCTGGACCGCCGAGTCCTTGTACGTGCAGTCGGCGACGATCGAGACCTGGCTGACGTGCTCCGCCAGATCCCTGACCGAGAGCTGTTCGGCGTGAGGAGCCGCTACGAAGGCATCACCTGGGCGGTGGGCTCCGCCCTCGATGGCGGCTGGTCGTACGAGGATGTCCCGGCCGCCTATGTTCCCGTGGGCCGGCCGGAGAACCGCAACCAGGCCACCGAGGTCGGGGCCTTCCTCTTGGAGGACCTGCTCCACTGGGCCATGGCTCGGAAGTCAAGGGACCGGAGAGCCCTGGTCATCGTTGATGAGTTCTCGAAGCTGTCCGACCGACCGGGCGCCGCCGTGGACCTCGTGGAGCGTGTCCGCTCACACGGCGTCGGTGTGGTCCTTATCGGACAGACCTGGGCGAGTCTCGGACCCGACGAGACCACACGGAACCGCCTTGCAGGAACCGTCGGAATGCTGATCGTTCATCAGCTCAAGCAACCCGACGAGGCAGCAGCGCTCGCCGGTACAGGCTGGGTCATGGAGCGCACGGAGCAGACCCTGGCTCTCGGCCACACCGAACTCGGCAGCCAGCGGGCGGGGAACCGGTACATAGTTCACCCGGACGAGGTTCGGGGTCTGGGGCGGGGAGAGGCTTTCCTCGTCCACAATGGGCAGGCTCTTCGAACGCGGATACGGCTCTCTCCGCATCACACCGCTGTCTGATCGGCGCACGGAGGACTCGCGGGTCGCGGCCTTCACAGCCCTCCCGTATCGTGGTTTCGTCCGATTCGGAAGTTAGGCACGGCCCGATGGCCAGACTTGAAGATCTCACGAAGGGAGCACTCGCCCGCGGGGTGCTAGCCGACCGCGCCGTCAAGGTCGTCGACGTCGAGTGGCACGGCTCGAATGCCATCACCCTGACCTTCACCGACGAGTCGACCGGGAAGCCGGGCCAGGAACTTCTCTACCGCGACGATGAGCGCCGCCTCAGCATCGAGCAGGGGGGTCGGGCCTGGTCGATGGACGCCGACGGCGCTCTGTTCCGCTTGGTCTCGGAAGCGAAGCGCATCTCCCTCGCCTACCTGTTCGACCCCTTCCTCGCCGTCCAGACCTCGAACCTCGACCCCCTGCCGCACCAGATCGAAGCCGTCTACTCGAAGATGCTGCCTCGCCAGCCGCTCCGCTACCTGCTAGCTGACGATCCCGGCGCCGGCAAGACGATCATGGCCGGGCTGTTCTGCAAGGAGCTGGTGATTCGCGGCGACGTCGAGCGTTGCCTGGTGATCGCTCCAGGCAGCCTCGTCGAGCAGTGGCAGGACGAGCTGTGGCAGAAGTTCGGCCTCAGCTTCGACATCCTGACCCGGGAGATGATCGAGACCTCCCGCAGCGGCAATCCCTTCTCCGAGAAGCCGCTGCTGATCGCCCGCCTTGACCACCTCAGCCGGAACGAGGAACTCCAAGCCAAGCTCGAGGCGACTGACTGGGATCTCGTCGTGATGGACGAGGCCCACAAGCTCTCCGCCCACTACACCGGCGGTGAGGTGAAGGAGACGAAGCGCTACAAGCTCGGCCGCCTCGCTGGCTCGGTGACGCGCCACCTGCTCCTGATGACGGCCACGCCCCACGCCGGCATCGAGGAGGACTTCCACCTCTTCCTGGCGCTGCTCGACGCCGACCGGTTCGAGGGCAAGCCAAGGGGAGCGACACACACCGTTGACACCTCCGACATGATGCGGCGCCTCGTAAAGGAGAAGCTGCTCAAGTTCGACGGCACGCCACTGTTCCCTGAGCGCCGGTCCTACACCGCCATCTACCCGCTCTCCGATGACGAGGCGCTGCTCTACAAGCGGGTCACGGAGTACGTCCAGGATGAGATGAACCGGGCCGAGCGGCTGAAGGCCGAGGGAGAGGGTCGGCGGGGGGCAGTGGTGGGCTTCGCTCTTACCACA
>JAUJNU010000017.1 GCA_030448085.1 Actinomycetota bacterium | reverse complement strand
ACAACTTCGACTCGTTCGTCTACAACCTCGCGCAGTCTTTCGGCTCGCTCGGCGCTGACCCCGTTGTGGTGCGCAACACGGCGACCCTAGAGGAGCTCGTGACCATCGCGCCGGATGCTGTTGTTATCTCTCCGGGGCCGGGGGGCCCGGATGATGCCGGAGTCTCGATGGAGGCGATCGTTCACTTCGGCCCCCAGCTGCCGCTGCTCGGGGTTTGTCTCGGCCATCAGTGCATCGGGGCCGTCTACGGCTGGAAGATCGAGCGGGCCTCCGTCGGCCCAGTGCACGGGAAGACCTCAGCGGTCCAGCATGACGGCGCCGGTGTCTTCGGCGGCCTTCCCTCCCCGGTCCGGGTCACGCGCTACCACTCGCTCGCGGTCGAGCCCGGGGGCGACGGTCCGCTCGAGGTGACGGCGCGGAGCGAGGACGGCGTGGTCATGGGGATCCGCCACACGGCGTTCCCCGTTGAAGGTGTGCAGTTCCACCCGGAGTCGATCCTTTCTGAAGAGGGGGACCGGCTCCTGGCGAACTTCCTGGAGCTAGGGGGCTAGCACTTCGCTCCGGCCGGCGGCGGGGACTTGTAGAACTTCGGCCCCCCCGATTGCTTCACGAAGGCGATCAGCTCCTGCTTGTTGCTGGTCCTCTCCCCGCTGCTCTCGTCGACCGTGTCGCGGGAGTTGTCCGTGTAGGTGATGACTATCCGGCCACAGGGGTTGAGGTCCAGTTGGAAGAAGTCGGCGAGGTCACGCGTGCCGGGGGAACAACCCGTTCCCGAGGTGCAGATGTTGCCGACGTGCATGATGCCGGTCGCCCGTTTCTCGATGTAGCTCGGGTCCTTGCCGGCGCCGTTCAGCGAGTATGAGACCCATATCTTCCACTTCGGGACACGGCGACCGTCGATCACCACGTCCTCCGGGCTGGGGCCCCTGTGGTTGATGCCGTAGTAGGCGACGCCGACGCGGCCCCCGGAACCGGCGACGAGCCACGGGAAGGTGGTGGTGCGGGCTCTGGAGTTGACCTTCACCGGCTTGCCCCAGGTCTTGCCGTTGTCACGGCTGCTCGCTACGTAGCTCCCGGTCCGGCCGAACTTCTCTACTTCCCTCGGACGCCGCTCGGTCCATACCGTGTAGACGTTCCCTGCCTTGTCCACATCGATGCCGACGAAGGAATCGAAGCTGTCGCCCTTCGTAACGGCGACCTTGAACAGCTTCTGGTTCTCGAGGTTCAGGTCGGTACGAGCGACCATGATCTTGTCGTGAACGACGCTGTCGTCGTCGGTGTTGTACGCCACGTAGACGAAGCCGTTCTTCTCGTCGACGGCTATCTCACCGGGCCATTGGTAGGGGTCGTCGCCAGAGACCGTCACCGTCTGCTCGGGGGGGGCCGGCTGTCCGGTCGGCAGCCGCCTGATCTTGCTGAGCAGGATGTTTCGCTCCTTGATGTCGCCGGTAGTGAGGAACACGTATGGCTTGTCCTTGTAAGTCTCGATCCATTGCCGATCGACCACGGTGTCGAGCGTTCCCACGAGGTTCGTCTGGAAGCTCTGGCCTCTGTCCTCGGAAAAGGCTGAGGTCGTGTTGGCAAGTGTCAGCCCGGAGCCCCACACGTTTCCTTTGGCATCCGGGGCGACATCGGCATCGCCACCGCCCTGCTGGTTGTCGAGGGAGCCGAGGAACTTCCACGTCTTTCCCCCGTCGTCGGAGCGCCAGATGACGTCGCCACCGCCCTCGCTGTTGTCGGGATTCTTACTGAGAAGGCCCTGGGGAGCGACGATGTAAAGGGTCCCGTCGGGGGCCGAGCGGATCGAAGGCTCCGAGCCGGTCTCGTTGGTGTCGTTGTGCGAGACGATCACTACGTCGCCGAACGTCAGGCCCGAGCCGGCGGAGCCGGGGGTGAGGGGCACGAGGCCCAGAGCGACGAGGACGAGTACCGGAAGGAGCTTCAGGGATTTTCTCATCCCTGGAGACTACCGCCGCCTCGGGATTAATCGGGCCGTACTAGGCGATCCCGGCCGATCTCACCAAAAGGGCCCAGAGCGGCGAGGTATCGCGCATCGCGCCGCCGGGCTGGACGAAGAGAGTAGCGCTGTCACCCTCGATCACGGGCTCCCCGGGCGCGGGATCCTGATCGCACACGTTGCCCGGCGGCTCCGTGCACGCCTCCGTCGCGGCCTCTTGCGTCACCACCAGCCCGTACTGGTCGCTCTCGAGGAGCGCCTCCGCCTCGTCGGCGTCCTGTCCGCTCACGTCGGGCATCTCCCGCTCCTCGGGGCCTTCGGAGACGGTGATCTGGACCACGTCGCCCTCGTTCGCTTCGGCACCCTCCTTGGGGCTCTGGGCGATGACCTGGCCCTCCGGCTCCTCGGCCGGGGTACTCACCACATCCGGCGTGAGGCCGTTGTTCGCGAGGGTAGTCTCCGCGGTCTCCTGGGATAGACCGACGACGTTCGGAACGATCACGGTCTCGGTGCCCTCGGAGATGGCAACCCCCACCTTAGATCCGGCCAGCGCGTCGGCTCCTGCCGCGGGAAATTGTTCGAAGACCTGTCCCGGTTCGACAGCGGCATCCGTGGGACGGGGATCCACCTCACCCAGTACGAGACCGACCTCCTCGGGACGTCTTTGGCCTCGGCCTTAGTGAGACCGAATAGCGACGGGACCTCTACCTCCTCCGGACCGGTGGAGACCACGAGCCTTACGTCACTTCCCTCTTCGACCTCATCGCCCGGGCGCGCTCTTGCCGGATGACCTCCCCCGCGGCTGCGAGTTGGCTTTCCGGTCGACGTCGACCCCGAGCCCCAGCTCCTCGAGCGTGTCGGGCGTCATCCTCGGTCTCCCCGACCGAGGCGGGGAACCTCGACCATCCGCGACCAGGGAGGCTGTGCCTCCTCGCCCCCGAAGGGGTTGTTCGCAAGCAGGTATGCGATGCCTCCGATGACGGCCAGCAACAGGAGCGCCCCGAGGACATACGCACCCGCCCGGCGGTCGGAGGAACCTTCTTCGTCCACCAGGTAGGTGGAGGTCTGCGACAGCACCTCCGTCCGTTGTGGGCGGGGTGCAACCGTGGTCGTCGCGGCGATCGGCGTTGCGTGCGCGTTGCCCGGCCGGGAAGCGCGCAGATCCTGCGCGTCTCCCGGCGTCCAAATAGCGGTTGTCCCGATTCTTTGCCAGGGCCTTCATGGTGATAGCAGCGGTGCCGGTGAGAGGGTCCGGTAGACGCTCCGATAGCAGCGGTGGCTGCTCGCGCACGTGCTTGTAGGCGATCGACAGGGGCGTGTCCCCGCGAACGGCGGTTCGCCCGTCAACATCGTAGGAGGACGACGCCGAGCAGTACATCCGGCGTGCGTCTACAAGGTGTGCAGCGGGCCTGCTCGAGAGGATGAGCGGCCGTCCCGATGACCATGCCGGTCTGGGTCATCGTCTGGTCGCCGTCGACCACCGGACAAGGCCCTGGCGATGCCGAAGTCAGTGACCTTCGTCTGCCCGTTCGTGGCAAGCATGATGTTTCCCGGCTTGATGTCCCTGTGGACGATGCCGGCCGTGTGGGCTCGCTCCAGAGCGTTCGCCACGTCCGGCGCGATCTCGACCGCGCTCGGGCATCGCGCCCCCTCGCTCTCGGATCTCTCGGCCAAGGAACGACCTTCGATGAACTCCATGACGATGAAGTAAGCGTCCCCGTCGGACCCGTGATCATATAGGGAGACGATGTTGGGATGGTTGAGGTTCGCAGCCGACTGCGCCTGCGCGCGGAAGCGCTCCACGAACGAGCGGTCCTGCGAGAACCTTGCGTGCAGGACCTTTAGAGCGACCTCGCTTCCAAGCAGCTCGTCCCGGGCGCGATAGACCTCGGCCATCCCGCCGGATCCGGCGCGCTCCTGGACCGCGTATCTACCGCCGTAGGTCTGCTTGCTCAATCGCTTTTGCCTTTGCCTTTGCCCTTGCCTTTGTCGCTGCCCTTACCGTTGTTCCCCTTGCCCTCTTCTTCGTCCTCGTCCTCGTCCTCTTCGTCTTCTGCCGGACCGGCGCTCTCGGTCAGGGTAATGGTCGAACCCGCTCGTTCCTCGGAGCCTGGGTCTGGGCTCGGGACAGGACGTGCCCCCTCGACTTCGGAGGGTGCGGAGACAACCTCGACCTCGAAGCCTTCAGCCTTCAACTCCGCCACGGCTTCGGTCGTCTGGAGCCCCTCGAGCCCTTCGGGAACGACGACGGTTGCGGTGTCCGGCTGAGGTGAGGGCGAGGGGCCCTGGGTGGGGTGGCGCGGGGCTGGGACTCGGACCGGCCTCCGCGCCGGCGGTCTCCCTGGACCCGGTCCCGCACCTGGAGTGCGCCAGATGCCGCCTCCGATCGCCAACGGAGGAGCAGCAGCCCCACCACGAGGACGCCCCGGCCCACCTTCACCGGGTTGTAGTTCGATATCGGCATCCGGGCCGTCGCGGTAGGCAGTTTGGCTGTGGGAGCAACCCCCGCACCCGCAGTCAGCGGAGCCGTTGGGGCGAGGAGATCCTCGCCCCTCAGGGCGGCAGCCATGGCATCGCCGTCGGCGAACCTGCTCTGAGGATCCTTGGCGGTTGCCTTGGCGACGATCGCTCGCAGATGGTCGGGCGCGTCGGGGCGCAACTCCGTAAGGTCCGGGACGTCTTCTGATGCCTGGCGCATGGCGACCGCAACGGCGGAGTCGCCGGTGAAGGGCAGGGAACCCGTCAGCATCTCGTAGAGGACGATCCCCAGGGAGTAAACGTCCGAGGGGGCCCCGACCGGCGCGCCGGTTGCCTGCTCCGGGGAGAGATAGTGAGCGGACCCGAGGACGGAGCCGGTGGCGGTCAGCGTCGTGTCGCCTGCGGCTCGTGCGATCCCGAAGTCGGTGACCTTCACCTGCTCGTTCGTCCCGATGAGGACGTTCCCCGGTTTCACGTCCCGGTGGACGATCCCTTGCGAATGGGCGTGCCCCAGGGCATCGGCCACCCCGGTTGCTACTCGCGTTGCCCGCTCGAACGAGAGCGTTCCCTCCTCTCTCAGAACCCGAGCCAGATCCCTGCCTCGGACGAGCTCCATGACTATGTAGCTGGACCCTTCGTCTTCGCCGTAGTCGAAGACCTGCGCGATGTTCGGGTGTGACAGAGAGGCCACCGCGCGCGCTTCCCGTCGGAACCTCTCGATGAACCGTTGATCCTGAGCCAGGCCCTCTGTGAGGACCTTCACGGCGACCTCACGTCCGAGACGCTCCTCATCGGCGAGCCACACGACGCCCATGCCCCCGGCGGCAAGGCGCTCTGTGAGCAGGTAGCGGTCGCCGAGCCTCGTTTCCGGGCTCACCATCCGTCTACGCTGCGGTCCGCTTCCAGCACCTCACGTGCGATAGGTGCGGCAACGGCCGCGCCGGTGGCCTCGGATCCGGCCGTTCCCCCGTTCTCGACCATCACGGCGACCGCGATCTTCGGGTCGTCTGCGGGAGCGAAAGCGATGAACCAGGTGTGTGGGGCCGCGCCTGCAACGTTCTGCGCGGTACCGGTCTTGCCCGCGACCCGCACTCCTTCTATCTGCGCGGTGGTCCCCGTCCCGCTCTCGACGACCGCGACCATCATCTCGGTGATGTCCCGAGCGTCTTGAGGCGACATCGCCTCGCCCATGGGATCGGGCTCTATCTCTTCGACCACGGCGCCCGAGGCGTCGATCACCTCCTTGACGAGGTGCGGTGTCGGCACCTCTCCGTCGTTGGCCACTCCGGCTGCGACGAGTGCCATCTGCAACGGTGTTGCTGCGACGTCTCCCTGTCCGATCCCGCTGTAGGCCCTCAGTGGCTCCTGGTCGTCCGGCACCTCGGGGACGACGCTCACCTCGCTCTCGATGTCGAGCGGGAGCCTTTCGTTGAACCCGAAGTCCTCCGACGTGGCTATGAGCTCCTCTGGGAGCTCGAGCCCGAGGATCGCGTACGTCGTGTCGCAGGAGACGCGCAGCGCGTTGTACAGATCGATCTGGACCCCGTCGGCGCAGGCGCCCTTCGAGAAGTTCGTGAGGGTCTCGGTCGTGTGCGGGAGCTCGAGCTCGAGATGGTCGGGGACCGTGTCGTTCGGTTGGTACTTCCCCGAAGCGAGAGCGGCCGCCGTCGTGACCACCTTGTAGGTGGATCCTGGGGGATAGCTGCGCGATGTAGCGAGGTTGCTTAGCGGAGACGTGAGGGAGGTGGGGTCGAGGCTTTCCCAGTGGTCGGTCGACACCTTGGGGTCGTGGGAGGCAAGGGGGCCGGGGTCGAACGAAGGATTGCTCCACATCGCCCTTATCTCTCCCGTGTCCGGGACGAGAGCTACCACCGCTCCTCGCTGACCCCCTAGCGCGGAGCGCGCCGCCTCCTGCAGCTCCGAGTTGATCGTGAGCCGCACGTTGTCACCCTTGGCACCCCGCTCGAAGAGGCGGTCCTGCACGTCCTGCATCGTGAGGACCCCCTCCTCACCCAGGAGGCGGTCGTTGTACGTGCGTTCGATGCGGGCGCTTCCGTACTGGAGTGAGTAGTAGCCGGTTATGTGACCGTAGAGCTCGCCTTCCGGATAAGTGCGGAGGTACTTGTACTCGCTCCCGTTCGTCCGCTTGCTGGTCGCGATCTGCACCCCGTCAAGCGTGACGATGTCGCCGCGCCGGATCGAGTACTCCTTCAGCACTCGCCTCTTGTTCGCGCCATTGGAGGCGATCTGCTCGGCGGCGAAGATCTGTACGTAGTTCAGCATCACGAACAGAGCCATGAAGGCGATCACGATCGGCCGGTGCCGACGCGCCGGATCTGTCTTTCCATCAGCGACCCCCGATCAGGATCTCGGCGGTATGGGCGGCTGGCTTATGGGCCGTGTTGTCGTGAGAGATGCGCGCCAAGAGCCCCACCAGGATGAAGTTCGAGAGAAGGCTCGACCCACCGTAGGACATGAACGGGAGGGTGATGCCGGTTAGGGGCATGAGCCGGGTAACCCCCCCCAGGATGATGATCGTCTGGATGCCCAGGATCGTCGTGAGCCCCGCCGCGAGCAGCTGCCCGAAGTCATCTCTTGCCCCCATGGCGACCCGCAGGCCTCTTACCACCAGGAGCAGGAAGCAGAGGACCACCGCGGAGGTGCCGAGCAGCCCCAGCTCCTCCCCAATCACCGCGAATATGAAGTCCGTGTGGGCCTCGGGGATGATGTCCGGCCGTCCTTGGCCGATACCGGTGCCGAATAGCCCGCCGGTGGCCAAGGCGAACAAGGACTGCGAGAGCTGGTAGCCCTCGTCACTTATGTATTTCTCGTTGAACACGTCTCGCCATACGAGTACCCGATTCTGCACGTGGGTGAAGCTCTGATAGCCGAAGTAGGCCCCGATCCCGAACAAGAGGCCGCCCAAGCCCATGTACACGAGGCGGGACGTCGCTATGTAGAGCATCACGAGGAAGATCGAGAAGAACAACATGCTGGACCCGAGATCCTTCTCGAAGAACATGACGGCAAGTGAGAGGCCCCACATCACGAGCAGCGGCCCGAAATGCTTGAGGTCGGGCACGTGGAAGAAGAGCACCTTCCGAGAAGCAATCGCCAGCAGCTCTTTCCGCTCGGCGAGGTAAGCGGCGAAGAAGACGACGAGGCAGATCTTTGCCAGCTCGCCCGGTTGGAACGTCAGCGGCCCGATCGCCACCCACAGGCGCGCGCCGTTTATGAGCCGCCCGATGCCCGGCGCCAGTGGAAGGAGCAACAATCCAACCCCCACGAAGCCGAGGATGTACTTGTAGCGCCCGAGGATGCGGTAGTCCCTAAGGAGCAGCACCGTCCCCGCGAAGCAGGCCAGCCCCACCCCCGTCCACGTGATCTGCGCCGGCCCGAACTCTTTCGGCGACAGCCGGTAGATCGCGGCCAAGCCGATCATGTTGAGAACTGCGGCGAGCGGAAGGAGCAGCGAGTCCGCCTGG
Organism: Actinomycetota bacterium; assembly: GCA_030448085.1. Next base: position 21,708 of record JAUJNU010000017.1, on the reverse strand, counting down.
GGAAGGGCCTTCCGCATGATGATGTGAGCGACGGAGTATCCGATGCCCAGCACGATCAGCAATGGGATCGTCTTGTCGATCTTTTCCACTCCGCGGGCCGCCGCCGCGATCGCGATCCCACCTGCTCCTAGGAACAGCGCGACGAAGAGAAGGCCCAGCTCTCTGTTGCGCCGGGGGGCTGCTTGCACCTAGCCTCCTCCGCCGGTCCCTTGATCGCCCTTGCCGTCGCCACCGGCACCGCCGTCCCCCCCGGCGCCACCGTCACTACCGGAGCCACCGTCGGGTCCGAACTCTTTGATGCGATTCCTGAAGTCGGTGAGGGTCGCCTCCGCTTCCTCGAGTGAGTCCTTCTTTATGCCCGTGGTGACGTCTTCGCGAAAGGAGGGCGGTAGCTCGTCCACCCGCATGGTGGTTGCTTTCACCTCTTCCTTGAGAGTGAGACCGGCGATGTCCTCGGGTATGCCCTTGTAGATCGAGATCGTCCCCCCGTCATTGGCTGCGACGAACCAGGAGTTCCCGATCGCGTAGCGGGCGGCGCCGTAAGCGGCACCTCCGAGAAGGGCCAGGACCAGGAGCACCAGCAGGAGCTTCTTCGCGCCGGAGCCGGATCGCCCCTCGCCTGAATGGCCGTCGTCTGCCCTCTCCAGCGGCTCCGGGGCCGGAGTGCGGTGTTCGGGGGCCGGGCTGTGCTCCTCCTGGCGCGAACCAGCCACTACCGCCGCAACGGGACCATCCCCGGCCCTTGCATCGATCACCAGGACGGTGACGTTGTCCTCCCCCCCAGCTTCCAGCGCGGCGGCCACTAGGGCGTCCGCGGCCTCGTCCGGGTCACCCTGGGCCAGGAGCCGCTGGATCTGGTCGTCTTCGATCATGGACGAGAGGCCATCGGATGCGAGAAGCACCCTGTCGTTCTCCTTGAGGTTGATCGTGAGGAGGTCGACGTCGACGTGGGAACCGACCCCGAGGGCTCGCGTGATGATGCTCCGTTGCGGGTGCCTATTGGCCTCCTCGGCGCGCAGTCGTCCCTCGTTCACCATCCGTTGGACGAGGGTGTGGTCCTCGGTCAGTTGGCTGAGCTCCCCGGAGCGAAGGAGATAGGCCCTCGAGTCCCCCACATGGGCGAAGTTCGCCGTGTCACCGTCCAGATAGAGGAGCGTGCAAGTCGTTCCCATGCCTTGGAGCTCGCTGTCCTGCTGGGCCTTGTTCCATATGGCTTCGTTGGCTTCCCGCACGTACCTCTCGAGGTCGTCCGGGGTCGCCGGCGGCTCCGCCTGGGCCCGGCTCGTGATGACCGAGACCGCAGTCTGTGACGCGACGTCACCGGCCAGGTGTCCCCCCATCCCATCTGCCACGGCGAACAGCGGCGCTGCCGACAGATAGGAATCCTCGTTGCCCCCTCGGATACGGCCAACGTCGGTCCGAGCAGATACCTCGTACCTCACTTACGCATCTCCATAACGATCCTTCCGATCTTCAGCTGATCGCCCCGGAGCAGCTCATTGGGCGCTGTGATCCTTTTCCTGTTGAGGTACGTGCCGTTCGTGGAGCCCATGTCCTCCACCATCACCTTCTCACCGTGGGGGTAGATGCGGGCGTGGACCTGCGAGACGTATGTGTCTTCTAGCTTCAGGTTGCACTTGTCCGCCCTTCCGATGAGGATCTCCTGGCCGAGGCTGAGGCTCTTCCCCTTTACCCCGTCTCCCTCGACCACCACCGCTTTCCGCGGGATCTGCTTGACGCGCTTCGACGAGGACGGAGCGGGCTTGGCGGCTGCCCTGGGGGCCACCGCGCCCCCAACCGGCGCCCGCAGCTCGCGATAGATGGCTCTCACCGCCAGCCAGATGAAGATGTAGAGGACCGCGAGGAAGGCGTACTTCAGCAGGTCGAGCACGATGATGGGCATTGGTTAGGCCTCCGCGCTCTTGACGATGAGGTCACGAGTTCCGAGCGAGACCTTGTCGCCATCCTTCAGCACCTGTCTCTTGGCCGATCTTCCGTTCACCGTTGTCCCGTTCGTCGAGTCGAGGTCGATCACTACCCAATCGTCCCCCTCCCGACGCAGCTCGGCATGACGTCGGCTGACGTTGGGGTCGGAGAGAACGACATCGTTCGTTGCCATCCGGCCGATCACGACCGGATGGCGGGTGACGGAGATCCTCTCGGAAGGTTTCCCGCTCTCATCGATCACCAGTAGCTGCGGGTGCTGGCGGGCCACCCCCAGCTTCTCGGCGGAGGCGGCGGGCATCGCGCCGCTGGGGTTCGGGTCCCCAGCCTTCCCCTCCCGCATGGAGACCCGTCCCGGCTGCTGAGGGTCGGCGGAGAACGAGGACTCGACCTTGTAGGAGCCCTTCCCCAGCCCATCCGTCTCGACGAAGGCGACTTTTGGGAGCCCCATGAGGTTCCAACGGTTCTCTTTCGCGGCCTGGATCACGAGCTCGCTGAACTCACGCTGCAGGCCGCCCTCCATCTGTATGAACCGGGCGTGGTCGTCGGACCCGATCAGGACGTGGAACTCGTTCGGGGCGTACACCTTGTTCACTGAGACCGTCTTGCCGTCGGCCATCTCGCGCAGGATCCTTCTGCCGACCTCGACGGGTTGCAGCCCGGACCGGAACAGCTTAGTAAAGAGGCCCTCGACGAGGCCCTCCAGTCTTCCTTCTATACCTTTGGCCACGCCCATTGAAAGCGATTATGCCCGCACCGGTTCCCCTTACGCCCTGATAGCGTGGATGAAGGCCGGTCGAGGCGTGAAACAGGAGTCTCGCGGCCCTCCCGGGCGAGTGGTGGAATGGCAGACACGCTGGCTTCAGGTGCCAGTGCTCGTAAGAGTGTGGGGGTTCAAATCCCCCCTCGCCCACCGAAAGTCCGCTTGGTTAGTGCGTCCTGACCTCGTGCACGCTCGAGCGGCCCCGCCTGTGACCTCCGTGCTGCTTGGGCCAGACGGCCTTGAACTTGGCCCGGCCGAACGCCGCCTGGATCCTGAAGCGGGCCCGGCACCGGTTGTCGGTGCTCTTCTTGGCGACCTGCTTGAAGGTTCCCGCCACCTTGCGCTTGAGGACCATCTCGGTACCCGCATGACCTTCGCACCTTCTCAGCTTCGAGTTGAAGGTGATCGTGTCGCCGCGCTTGGGCGTCTCGTCCGACGCCTGGAGGGCGACGCGGGGGCCGGGGAGCCTGGCGGTCTTCTGGAAGAGGCGGCCCGCCTGCCGTGGCCCATTGACGACCGGAAGCGTGAGGCGCGTCTGACCCTTCTTCCAATCGATCTGTACGGTCTCACATCCGGGGGTGGTGCACGGGAACGGCTTGGGAACGTTCCATTCGATGATCTCGGTTGAGATGTTGAGACCGATCCGGTGGCCCTTCTCGAACGTGTAGTCCTGAGGCTTCTCGACGATCTTCATCCCGAAGGACTCGCCGGGGGTGATCGGGCCTCTCTCGGCACGGCCGTTCTTCGTGTAGCGGGAATCGAGCCACCCACGTGTAGCGGAGAAGGCAGCGCCCCCCGGCGTGACGTCCACAACGGTGGGGGTCAAGGTGAGCCATTCTCTCTGGACGGTTGAGAACACCCTCACCTTCGGGCGTCCGAAGATACGAACGTCGCGAGCAAGCGGCGGGGTCTCGAACCAGAACCAAGAGTCGTTGGACCGCCGCTCCTCGTTCGCTACCACCTCCGAGTTCGCGTTCGTCGACACGAACTCCGCGGTGGGGGCCTCTCCCCCCTCTTGCGGCCTGCTAGGCAGGAGCTTCCAGTCGTAGTCCGGGTCGCCGGCGACGGAGTGTTGGGCGAACAGGGTGGTCTTTGTGATGTCCGGCCATCGTCCGGAGTACCACTTGGTGGGGCCATCGAAGTTGCTCTTCTCGCTGATGACTCGCGGGAGGTTTTCGATGCCGTTGTCCTTGCCCATCAGGTAGTGGTCGAACCAGGCGGCAACGGTGTTTACGTACTCTCCACTCGGGCGGCCATGCCCGGAGAAACGGTTCCCCATGTAGAGGACCTTCTTCGGAGAGTTCTCGAGGGCTCTATAGAGGTTGAAGGCCTCTTCTTGCTTCACGTTCCAGTCGCCCCAGTTGTGGGACACGAGGACCGGGATGTCGATCTTGTGAGCGGACTTGATGTAGTCCCGCTCGAGCCAGAACTCGTCGTAGACAGGGGTCTCGTCGTAGCCGCGCTCGGTGTGCTGGATCTCGTCGCACGGCCTCACCGTCGAAGACACGCGCTCGGCGTACTTCGGATCCTGCGCATTGATCGGAGGGGGGATGGCGAACCCGAAGTCGAAAGCGATAGGTGTGTCGAACCCTTCGTCCGTAGGGTTCTCGTTGTTCAAGAAGTAACGGATCCCGCCGGAGTACGCGTACTCGTACCACCTGGAGATGGCTGCTTCCGGAACGATGGTGGTCAGATGTGGCGGCCTCTGCGTAGCGGCGGCGGTCGCCGTGGTGCCGTTGTAGGAGGCGCCTATCATGCCGACCTTGCCCGTGGACCAGCGACGCGTCCCGAGCCATTCGATGATGTCGTAGCCCGTCTCTTTCTCCCGCTTGCCTCCGTAGTCGTAGCAACCCCCGGAGTTCCCGGTGCCGACCACATCGGCGAAAGCCACGACGTATCCCTCTGCGACCTTGGCACGGTTGGCGGAGCGACCGAGTACGGAGTACGGGGAGTAGGTGAGGATGACTGGACCCTTCACGTCCTTGTCCCCGATCACCGGGCGGGCGATCTCGATGGAGATATCGCCGTGCCGGGTCGGGACGATGTGCGTCTCTCGCTTCGTTTCGTAAGGCGGACCCGCCTGAGCGGCAGATGCCGGCACCATGAGGGCGAAGCACATCACTAGGACAAGGCCCAGACCCAGGTTGCGTCTCACGTTCATAAGGTTCTCCGATCGGCGCGGGTTCGTTTCGGTCTACTTCGCCGGCCCGCAAGGGGTTCCTGCCCCCGGCCGGCCGATTCGTCAGTGCCCCTGGGCGGGGAAAGCTTTTGGGTAGCCTCTTTTCCTTTGTTGCCCAGGAGCGGCGACTAGTGCCGAGGGACTACTGGATAGTCCTTCGGCGCTGTGCAAAACCACCCGGGCAGCCCCTTGCGGCCCCCGTGCTCGTTCTGTCTGATGTGCGGGCCGGAAGGCTCGCGCGTCGCAGGGGCGTGCTTCAAGAGGGAGGGTTGCGTTGCGACTTACCGTTGGTTTTGGCAGGAAGTCATTAGCAGTTCTGGTGACGGCGACGACGATGTTCCTGATCCTCGGGGTGATCGTCACTAAGCCCGCGCTGGCGGCCGGTTATACGGTGACGGTCACTGAAGACTCACCGGATGCGGCCCCCGGGGACGGTGTCTGCGAATCCGTGGTGGGTGGCTGTACGTTGCGAGCCGCGGTCATGGAAGCGAATGCCACGCCGGGCGGGGACCGGGTAACGGTCGCACCGGGGACGTACAACCTGACGCTCGCCGGTGAGGACGACACCGCTGCCCTCGGCGACCTCGATGTGACGAGGGACCTGATCATCGCCGGGTCCGGCGCCTCGACGACCGTGATCGACGCGGCCACCCTGGAGGACCGGCACTTCAGCCTGCTTGGTCCCCGGACCTTGAAGATCTCGGGAGTCACCTTGCAGAACGGGAGGTCCGAGGGAGGAGACGGCGGCGGAGTGGTCTTCATGCCCGACGACGAGCAGACCCTCGAGCTTACGGACGTGGCAGTACTCGGGAACTCGGCCGGGGCCTCGGAGGAGGAGTGCACGCCTTACGGTGACGGCACCCGTTGCCAGTCCGAGGGTGGCTCCGGCGGGGTCATCCGGTCTCTCGGCACCCTTTCCACCTTGATCCTCGACAACGTCCGAGCCGAAGGCAACTCTGCTGAGGGAGGGCGCATCTGTTGGCAGACATCGAGCCAGCACTGGTGTGATGTGTTCGGTGCCGATGCCTCGGCGATCGAGGTCGAGGGGGATTCCAGCACTCTCGAAGTAACCGGAAGCTCTTTCACCGATAACGAGATATTGGTGCAGGAGTGCCGCCAGGGTGCGCAGTGCTACAACTACGCTTCTTCGAACTCGAGCACGATCCGGGGAGACGCAGACAGCCTCACCGTGTCCGTCGCCACCACCGAGGTGAGGCTCAACGAAGGCAGGGGCCTCTACGTTGACAGCGAAGAAGGCTCGCTCAACGTCGCCGGCTCCACGATTAAGGAGCACACCGGAGTCGACTATGGCGGCGGTATCTACTACTACTCGGAGGCAGGTGAGTTCACCCTCAGCAACAGCGAAGTGACGGACAACGTCGCGCGACGGGATGGCGGCGGCATCTACGTATACAACGAAGGCGGGATCACCACCGTCGCCGGCTCTACCGTCAGCGATAACGTGGCGCAGGACGGGTCCGGCGGCGGCATGTTCCAGGGTTGCTGTGGCGCCTTCACGGTGACTGACAGCCACTTCGACCGCAACGACGCGGATCAGGAGGGCGGCGGTATCTACTACGACTGCTGTGGCGGGATGACGCTGACGGGGTCGACGGTCGACGACAACACCACCCGACGGGGGAATGGGGCGGGTATCCACCACGATTGTTGTGGCTCGCTGACTATCGTCGACTCCTCGGTCAGCGGCAACGAGATCACGGAGATGGACAGCTATTGCTATTGGTTCGGGTGCTACCACTATGGCCGATACGGCGCCGGCGTCTACTACGGGTGCTGCGGGGGGATCACCATCAGGGGCTCTCAGATAGACGACAACGGCGGCCCGGGAGCTTTCTATGGCGGCGGGCTCTACACCGACTGCTGCCAGACGTTAGAGATCGCCGACTCGAGTTTCGAGGGGAACGAGGCGATGCGGGATGGTGGTGGCCTGTACGTCAATTGCTGCGGAGAGACGACGATCACTAACACCATGGTCAACGACAACATCGCTTGGGATGGCGGTGGGGGCGGCTTCTACAACGGCGGCTGCTGCACCCAGACCGACATCAGCGACAGCCACTTCAATCGCAACTTCGCCGAGTACGGCGGTGGTGTCTACAACTACGACGGGTCCCTCACCCTCACGCGCAGCACGGTCAACGGCAACGGGTTCCTGGACGAGGCGGACGAGCCGGCCGATGGGGAGACTCCTGCGGTCATCAACGACCCGGTCTACGCCGAGTTAGGGGGCGGTATCTACAACGAGTACGCGAAGGTGAAGCTGATCGAGAGCAGCGTCGACAACAACTTCGCCGATGACGGGGCTGGCATCTACAACTACGATGGCTCGCTGAACACGAGCCTGACCAGCGTGAACAACAACGGCCGCCGCACAGACGAACTCGGCAACGCCTACCGAACTCAGTTCGGGGGTGGCATCTACACCGAGTATGGAGAGACGAATCTCGCCGACAGTCAGGTGCATGCAAACTTCGCGGAGGAGGAGGGAGGCGGCATCTTCGTCTACTGGGACTCGCTGAAGCTGCAGGGGACCACGGTGCGGCGGAACGGGTTCGCTGACCTCTCCACCGTCGGGGCGGGCCACACGAAGCACGGGGCCGGCATCTACAGCTACAACAGCGAGGTAGCGATGACCGATTCGACGGTCGACCAGAACGTGGCACAGCTGGCAGGTGGCGGCTTGTACCACGGCTACGGGCAGAGCGCCGAAGTGCCCGTGGGGTCGATCCGGCGATCCACCTTCAGCAACAACTTCGTACTAGGGGACGAGGAGTCGGCAGGCCAGGGAGGCGCCGTCTACAACGAAGGCGCTCTCAGTGCCGTCAACTCGACCGTGGCGGAGAACCGGGCCGAGGACGATGGCGCCGGCTTCTACAACGACAGGCAGCTGCGGCTCCAGAACAACACGATCGCCCGGAACACCGCGAGAGCCGGGTCCGGAGGTGGTCTCCACAACGAGGGCACGGCAGAGGTCGAGGACACGATCCTGGCCGAGAACTTCGCCAACGGCGAGAACAGCAACTGCTCGGGGAACACGCCCTCTTCCGAGGGTCACAACCTCACCGATGACCGAACCTGTGCGTTCGGTGCGAGGGGTGACCGGAACGACGTCACCGACATCGGCCTCGGGGCATTGAGGTGGAACGGCGGCCGGACCCAGACGATCGCGCTCCAGGAGGGCAGCGCCGCGCTGGACTCCGGAGAGTGCCCGATGCCGGAGACCGACCAGCGGGGTGTCACCAGGGGACTGGATGGCGACGGTGACGGCACGGCAGCTTGTGACATAGGCGCCTTCGAGGCTTCGGCGCTGGTGATCGAGCCCCCGCCCCCCCCACCTGCCGCGACTCTCGACGTCAGCCCGGAAACGGCGGTGAACCAACTGCCGGAGGAGGGAACTCATACGCTGACGGTGTCGGTCGCCAACGCGGCCGAAGGGACCGAGGTTGACTTCAAGATCCTCAGCGGTCCGAACGCTACCGAGGACCTAGCGAGCAGCGACTTCAGCTGCACAACGAACGCAACGGGAGCTTGCGAGGTCTCCTACGAGAGCAACGGCGAGGCCGGGGCGGACGAGATCTGCGCCTGGATCGACGCCGACGGTGATGCCGTTTTCGACCTCTCGGGAGATTCCTCGGACGGCGCGGACTGCAACGGCGAGGCTTCAGATGAGGAAGAGGGTCTAGACGACACGGACCTCGTCCAGAGCGCCTGGACCGAAGCGCCGGCTCCGACCGAGGTATCTTCGTTGATCACGATCAAGTACCGGGACGACCGGGACCTGTTCAAGGGCCGGGTCAGCTCGGAGCGAGACGAGTGCGTCGCCGGGCGCCGGGTGCTCGTGAAGAAGGAGGTCGAAGGCCGCGACCTCGTCAAGGGCAGGGTCTTCACGGACGAGGACGGACGATGGAGATTCAAGAGGACCGACGCCAAGGGCTCGTTCTACGCCGTGGCCAAGCGGGTACAGGTCATGTCAGGAGAGGAGACCCTCGATTGTCTGAAGGCCCGGTCCGAGACGATAGAGGTATGACACTGCTGTAGAGCTGCTGCAAGGCAGCTTCAGGATGTGGGACGCCGGCCCCCGAGAGGGGGCCGGCTGTCTTTTCAAACGAGAAAGGATGGACGTGCGAGCAGTGCTTAATGGTAGGAGGAGCCTAGCTGCGGCGATGTTGGCCGCTACTGTGCTTGCCGCTTGCAGCGATGATGCCGCGCCGGGCCCAGTCGCGATCGAGAGCCCGTCCCCCCAGCCCTCCGTCAGCGCATCGGCCTCGCAGGATCCGGGAGGCGGGGGCAACAAGGGCGACCGCAACAAGGGCGACGGCGAAAATGACAACGGCGACAACAGCAACCGCAACAAGGGCGACGGCAACAAAGGCGACAAGAATGGCGGCGGGCAAGGGCCAGGTACGAACGGGGGCCCCGTCAAGCTGTCGAAGTTCAACCCCCCACTGACGGTTGTCTCACCTGAGGGACTGGAGTTCGAATCCGAGCGCTTCCTGTCTTTCAACTTGGGCGCCGAGAGCTTCCTCACCTTTGCCCGCCCCTCTTCGGTCTTCGTCTACGAAGATGGTGAGCCGAATCCGGCACCGGTTCCTGCGGACCTCGTGGGTTGGCTGAGGGATAACCCTTACCTCCGCGTGGAGCCTGCAGGTACCACCAGTGTTGGCTCTGTCGAGGGAGACCTTTTCGAGGTCAACCTCGCCGCCTTGCCCGAGGAGGACCTTCCGTACTGCCAGCGGGATTGCGTAGCGCTGCTGCCCCCGACCGGCTCCCCTGAGAGTGGCCTCTTCATCTTGGAAGGGCAGAAAGCACAGGTCACGGTCCTCCACGTGAAGGGCAAGCGCCTACTGGTGGTTTTCGCTGCCGGAGATGACAAGGGCTTCAGACATACGGAGAAAGAGGCGCGGAAGATCCTGAAGTCGATCAGGTTCTGATCCCCAGCCTTACGCCGCAGGGCTCTCGTGACATCTTTTGCGTGATGGTGCGCTCCTCGGTCTCGCAGGCACGCCGGACCCTCAGATCTAGGGCCTTCTCAGACCGCCGGCGATGTCCCCGCCCCCGTATTCCCAGGCATTCACGAAGTACCTCTTCGGGTGGCGCTTCAGTTTCTTGATCTGCCATCTCTTGACCTCAAAGTCCGAGATGCAACCTCTGACGGGGGAGGTGTCCTGAGGCGCTTCGTCGTAGAGCTTGAGGAAGTAGTCGCCCCGCTCGGCTCCGTCCCGGTAGAGGTAGACGCCCCTGACGACCATGTTCTCGAAGTCCACCCGGTAGCAGATCTGGTCTCCGAGACGGTCGAGCTTCAGTACTGCGGACGCTTTGGCGTTACCGTCGGGCGAGGTCGCGCCGGGGTGATCTCCGTTCAGCCTCGCCACCCTTCGGGGAAGAGATGTCCCTGCGCCGCTCGTGGCCGGCAGGGCAAGAACGGATCCGGCGAGGCTCAGTGCTACGGCTAGGCGCATTGTCCTTTTCATCGGGAGCTCCCTTCTTGGGGTTTTACAGCGATACGCCCTCAGGGAGCCTCTGGTTTCATCACCGCCGCGAGGACCATGAGAAGTCCCATTTCGTTCCAGGGCGGGTATTGTCTCCGCCAAATCCTGGAAGTTTCGAATGAGTGAAGGGACCCATGGCGCAGAACTTGGAAGAGTGGGTAACGGCTGAGGTCGAGCCCTTAAGGGACAGGTCTGTCCCGTGGCTGTCGCAATATCACTTCTTTCGTGATCCCCCCCGTCCTGCGTACTCGGATCGTCCCACTTCTTCTCGCCCGCAGACGGGGTGATCCTCTACCAAGAGACGGTCGACCCAGCCGAAGCCATCGTCGATATCAAGGGCAGGCCGTACTCCCTCAAAGACGCTATGAGGACGACAGCTATAGCCACCGCAGCCTCGTCATCGGGATCTTCATGACCTTCTTCGACGTGCACGTGAACCGGGTGCCCTACCCCGGGCGACTCTCATACCGCCAGCTCGACCCGATCGACACGTTCAATCGGCCGATGCTCGAAGTAGAGAAGAACCTCCTGGAAGACCTCCAGGTTGCTCCCAAGGAGGCGCAGTACCTGCACAACAACCAGCGCATGATCAACAGGATCGACTCGCCCCAGCTCCGGCATCCTTATTACGTCCTTCAGATCGCCGATTACGACGTCGATTCGATCCTGCCTTTCGAACTGAAGCAGAACCAGCCCTGCGAGCAGGGCGCTCGCTTCTCGCAGATCCGCTACGGCTCTCAAGTGGACCTGATCATTCCTCTGTGTGACTGCCACTGCTTCCGCCCGGTCCAAAACAAGGGCTGGCACGTGCAAGCAGGCATCGACCCCCTCGTCGCTGTGGACGAGCTGTAGCGAAAAGGAGACCGAAAGAAGTGACCGACATCCTCGAGGTTCGCTCCAGAGCAGGCTGCTCAGGAAGAGATGGGGTCGGGTGACCCGACTCATCTCGAGCACCCCGCCTTCCTCATGGCTCCCCCGTTCTCGTATTCGACCAAGATCCCGAACAACGTCTGGATGGAGGAGCTGGAGCCGGATAAGCGCGAGCCCAACCAGAAGCGGGCGTTCCGCCAGTTCGCGGAGCTCTACCGGTACATCTCTTCAGAGGCGCTGGTGTACCTGCTTCCCACGCCGCGCGATCGTCAGTTGCAGGACTTGGTCTTCACCGCGAACCTCGGGATCGTCCTCGAGCACATGATCGGGAAGAAGAGCACCGTCGTCGTCTCTAACTTCACTTCGGAGCCGCGCCGGGGGAAACCCCCGTAGGCGAGGAGTTCTTCAAGGGTATGGGCTACGACACCTACATCGCTCCGTCCAGGTTCGAGGGGATGCCGAGCTGAAGCACCTTCACGACAACGTGTACGTGGGTGGGCACGGCATCAGGTCGGAGCTGGCGACCTATGAGTGGATGGAAGAGAAGTTCGGCATGGAGATCGTGCCGTTGCTGATGACCGAGAAGTACCTCTACCACCTCGATTGCACGATCTTTCCGTTGACTCGTCAGCACACTCTGGTGTGTACCGAGCTCTATGAGCCGGAGGAGAGATCGCTCGGCTAGAGAAGCACACGGAGATCATCGATGTGTCGGCCGATGATTGTTACTCGGGCATCTGTAACTCGCTGCGGTTGGGGAATGTGATCCTCAACTCGTCCCACATCCATGAGCTCAAGAAGGGGACCGAGGACTATGGCCACGAAGTCAAGAAGAACCGTAAGCTCGAGGACATTGCCGCTGAGTTGGCGTTCGAGGTGAACTACTTCAATCTCAGCGAGTACCACAAGGGGGAGCCCTCCTGTCGCATGGTCATGCACCTCAACAGGCACTCGTACTCCTTTCAACTCGTGTGAGTTAGGTCCTGAACGTCACGGATCATCGCGCTGGCCCCGGCCCGTCAAGGAGCGGGTGTCGCGGGTCCTGTGGAGGATCTCCCTACCCATCATCTTCGTGGAGATCACGGAGTCAATCGTCCACGTCGTGGACAGCGTTTTCCTGGGCCGCATCGGCACGCTGGAGCTGGGTGCCATCGCCCTCGCGGACTCCGTCCTCGAGATCTGGATCGTTCTCCTGGTGGGGTTGTCTGAAGCTATCCAGGTCCTCGTCGCACGCCGGTCGGGTGAAGGACGGACCTCGTCCATAGGCCCCGCCTTCAACCAAGGGCTGATGGTCGTCCTCCTGGTTTCCATCGGACTCATGATGACCCTGAAGCTGATCGCTCCCTTCGCCGCGGACCTGGTCACCGATTCCGCAAGAGTGAGCGCGGCGGTCAACGAATTCCTGCAGATCGTCGCTTACGGGATCCCTTTCTTGGGAGCCAACCTTTGCATACAGCGTTGTACGTGGGGGTCGGACGCACCAGGGTCCTTGCCGTAGCGGCGCTGGTTCTCACGGTGGCGAACGTGGTCCTGGGGTACGCGCTGATCCTGGGGCACCTGGGATCTTCCAGAAGGGGGCTGGAGGGGGCCGCACTTGCTTCAGCGGGGGCCGAGGTCGCGATGGTGCTATTCCTCGCCGCCTATACGCACGTCTTTAGACGCTCTGCTTGGGAAGGGTCATTCGCACTGACCCGGCGAGACGTATCGATCGCGCCCGCTGTTTCGATTGGGAGTGCCTATAGCTTTTCAAGCGTCTCTGGAGAGCCTCAGATGGCTCGCTTTCTTCGTTCTCGTCGGTCACATCAGCGAGGAGGCGTTGGCATGGTCGAACATCGTCTATATCTGCTTCATCTTGTTGATGATCCCGACCTCGGGTTTCGCCGAGGCGACCATCTCCTTGGTCAGTGGGGCGGTGGGGCGTAAGGAGCCGCAGGCCGTCGTTGGGATCGTGAAGAAAGCTGTCGCGGCTGCCTACTGCGTCACCGTGCCCGTTGCACTGCTCGCCGCCTTGTGGCCTGAGGTAGCAGCGTCGATCTTCACCTCCAACCAAGGCGTTATCGACGGCGCTTCGGGGTCTGTCCGACTCGTCGCTCTCGCCATCTTGATCGTTCTGCCCGCAGAGACGTGGGCTGCCGCGCTCGTGGGGGTTGGGGACACGTCAGCAGCCTCGGTGGTCGAGATCTCCTTGACCGGAGTGATGCTGCTGTGGGCTTTCCTGTCAGCGCTCGTCTGGGATGGGAGCGTTGTGCTGGTGTGGATGGGTATCCCGCTGGGATGGGCCGCGGTTTTCATCATGGCCAGGGCCTGGATGGATTCCAACCGCTGGCAGCGGGTCCAGGTCTAGCCCGCTACTGGAGCGGACGCAGGACGGCCCCGCTCGCCCCTTCTTCCACGAGGTGGATCGAGATGTCGTTCGACCCTTCTCTCACGAGGCTCGGGGGGATCATGGCGTAGAACGAGCTCGTGCCCGTTCCCGGCCGGGTGACCGCGGCGACCTCGCCGTTCACAACCACCACCAGCGTCGGGGGTCTTCCTTGGCGCCTCCTCGATCACACCGCTTAGGAGGGCGGGGAACAGCTCAGCAGAGGGCTCAACGGACTCGAACTGATCGAGGTTCTCGAGACGCACCGGAAGGGGCGCCGGCTCGGCCGTCTTCAGCGATGTCAGCTTACGGCCCACCAGATACCCGGTGCCATGGGGACCGATCTTCCATGGGTCGAGGCCCCGTGTCTTCGAGCCGAAGAGCTCGAACTTGTTCCGGCTCACCCGTTGGGCCTGATTCCCGGTGGCGGGGAAGGTCACGATGCGCTTGCCGTAGGAGAGATCCGTGCGTCGCCCACGATCGTCGGAGCCTCACTCAACGGCCGCCCCTCCGTGTCGTCCCAGGGCAGGGGGCCCGGAGCAGCTCTGCGATCGTCGGAAGGATGTCGATCGTCTGCACAGGACCATCGACGATCTTGCCGGCTACAGTCCGGGCGCCTTGACGAACAGCGGGATCGGGGCGATATGACCGATGTTCTCCTTCGTGATGACGCAGCGGTTCGCCGTTGACGAAAGAACCTCCGTGATCCGAGGTCACCACGAGGATGGCCTCGTCGTAGATCCCCGTCTCCTGGAGACGATCGAGGAGGTCGCCAACCATCTTGTCGACCGCCTGCGCCTGGAGCAGGTGGCGTTGCCACCCCTGCGTGAGGAGCCACGGGTCTTCGTTCCAGCCGGAGCCGTGGCCGTTTTCCAACTTTCCGAGCCCGGGGACCGGGAGCTTCTGCAGGTACTCTGCCCGGAGGGGAGGTAGCGCGCAGGGCAGGTGGGGATTGATCGAATGATGGAAGTACAGGGCCGGCTCCTCGGACGGCTGTATCCGTTCCAGGAAACTAGCCGAACCTGATCGTCGGCCTTTCCCTCGGGACCTCTTGCGTACCCCCCAGTGCAAAGCCTGCTGCTGGGCCGCGGTCACCCCAGGTCTCGTCGATGGCCGGCAGCCCCTTCGTCGGGGTCCTCGGGCAGGACCGCGTGAGCCGCGATGACACTTAGATCGGAGGTAAGGCCTTTCGCCGTTGCGAACCAGCCGCCTCCGCTTGACTTGGCCGGGCATAGCCGTTCCGGACAGAGCTGCGTCAACAGCTCGTCGTTCACGACCTTCATCTCCCCGCCGAGGAAGGTGAACAGGCTGTGGGGGTGGTCTGCAGCGAGCGGCTCAGGCCCCCCGTACGGATACCGGCCATCGAGGATCGCCGGCACTGCTTTCTGGGTGTTCCCACTTACCGTCGTGGCCCCCGGTACCAGGTCGCGTCCTTCCCAGCCGAGCGAAGTTCGGGAACAGCTCGGTATCGAGGTCCCCCTCGCGGTCCATGATCGATGCGAGCGGGAGTTCGTCGAAGACCACCAGGACCACCGGGGCCGGCTTGCCGATCGTCACGTCGGCAACCTCCACGGACGCGGCCCCCATCAACTTCTCGACCGGCGAGTTGTAGAGGAAGAGCCAACCCAGCAGGAACGGCAGGACGAGCCCGCCGTACATGAGCGCCCGAAGGTTGGAGCTCCTGTACCAGGCGAGATAGAGGAGAGCACCGAGAGCGGCGGCAAGGCCGAGCTGCAGGGCAACGGGAGCGGACGGCAGGAGCCGCTTCAGGGCCTGAAGGGCCACGAGCCCAGCCAAGAAAAAGAAGAGCCCGTGGAGCACCCTCCCCGCCTGGTGGTGAACCGCTCTAAAGAGGAGACAGAAGAGCGCTAGGGCAAGAGGCGCCCCGATCGCGAGCGCAGCGGCCTGGACGATGATCTGGGTGGACCCCGAGCCACGAGCCAGGAAGAGCTCTACGTACTGACCAAGCAGCTCGAGCAGGGGCTGCGTCAGGGCCAGATTGAACAGCAGGATCAGCGACAGGATCACCTCGGGGGCTGTTCCCCGGGCCCTACCTGCCCACTGAGCCTCGTCAGCTCTGATGTCTCTACTCACACTCGTCCCTCCGGGCACGATACCTACCGTAAAACCCTCTTTCCATCGTCTGAGGCCACCCTTACACTCCCCCCACGGGTATCGAGAACGCAGCGAGGAGGGGCGATGGCCACACGTCATGAGGTCGAGATCGGGGGGGAGAGAGTCCAGATCGCGACCGCGGGGGAGCTGGCGATCGCTCTCGACGTCCTGCATGGCAAGCACGACAGGATGGTGCTCGAGCAGCTCCGAGACCACCTCGGCGAGATCATCGACTCCCCCCCCGCTCTGGCGACTGCTTTCAAGTCCTTGACCCCGGAAGACCAACTCTTCCTGATCGAGGTGCTCGGCAGCGACCTAGGAGGCATCCTCGAAGAGTCCCGCTACTTGAGGGACATCCTCGCCAACATCGCCGTCATAGAGGTCGAGGTCAAGATGCTCGAGGCCATCGGAGGGCCGGGGCTGCGGAAGTTGATCCAGACCGCCGAGGAGCTGGCGGAGGTTCTCGAGTGGGTCTACGGCGAGTGCGACGACCTCCTCGTCGACCTCCTCGGTTGGAACCACCTCACGAAGATCTTCAAGAACGCCTACGAGCTGAGCGTCGTGCTCGCCAGCATGGGTCGCAACAACCAGGCCCGCTTCCTCGACGAGCTCGGTTGGGACAAGGTCATGGGCTCCGTGAGGGACGGCCGCGATCTCGCCTACCTCTTGCGGGCCCTTCCGGCCGATCGCTCGATGGAGCTGCTCGAGCGCTACGACGCCGGCGAGCTCCGCGATCTGATCGGGAACAGATCGGACTGGCGCTATCTATGGGCCCGTTTGGAGCCGGGCGAAGCCTCGTACCTGACGGAGAAACTGGGGGTGTCCGGCGATGCCGCATGAGCACATAGGTAGCTGGGCCCGGGACCCGGACAAGCCGGGCTCGCTCGGGCGCCTGAAGGGCAGCAAGTACCCGATGATTGACGCTCATCTGCACGTCGTGAGCTTCCTGCAGGAGACTCCGGGGGCCGAGCTCCTGATCCACCACATGGACGAGGCCAACATCGCCAAGGCGGTGGTGTTCGGGCTTCCCGTCACGAAGATGTGGACGGAGTGGGACCGCGAGGCACCCGACTATTACCTGGCGAACGATGCTGCCTGCTACTACTACGGCTACACGGACGTCATCGTTGCCGAGATGGTGCGCAAGCTGGCGCCGGAGAAGCAGGATCGGCTCTATCCCCTCATCTGCGGTTTCAACCCGACCGACCGTTTCGCCCTCCGGCACATCGAGCGCCTCTACGAGCAGTACCCCAACGTGTGGAGCGGGATCGGCGAGATGCTCCTTCGCCACGACGACCTGACTGCGTTCACGTACGGGGATGAGGCGAGGGCGAACCACAAGGCGCTGTATCCGATCTACCAGTTCGCTGCCGACCGCGAGCTTCCGGTGCTCATCCACCAGAACGTGACCTCCGTCGGGAAGCCGGACCACCCCGTTTACCTGTGGGAGTTCGAGGAGGCGGTGCGGGAGTTCCCGAGGACCCGCTTCGTCTTCGCTCATTGCGGAATGTCCCGGCGGGTGGACGCGCCGTTCTATCACCTCATGACGGAGCGGATCCTGGACCAGTACCCCAACGTCTCGGTCGACTACTCCTGGATCCTCTACGACGTCGCGATCGCGCCCGGTGGGGTCCCGCAGGACGAGTGGGTGACGCTTACCGAGAAGTTCAGCGACAGGATCTGCCTCGGGTCGGATCTCGTTGCGAAGTTCGAAAGGCTGGGGCCTGAGCTCCAGCGGTACGACGTGTTCCTCGACCTCCTAAGCGAAGAGGCCCGCGCCGACGTGTGCTACAACACCGCCGAGAGGTTGTACGGAGGCAACAAGGGCAAGGTCAAGGTGGATGAGATGCCATCGATCATGCCGGAGTGGACGACCGACCGGGAGACGGCGTTCGAGGGTGGGCCGATGCCCGCAGGGGTGCAACCCGTTTAGCAGGTCCTCGACCTCGGGAAGTTAAAGAAGCCCACACCTTGATCGGTGTGGGCTTCTTTGGACGCTTCTTGAGGTTTAGCGGGTGCGACGGGAGCTCTTAACCCAGCGGGCTTTGGCGATCGGCAGCTTGGTGACCGCCTTCAGGTCGACCACATAGGTGGAGCGGGCTTCGTCGTACTGCTTCGACGCCGTCGAGACCTCCAGCGCCAGCTTGTGACCGGGGCGGAGCAGCCATGAGACGCCGTGGAGCTTCACCCTCTTCTTCACTGCCCCCGGCTGCAGTTTCACGGGCATCGTCTGATCGTCCACGGTCACCATGCGCCCGTCCCGATCGATGTCGACCAGCTCCAGGAAGACGTAGGCCTCGGAGGGTCCGGTCACCCTGCCGGTCAGCTTCACCACGGGCACACCCAGCAGCGGCCTGCGGCGGGCGGTGCGGGAGATCTTCTTTATGGTGATGCGAGCCGCCGTGGAGCCGATCTCGCCCCTGGGGGCGGGATTCCCGTCCGTGGCTCCGTCCCCGCCGGTGGCCCCCGGGTCGGAGACGAGCGGACCCGTCGCGACGTGCTTCATGACCCGGCGCCTGGTGCCCGGCAGCGGCCACCTTGGAGCCTTGTAGTAGTAGCCGTCGGGTGCCTGCCACTCCACCTCGGGGCCCGTGTTCACGTCCTTGCCCTTCAGATACTTGGCAAGCCAGGCTGAGACCCTCTTCTCCCAAACGGTCTCATCGACCTCGTCCGCTTTCGGATATCCGGAGTCCCCTCCGGGATACGTGTGCATCCGAGCGTATGGCCGGAGCAGTGACGTCATCAGGCGCACCGGAGTTCCGCTGCGCTTGAGGTTCCTGTAGTTCCGAAACGTCTTCCAGGGGGAACAGCGTGTCCACGCTTCCGCACGATCAAGGTGGGCGCGGCGATGCGCCCGGATTCAGGTCCGTCGACTTGTGGCGGAACCAGCGGTGGATGTCCTTGGAGTACTCGCCGGTGGAGTTGACCCTGGGCGTGGCCGTCGTGGATCTGCTCCGCATAGTCACCGGTCTGGGGACCCGCAGGTGAGTCAAGGCCATCGTTCTTGGCGCCTACCAAGCCGAAGTTGTAGAGGAGCTCCCCCAGCCCTTCTTGTAGACCCCGTTTGGCGACAGGTCCTGCGTCAGGTTCCCCCAGGAGATGAAGGGCACGATCGCGTCGACCCGGTCGTCTTTCGCAGCTGTGTTGAACTGGACCCCAGCGGCGTTCGACCCGCCGACCCAGCCGACCCGGGGGTCCTTCGGCCCGTCGAGCTTGATCTCCGGCCGGGTGGCGAGGTAGTCGATCAGCGCCTGCGCGTCCTTGACCTCGAACTGCGGCGATCCGACGTTCGCCTCTCCGCCCGAATCCCCGAACCCTCTCGAGTCCCAGGTGAGGACGGCGTAGCCCTCGTTGAGGAGCCTTTGTTCGGCGCCCCGGGGTCCGCGCCCGGCGACCGCCCCACCCGTGGGTTTCGAGGACCGCCGGCACCTTGTTGGACGCGGATGCTCCCTGGGGAAGCATGAGGGTCGCGACGATCGGTTGCTCGTCGAAGGACTTGATGATGATGGGGTCTTCGATCTTCGGCCCGGCGGCAGCGAGCGCCGATGACTGAGTCTCGGAGGCTGCCGACACTGGAGCGAGCAGCGTCAGTCCCAACAGCCCAGAATAGCAGGATGCCCCAAGTTCTGTTCATCTTGTCCCTCCCCAGGAAGCCGAGCAGATGCCCTCACCTGCCGATCTGTGACCTTCGTGATGATTCGCCGCGGACGCCGCATATCCCTACAACCCGCCCCCCGGCCGCCCCATTCCTTTCCGTGGAGGAAGGGAGCGAGTTGGGGGTGCAAGCGACTTAAGGTGCGGCTGCAGTGAACGCTCGGTGAGAGAGGGAGAGCTGGTGACGAGGTGCAGGAGCTTTGCGAGGGTCGCCGCCGCCTTGTTGTTGATCCTCGGCGCCTGCACGCCGGCGTCGGAGGGGCTCCCCGAGCGGACCGGGGCGAGCCCGGCTCCCTCTAGCAGAGGGACAGTCCCGACCCCCGCGGGGGGGCGCAGGACCCTGAGGCTGGCCGGTGCGGGCGACATCGACTCTCTGGATCCCGGGGTCATGTACTCCTCGCTGTCGTGGTTCCTGGCCCGTGGGGTCTTCCGGTCGCTCACCACCTATCAGAGGGGTGGGGGGGCTGCCCTCGTGGGAGACCTGGCCACAGACACCGGCACGTCCAACGGGGACGCCACGGAGTGGACCTACAGGTTGCGCTCGGGCATCCGCTTCGGCCCCGCTATCGAAGGCCGTGAGGCGCAGGGGGTGACGGGAAGGGAGATCGTGTGCGATGACGTGAAGTACGGGATCGAGAGGCTTTTCCTGCCCGGGGTGGGGGCGGGGTACCCCTTTTATTACGAGATACTCGAGGGAGCGAAGGCGTTCGAAGCAGGTAGCTCAGAAGAGGTGACCGGGATCCAGTGCCCGGACGATAAGACCGTCGTCTTCCGTTTGACCCAACCCGCGGCCGACTGGCCGTACCGGATGGCGATGCCGGCCGCGTCACCCGTTCCCCGCTCGTTGGCGGCAGCGCAGGACCGGCCGGGAGGCGGCGACTACTCCCGCCACTCGGTCGCGTCCGGCCCTTATCGTGTCGCCTCCTGGGAGCCGGGCAAATCGCTGCGGCTCGAAAGGAACCCTTTCTGGGACCGTGTGACCGACGAGGCTCGGGCTGCCTCCGTGCCCGCGGTGCAGTGGACCCAGGGGCTCGCCAACGACGACGCTGTCGAAAGAGTCATCCGCGGCGAGTTCGACCTGGCGATGGATGTCGCTCCATACGCATCCCTCCTCGAGCGAGTGGTGACCGACCCGGCGTTGGAAGGACGGCTGGTCAACGAGCCGGAAGGTTGCACCCAGTACATCTTCTTGAACACCACGGTCCCTCCCTTCGATGACCTGCTGGTGCGCCGGGCGGTCAACTTCGCCATAGACAAAGCGAACCTCAAGCGGTTGTCGGGGGGGCCCGTCACCGGACCGGTGGCGGCGAGTGTCGTCCCCCCGGGGGTGGAGGGCCACATCCCCCCTTCCCGGTACGACCCCTTCGAGACGGCAGCCGACGCCGGGAGCGTGCGTAGGGGGCGCAAGCTGTTGGCGAAGGCAGGCTTCCCGGACGGCTACGCGGGAGCCGTGCGGGTGGTCGGGCCGAAAGACCCTCCCGGTGACAAGCTCCTCGCTTCGATCCTCGGGGATCTCAGGCGGCTCGGTTTCTCGAACCTCGAGGTGGTTCAACCGGGGTTCCCGGACGAGTACGACACCTATTACGGAAGGCCCGATTCGGACACCGCGATCGGGACCTCCGCTGGGTGGTGCAAGGACTACCCGAGGGGCGGTTCCTTCGTGGATCAGGTCCTTACGAGTGACGACATCGAGCAAGAGGACAACCGCAATTACGCCGAGCTCTCCGACCCCCGGCTCGATGCGGCCGTCGCGGCCGCGGGGGCCGAGATGGACCCGGCCCGGGCAGAGAAGCTGTGGCAGCGGGTGAATCGAATAGCCACGGAGACGGCGGCATGGGTCCCCTGGTCCTGGACCGAGAGCTCGATCATCTATGGCCCCGACCTCGACGGGGTGGTCTTTCTCGGGGCCATAAGCCACGTGGACTGGGTCAACGCTAGCCTCACAAGGTAGGGAGGACGTATCATCCCCTCACGCACTTCAAGGGATAGGGAATCGGTGACGGCGAGACGAAGAGAGCCGCTGGCTGACGTGCTTGGCCCGCTCGAGGCCGAGGTCATGAACATCGTCTGGGATCGCGGCGAGGCCGTCGTTCGTGACGTCCACCGCGTCCTCGCGTCCCGAAGGGCGATCGCCTACACGACGGTCATGACCACGATGGGTCGGCTCACGGACAAGGGCCTTTTGGGTCGCCTCGAGGACCAGCCCGCGCACCGCTACTTCCCCCGCGTGTCCCGGGAGCAGGACGCGCGGTCCACCGTCAAGGCGGGGGGCGAGGGGCGGGGCGAACGGGGCGGCGCGCCGGGGCGCGCC
>JAUJNU010000115.1 GCA_030448085.1 Actinomycetota bacterium | reverse complement strand
CGGGGCAACTTCCGGGTCTTCGAGCGCGGCCCCCACGTCGACGACCCGGTAGCTGCCCGGCTCGACCCAGGTGGGTAGGAAACGGACCTTCGTCCTCCATCCGCCTCGGTTCTCGACCACCCTCACCTCGATCAGAACCCCATCCTGCGTCTGTGGCAGGCAGCAGGTCGCGGTGGCCCCCGGCCTCTGGTTGGAGAGGAAGTTGCCCATACCAAGGACGGAGAACTCCCGGCCCACCTTCAGCACCGGCTGAACCACGTGGGCGTGATGGCCGAGGATCAGGTCCACAGCCGGCGATTTCAGGAGCTTCTTCGACCAGGACAGCTGATCGGTCGTGGGCTCGGTCATGTATTCGAGCCCCCAGTGAAGGCTCAGCACCACGAAGTCGGCCCCCTTGGCCCTTAACCGCTTGGCGTCCTTGAGGATCTTCTTGGGCGAGATGAGGTTCACGAGATAGTCCTCGCCCTCGGGAAGGACGAAGCCGTTCAACCCATACGTGTAGCTGAGATGACCCAGGCTCACACCCTCGACATCGAGGATGGTCCCGCGGGCCCCGGCCCGGCCCGAGGTTCCCTCGGAACGGAGGCCGTAGTCATCGAGTACCCGGATCGTCTCCTTGACGCCCTCGGATCCCTGATCGTAGGAGTGATTGGAGGCGGTCGAGCAGAGGTCGTAGCCCGAGCTCTTGATGGCGCCGGCGAGCTGGCGGGGGGCATTGAAAACCGGGTAGGCCGACAGGTCCGTGTTGTCGGCGGAGATCGGGGTCTCGAGGTGGCAGATGCCGAGGTCCGTCCCCTCGATCACCTCCTTGACCTCAGAGAACATGGGTCTGAAGTCGTAGGGACGCTTCGATCCGAGCCCATACCGGGCGGCCTGGCTGGCTACGGGGGCGTGGATCAGGATGTCGCCCGAGGCGGCGATCGAGAAATGTCTGGGAGGTGGTTCCCGGCTAACTTCGCCTCCAGAGGCATCCACCGGGGGAAGCGTGAGCGCGAGATCATCCGGCCCGTCTCCGGTGCAGGCGGCCAGCGCGAGGACCGCCCCCCCGAGGCAGGCCAACCACCTCCTACGCATCCACGAGACTCAGGAGCTCCACTCGTGCGTTTTCGATCGACTCGGGGTCGTTCGAGGTGACGGTCACGTGACCCACCTTGCGACCCGGGCGCGACCTCTTGCCGTAGAGATGCAGGTGGGCACCATTGACGCCCAAGATGTCGGAGAGCTTGGGGACGTTGCCGATGAGGTTCACCATCAGGTTGCTTCCGTGGGCGGAAGTAGAGCCGAGGGGAAGGCCGAGGATCGCGCGCACGTGGTTCTCGAACTGACTCGTCTCGGCCCCTTCGATCGTCCAGTGTCCCGAGTTGTGGACCCGGGGAGCGAACTCGTTCCCCAACAGACGTCCGGCCACCTCGAAGAGCTCGATCGCTATCACTCCTACATAATCAAGCTCCTCCATCAGGGTCGTAGCAACGAGCTCTGCGGCGACCTGCATCTCGGGGCTGAGCCCCTCCGCTGGGCTGGTGCTGACCCGGAGGATCCCCTCGCGATGCACGTTCTGCGTCAGCGGGTAGAAAGCCGTGGCTCCGCTTCGTGACCTCACGCCGATGATCGAGAGCTCCCTTTCGAAGGGCACCATGGCCTCCACGAGGAGCGGCCGGGTCCCGAGATCCGCCCATGCCGCTTCTATCTGGGGCGCCTCCCGGATCACTCTCTGACCCTTCCCGTCGTAGCCCTCCCGGCGGGTCTTGACCACGACCGGAAGACCGAGCTCCAGCGCCGCGGCTCTCAGCTCGGCATCGGTGGAGACGGCTCTGTAAGCCGCCACCTCGAGGCCCGAGCGCTCGAACAGCTCCTTCTCCCGTAGCCGATCCTGAGCAGCTTCGAGCGCGTTGGGTGGTGGGTACAGCGGGACTCGCTTGGCGAGCAGGGTAGCGCTCGTGGCGGGAACGTTCTCGAACTCGTACGTGACCACCTCGGCGAGGTCCGCCAGCTCGGTCAGTCGTCCCACGTCGTCATACGCGCCTAGCAACAGCCGCCCTACTTCCCCCGCCCCCGCTTCGGGGGACGGGTCGAGGAAAGCGGATCGGTATCCC
>JAUJNU010000114.1 GCA_030448085.1 Actinomycetota bacterium | reverse complement strand
GGCGTCGACGGGTGGGCTGTCCACTACGAAAAGGGCTGTTTCGTGGGGCAGGAGGCGATGGCGAAGATCCACTTCCGGGGGAAGGTGAACCGGAGGCTCGCTCGCCTGGAGGGAGAGGGGCTGAGGGCCGGAACCGAGTTGACCGTGGACGGGGTGAAGGTCGGGTCCGTCACCTCGGCCGCCGATGGCGTGGGCTTGGCGCTCGTCAAGCACACCGTCGAGGCGGGCCAGTCGGTCATGGCCGGCTCGTCATCGGTGATCGTCGCCGGCTGATGGCACACCACTACGAGGGAGCCGATCTGATCGTGCGCAAGATCAGGGTCGGCCAGATGGAGAACAACGTTTACGTGCTGGAGGATCCCGGCACTCACGACGCGCTCCTGGTCGACGGCTGCTTCGAGGCCGACACGATCCTCGAGGCCGCCGCAGGGGCGAACATCCTCGGGATCGTCCAGACCCACGGGCACTTCGACCACGTGCAAGCCCTTGCCGAGCTGAAGGAACGTCTACGCGTGCCCGTGTACGCGCACGATGGTGAGGACTACCCCGTCGACATCGACGTGAAGGTCTACCACTCGCAGAGGATCCGCTTCGGGACCAAGGAGGCGCAGGTCATCCACACGCCTGGTCACACCCCGGGTGGGATCTGTCTATTGGTAGGACGCCACCTGATCTCCGGGGACACGCTCTTCCCCGGAGGCCCCGGTAACACCTGGGAGGACGAGGCTGCTTTCCGCACGATCATCGCTTCGATCAGGGACAACCTCTTCGTCTTGCCGGACGAGACCTTCGTCTATCCGGGACACGGCGACGACACCACGATCGGCGAGGAGCGGCCACATCTCGACGAGTGGATCGACCGGGGCTGGTAGAGCCTGCAGGTCGCCTAGGCACTTACGCTTTTCGGGAGACCGATCAAGGAGGAGCCATGGCGACGCATCCGACCGGGGAAGAGCAAGGCCAGGACGGGATCACCGATGGCCCCGTCGACGGGCCGGGTCGAGGTGACCCGGGTGCGGGGGGAGACCTCGGATCATCCAGCCAGGACAAGCCGGAGCCCGACGCGAAGAGCTCCGGCGGGGGCGAGGAGGAGCGGCCGTCCCACTCGTCCCAGGACGGCCCGGACGACTCGAACGAGAAAGCGGACGCACGGGTGCAGGTGGTAGGGCCGGAGGAGGCTTAGGCCTCCGCTCTGAAACCGGCTGAGATTCGGGGTTCTGGGCCCGCCTCGACATAAGGTCCAGCCATGATCCGAAGCGGTTCCGGGTGGTCCAGCCGTAAGCGGCCGAGCCGGCTTGTCAGGTGGGGTACGACCCTGCTCGGACTCAGCGCCGCCGTGCCTGGGGTGTGGGCGCTTGCGGCGCCGCGCTCGTTCTTCCGGGACTTCCCGGGTGCCGGGCTCGGATGGGTCGCGAGCTTCCCGCCCTACAACGAGCACCTCATCAGAGATGTAGGGAGCTTCTACTTGGGATTTGCGGTGCTGCTGCTCCTGGCTGCGCTCAGCGCCGACCGGGTAGCACTGCGCGTGGCTCTGCTCGGGTTCATCGCGTTCACGATCCCGCACTTCATCTTCCACCTTCAGCACCGGGACTCGGGGGGGCTGGGGTCACCTATCACCCTCGGAGCCGGCGGCGTTCTCGCTCTGGTGCTTCTCGTCGGAAGTCAGCGCTCCCAACACCACTAGCCGCTGCCGTCAAGCGGGCTCGAAGTGGATCACGACCGGCCCGACCTCCGGGAGCGCCGCGTGGACCGCTTTCTCTATCCGTACCGACGCCTCGTGCATGCGGTCGAGAGGAAGGCTCCGCCTCCCCCTCACGTGGGCGACTACGGACAGCGAGCCGTCGACGGAAGTGACGAGGACCTCGTGGCAGTCCAGGACCTCCACCTCTTCGACGGCGATCCTTCGGACCGCCTCCACCACGTCGTCTCGCTCCGGGGTGACGTCTTTTCCGTACGCGGTCCGCTCGAGGGGCTCGAGGTGGGTGTCGACCCGCACCCCCTCCCCGAGCTCCTCCTCCACCGAGCGCTCCACCCGGTCCGAAAGCTGGTGCGCCTCGTGCAGTGACAGGCCGGGGGCAACCTTCGCGTGCAGCGTCACG
>JAUJNU010000016.1 GCA_030448085.1 Actinomycetota bacterium | reverse complement strand
CCGCCCAAGCCGCGGGGATCGCTGCGGCCCTTCCGGGCCGGCATTGCCGTGAGGTCGACGGGGCCGCCCGCCAGGTGCTCGTGGAAGCGGGCCATCCCGAGACGTTCGAGCACGGCCTCGGCCACTCGGTCGGCCTCGACATCCACGAGGATCCCCGCTTCGGGAAGGTGTCCCAGTCGACGCTCGAGGCCGGCGACGTCATGACGGTCGAACCGGGCCTCTACGAAGCCGGCTGGGGCGGGATAAGGATCGAGGACATGGTGCACGTGACGGAGCGAGGGGCGGAAGTCCTCGGCAGCGCTCCCAAGGACAAGCTGATCGAGCTCTAGGAGGCAAGGACATTGGTATCCACGAACGACATGCGGCCGGGGCAGACCCTGGAGATCGACGGGACACTCTTCACGATCCTTCAGTACCAGCACGTGAAGCCCGGCAAGGGCCAGGCATTCGTGAAGACGAAGCTGAGGAACCTCAAGAACGGGGCCGTGGCGGAAAGGACCTTCCGCGCCGACGAGAAGGTCAACCTCGCGATGCTCGACAAGCGCGAGATGCAGTTCCTCTACAAGGACGACGCGGGCCTGGTGTTCATGGACAACGAGACCTACGACCAGATCCACATCGATCCCGAGCTATTGGGAGACGCGGTGAAGTTCCTGAAGGACGGCACGGTCTGCCTCGTCCCCACCTTCGAGGACAGGCCGGTGAGCGCGGAGATGCCGAACTCGATCGAGCTCGAGATCACCGAGACCGAGCCGGGGATGAAGGGCGACAGGGTCTCGGGTGCGCTGAAGCCGGCCACCGTCGAGACGGGGGCCATCGTCCAGGTGCCTTTGTTCCTCACGACCGGAGACAGGATCAAGGTCGACCCTCGCTCCGGCGAATACATGTCAAAAGCGTAGAAGGCAGTCATGGAAGACCCGCCGCACCGCCCGCAAGCTCGCCCTCGAGGTCCTGTACGAGGCCTCGATCCGCGACATCCTGCCGCTCGACGCCTTCCGCCTTCGCCGTGAGCTCGGCTGGCCCTCTCCCCTGGCCGCCGAGGGCGGCGTCGAGGGGCCCCCTCCCGACGAGGCGATCGACTACGCCCGGTTGTTGGTGGACGGGGTTCAGTCGCACGCGGCGGAGATCGACGAGCTCCTCGTCCGCTACGCGGACAGGTGGGCGCTGGAGCGGATGCCCCTCGTCGACAGGAGCGTCCTCAGGGTCGCGGTCTACGAGCTCCTGTGGGGGCCCGGGGTCCCCGTGGCGGTGGCCATCAACGAGGCGGTGGAGCTGGCGAAGTCCCTCTCCACCGAGGAGTCCGGACGTTTCGTGAACGGCCTCCTCGGCCGCATAGCCCAGGAGTCCGCCGTAACGATCGAAGACAAGCAATCCCCCTCGGGTTTCTGAGTGGATACAGAGCCCATATGTGTCCGATAACTCGACAAGAAAGCCGTTGGGCACCACCCGACGCGGATTTTTCAAGGAGAAACTCGTGTCCGCCGGGCGCGCGGTGTAGGGTGCCTCGGAAGCCTTTAATGCGGCCCTGTGAGGTCGAGAAGGAGTGACCGAAAGCTTGACCAACCCTCGACATACGCGCCCCTCGGATAGACGAGGAGGCGCTTTTTCATGCCCGCGCCGCTCGCCGCGCGCCGGCACGGCCTCAGCATCAGGGCCCGAGTGATGGAGCCCGCCGACATCGGCAGGGCCCTGCGCCGCATCTCGCACGAGATCGTGGAGTCGAACAAGGGGGCCGAGGGCCTCGTCATCGTCGGGATCAGGACGAGGGGCGCGCCTCTCGCCGCCAGGATCGCCCGTTACATCTCGGACTTCGAGGGCAGCGAGGTCCCCGCCGGCGCTCTCGATGTCTCTGCCTATCGGGACGATCTCGCGCTGCGCCATCCCCGGAGCCTCGAGGCGACCACCATCCCGGGTGAGGTGGGGGACAGGACCGTGATCCTCGTCGACGACGTCCTCTACACCGGCCGCACCATCAGAGCCGCGTTCGACGCGTTGCTCGACATCGGCAGGCCCCGCGCCATCAGACTCGCGGTCCTCGTCGACAGGGGGCATCGCGAGCTGCCGATCAGGGCCGACCACGTGGGCAAGAACCTCCCGACGGCCTTGGACGAGATCGTGAAGGTGACGGTCGAAGAGGTGGATGGGGCAGACGCGGTCCTGATCGGGAAGGCGTCCTGATGCGCCACCTTCTGGCTATCGACGATCTCAGCGAGGGCGAGGTGACGACGATCCTCGACACGGCACAGGGGTTCCGCCGGGCCGCCTCGGGGTCGGGCGATGCCGCGGGCCTTTCCCCGCTCGCAGGCAGGACCGTCTGCAACCTCTTCTACGAGCCCTCCACCCGGACCCGTGTCTCGTTCGAGCTCGCGGCCAAGCGCCTTTCTGCGGAGGTTGTGGACTTCCCGGCCGGGGCTCGCTCGAGCGTCTCCAAGGGGGAGTCCTTCAAAGACACCGCCCTCACGCTCGATGCGATGGGCTTGGACGTGATCGTCGTGCGCCACTCCTCGGCCGGCGCGGCCCACCGCCTCGCCGGTTGGGTCGGCGCCCGGGTCATCAACGCCGGCGACGGCACGCACGAGCACCCGACCCAGGCCCTCCTCGACCTCATGACGATGCGCGAGCACTTCAAGGACCTCGAGGGGCTGAAGGTAGCGATCGTGGGCGACATCACCCACTCCCGCGTGGCCCGGTCCTGCGTGAAAGGACTGACGAAGATGGGGGCCGAGGTCATTCTGGTGGGTCCCCCCACGCTCATCCCCGCCCCCGCCGCCACCACCACCGGATGGGGCGTGACCGTCACGTCCGACCTCGACGAGGTGCTCGAGGAGATCGACGTCTGCTACCTCCTTCGGGTGCAGAAGGAGCGCCAATCCGAGCAGCTGTTCCCCAGCACCGGAGAGTTCCACGCGAATTGGGGGCTCACCTCGGCGAGGGTGCAACGGATGCGTCCCGAGGCCGTCGTCATGCACCCCGGCCCGATGAACCGCGGGGTGGAGGTCGAGTCCGAGGTCGCAGACCTGCCGCGCTCGCTGATCCTAGACCAGGTCGCGAACGGGGTGGCGGTAAGGATGAGCGTCCTCTACCTGATGCTGGACGCGGAGGGGGGAGCGGCTTGGCGACGCTGATCCGCGGTGGCCGCGTGGTCGACCCCGGCTCTGGGACCAACGAGAAGCTCGATCTGCTCATCGACGACGCGGGGATGGTCGCGGGGCTCGAAGAGAGGATCTCTCCCCCCGAGGGGGCCGAGGTGATCGAGGCGGAGGGGCTGGTAGTGGCCCCCGGCTTCGTCGACATGCACACCCACCTGCGGGACCCGGGGCGCACCGACGAGGAGACCGTGGCGAGCGCCTCCCGGGCCGCCGCCGCGGGCGGTTTCACGGCTCTATGCGCGATGCCGAACACCCGGCCGGTGGCCGACTCCGGCTACGTCGTGGAGCACGTCTGGTCCCGTGGAGTCGAGGTCGGGTTGGTCGATGTCGTCCCCGCCGGTGCGCTCAGCAAGGGGCTCGCCGGCGAGGCCATGGCCGCGATCGGGGCGATGGCCCGCTCGAGGGCAGCCGTGAGGCTCTTCACAGACGACGGCCACGGGGTGCAGAGCGCTCTCTTCGCCCGTCGCGCCATGGAGTACCTCAGAGCCTTCGACGGGATCTACGCCGAGCACTGCGAGGATGCGTCCCTCGCCGCCGGGGGTCACATGCACGAAGGCGAGCTCTCGGCCCGGCTCGGGCTGCGGGGGCATCCCCGCTGAGGCGGAGGAGATCATGGCCGCCCGGGATATCGCTCTTGCCCGGATGACCGGCTCCCGGCTTCACCTGCTTCACATCTCCACGCCGGCACGGTGGGAGCTGGTTCGCCGGGCGAAAGAGGAGGGGCTGCCGGTCACGGCCGAGGCCACCCCGCATCACATAGGCCTCACCGAGGTGGAGGTCGAGGGCTACGACGCGAACGCCAAGGTCAACCCCCCTGCGCCGGAGTCAGACCGGGCAGCCATCGCGAAGGGCCTGGCGGAGGGCGTGATCGACTCGATCGCTACCGATCATGCGCCGCACTCACCGGAGGAGAAGGACCAGGAGTTCGACCTCGCCCCGCCCGGCTTCGTGGGCCTGGAGACAGCGTTCGGCCTCGTCGCGACCCACCTGCTTCACACCGGTCTGGTGGGGCTTCCCAGGTTGATCGAGGTCATGTCAGCGGCCCCCGCGCATCCTCGGGCTCGAGGGACAGGGCTCGATACGGAACGGTCGTCCCGCGAACCTCGTCGTCCTGGACACGGAGGCTGGATGGCGGGTCGACCCGGGGGCGTTCCACTCGAAGAGCCGCAACACGCCGCCTGCGGGGCGCGATCTCAGGGGAAAGGGTCATGACTTTCTACAGAGGGACGCGGACCTTGATAGATGGCAGGGTAGGCACGGAGGTGATGGCATGAGAGAGCGAAGATCCAAGACAGGCCCTCCTGGCGCTGGAAGACGGGACCGTCTTCAGGGGCCGGGGGTTCGGCTCGGGACCGTAGTAGGGGAGGTCTGCTTCAACACCAGCATGACCGGTTACCAGGAGGTCCTCCACCCGACCCCTCGTACCACGGTCAGATCGTGACCATGACGTCGCCCCATATCGGGAACACGGGTGTCAACGACTCCGACCTGCAGTCGCGCCGGCCTTGGGCGGCCAGCTCGTCGTGCGGGAGCCCGCACGCCGCCCGTCCTCGTGGCGCTCGGAGGGGACGCTCGACGAGTTCCTCGAGAGGCACCGCATCCCCGGGATCTCGGCATCGACACCCGCCGTCTCACGAGGCACATCCGCGACAGCGGGGCGCTGAAGGGCGCCATCTCGGGCGAGATCCTGGACCCGGACGAGCTGGTGGACGTGGCGCGTCCAAGCGCCGGGGCTCGTGGGCAGGGACATCGTTCGTGAGGTAACGACCGAGACCCCTACACGTGGGGGCAAGCCGAGCTAGAGGCGCGGACGCGCGTTCCGGTTTCGCCGCCGGAGGAGTCCTCTCCGGCGTCACTGGAGCTGATGGGTGAGCTCGCCCCGGGTGAGCCGCGCCTGGATCGCCGCCTTCGACTTCGGTCTGAAGCGAAACATCCTCCGACCTCCTCGCCGCCTCCGGATGCGACGTGACCGTCATCCCGGCCACCTCTACCGTCGAAGACGTTCTCGCCCTCGCGCCGCAGGGGGTCTTCCTATCGAATGGCCCCGGCGACCCCGAGCCGGTGGACTACGCGGTGAAGACGATCGCGGATCTGCTCGGGCAGGTCCCGATCTTCGGGATCTGCCTCGGCCATCAGCTCCTGGCGCTCAGCGTCGGGGCTCGCACCTACAAGATGCCCTTCGGCCACCGGGGAGGGAATCACCCGGTCCAGAGGTTGGGCCGGGACAGGATCGAGATCACCTGCCAGAACCACGGCTTCGCCGTGGACTCGGCCTCGCTCGCGGGGACCCCGGCGATCCTCACCCACAGGAACCTCAACGATGGGACGGTCGAGGGCCTCGAGCTCCCGGGGGCGGCTTTCAGCGTCCAGTACCACCCTGAGTCGGGCCCCGGCCCCCATGATTCCCGCTATCTGTTCGCTCAGTTCCGCACGCTGATGAAGGAATTCCAGCCTTCGACGACCATGCCGGTACCGGCATAAGGAGGGACCATGGGAAGAGGAGACCGACGCAGCACGCGCTGGAAGAAGGAGCGTCAGAAGAAGAAGAGGGCACGGGTGAAGAGGAAGGCCGAGGCAAGGGGCGGGTCGCGCTGAGCTCACGCTGGGAAGGGATCAGAGGACTCGATCACGTCAACGTCACGAGCCCCGAGGAGCTCGAGCCTGCCGTGATCGCTTGGTACGAGGAGGTGCTCGGCCTCGAGCGCCTGCCGAAGCCCGAGGGCACGCGCGCCAAAGGCGCGTGGTTCCGCCTCGGCCCCCAGGAGCTACATGTCTCGACGGACGAGCACAACCCGCCGCGCGACGCCCACTTCGCACTCGTGGTCGATGACTTCGCCGCGGTCGTGAACCGGCTGCGCGACGCAGGCTGCCATATCGAGCAGGCACGGCCGATCCCAGGCCGGCATCGTTTCTTCACGCGTGACCCCGCCGGCAACTCGATCGAGTTCATGTCACACGACTCGAGGCCCAGCGACGAACAGGACCTGGGACATGCGTGACCTCGGGAGGGCCGCACTTGCCTAGACGAGACGACCTGCACAAGATCCTCGTGATCGGCTCCGGCCCTATCGTCATAGGCCAGGCCAGTGAGTTCGATTACTCCGGGGTGCAGGCCTGCAAGGTGCTGCGGGCCGAGGGTTACGAGGTGGTGCTCGTGAACTCGAACCCCGCCACGATCATGACGGACCCCGAGTTCGCGGACGGCACCTACCTCGAGCCGATCACCGCCGAGTACGTCGCCAAGATCATCGAGAGGGAGCGGCCCGACGCCATCCTTCCCACCCTCGGCGGCCAAACCGGCCTGAACGTCGCGATGGAGCTCGCCCTCTCCGGCGTGCTCGAGGCCAACGACGTCGAGATGATCGGTGCCGGCGTCGACTCGATACGACGCGCCGAGGACCGGCGCGTGTTCAAGGAGACGATGCAGGCCGCGGGGCTGGACCTCCCCCGGTCGACGTTCGCCTACTCGGTCGAGGAAGCCCTGGCGTCCGCCGAGCAGTTCGGCTACCCGCTGATGATCCGCCCCTCCTACGTGATGGGCGGAGGTGGCTCGGGGGTCGTGAGGAACGCCGAGCAGCTGCGCTCGGTGGTGGCTGAGGGAGTGCGGCTCTCCAGCATCGGCGAGGTGCTCGTCGAGGAGTCGATCGAAGGATGGAAAGAGTTCGAGCTCGAGCTGATGAGGGACCGCAACGACAACGTCGTCGTGGTCTGCTCGATCGAGAACATCGACCCGATGGGCGTCCACACGGGGGATTCGGTGACGGTCGCTCCGGCCCTCACCCTCACCGACGTCGAGTATCAGGCGATGCGGGACGACGGCGCCGCCGTCATGCGGGCCATCGGGGTCGAGACCGGCGGCTCCAATGTCCAGTTCGCTGTGCATCCCGAGACGGGCCGTCGCGTCGTCATCGAGATGAACCCGCGCGTCTCCAGGTCGAGCGCCCTGGCCTCGAAGGCCACCGGCTTCCCGATAGCTAAGATCGCCGCGAAGCTGGCCGTCGGCTACGCGCTCGACGAGATCCCGAACGACATCACGAAGAAGACGCCTGCTTCCTTCGAGCCCTCTATCGACTACGTCGTCGTCAAGATCCCGCGCTGGACGTTCGAGAAATTCCCCGGCGCGGACCCGACCCTCGGGACCAAGATGAAGTCCGTCGGCGAGGTCATGGCGATCGGCAGGAGCATCCCGGAGGCGCTGCAGAAAGGTTTCCGCTCCCTCGAGCAGGATCACGTCGGGCTCGGCGGCGAGGTGTCCCACCTCGAGGACGATTCGATCAGGGAGCGCCTTGCTACCCCTTCTGAGGGCCGGCTCCATGTGCTGGAAGAGGCCCTTTATCGCGGCTGGTCGGTGGACGAGGTCGCCCAGGTCTCCAAGGTCGACCCCTGGTTCGTGGAACAGATCGCCTACGGGGCCGAGACCCGCAGGTGGTTGTCCTCGACGACGCTCGACGACCTGACCCCGGACGACCTGGCCGACGCGAAGGGTGTGGGGTTCTCCGACGCCTTGATCGGCCGCTGCGTCGGGGCCTCGGAGTCGGCCGTGCGGGCGCGCCGCAAGCAAGGGGGCATCATCCCCGTCTACAAGACGGTCGACACCTGCGCAGCCGAGTTCGAGGCGGACACCCCGTACCACTACTCCACCTACGAGGAGGAGGACGAGGTAAGGGATAGCGACAAGACCAAGGTCCTCATCCTCGGGGCCGGCCCGAACCGGATCGGGCAGGGGATCGAGTTCGACTACTGCTGCGTTCACGCCGCCTTCGCTCTGAGGACGCCGGGTTCGAGACCATCATGCTGAACTGCAACCCGGAGACCGTCTCGACGGATTACGACACATCGGACCGCCTTCTACTTCGAGCCGCTCACCCTCGAGGACGTCCTGAACGTCGTCGAAAGGGAGCGGCCCGCCGGTGTGATCGTGCAGCTCGGGGGCCAGACGCCTCTGAAGCTGACCAAGGGGCTGGCCGAGGCCGGGGTCCCGATCTTCGGCACGCCGCCCGACGCGATCGACAAGGCGGAGGACAGGGAGCGATTCGGGGCCCTGCTGGCGGACCTATCCCTGCCACATCCTCCGAACGGCCTGGCCCGTTCTGCCGCGGAGGCAAGGGCCATAGCTCAATCGATCGGGTACCCGATCCTGGTGCGCCCTTCCTACGTCCTCGGGGGCCGCGCCATGGAGATCGTCTACGAGGAGTCCTCCCTCGAGCGCTACATGAAGACGGCCACGCAGGTCTCCCGCCCACCCGGTGCTCGTCGACCGCTTCCTCGAGGGCGCCGTCGAGGTCGATTGCGGCGCGGTCTTCGACGGGGAGGAGATGTACGTCGGCGGCATCCTCGAGCACATCGAGGAGGCGGGGATCCACTCGGGCGACTCGGCCTGTGCCCTGCCTCCGTTCACGCTCGGCGAGGACCAGACAGAGGACATCATCGGTACACCGAGAGTCGCCCGGGGCTGGGGGTGAGAGGACTGCTCAATATCCAGTTCGCGGTCAAGGACGAGCAGGTCTTCGTCCTCGAGGCCAACCCTCGTGCCTCGAGGACCGTCCCCTTCACGTCGAAAGCCACCGAGTTGCCCCTGGCCAAGGTGGCCGCCCGCGTGATGACGGGGACCTCCTGGCCGCCCTCCGCAAGGAGGGACTCGTTCCCCGCAGGTCGATCGGACACGAGGGCTCGACCACGTGGCGGTGAAAGAGGCGGTCATGCCGTTCGACCGCTTCCCCGGGGTCGACGTGCTGCTCGGCCGGAGATGCGGGCCACGGGCGAGGTGATGGGGATTGACAGGAATTTCGGGCTCGCCTTCGGCAAGGCCGAGTCGGCTGCAGGGCGAAGCTGCCGCTGAAGGGACCGTCTTCATCTCGGTGGCGAACAGGGACAAGCGCTCGGTCATCTTCCCGCGAAGCGCCTCCAGGACCTCGGCTTCCACATCGTCGCCACGAAGGGGACAGCTCAGGTGCTTCGCCGGGCCGGGGTCGAGGCGGAGATGGTGGCGAAGGTTTCCGACCCGAGCGGGGCCTCGGGCGGCAAGACGGTGGCCAGCATGCTCGCCGGCGGCGAGATCGAGATGGTCTTCAACACCCGTTCGGGCGCGCCTCGGTCCGACGGGTACTTCATTAGGCAGGCTGCGATCGGCGCGGTGTCCTGAGCATCACGACGATGTCCGGGATAGCGGCGGCCGTCCAGGGGATCGAGGCCCTGGCCTCGGGCCTGGCGGGTGTCCGCAGGCTTCAGGATTACCTCGCCGACGTGCGGGACCACGAGGTGGAGAGCTGATGCTGATCACGGTGGGCGAGGTGCTCTCTCACAGAAGTACGGCGAGCGCTACCACGCGCTCACTATCGTCGCCCCGGAGGTCGGGGGCCGGGTGAAGCCGGGTCAGTTCGTGAACGTCCGCACGGTCGAGGGCGGTGCCACATCCTTCGCCGCCCACACCGTCTACAGGGTCCACAAACGCGGAGGCTGCACCATCGAGATCGTTTTCGACGTCCATGGTCCCGGCACCAAGTTCAACACCGCGAGGTCCGCGATGCTCGACCTCCTCGGCCCCCTCGGCCGCGGGTTCGTCCTTCCGAGCAGCAGCCCATTGCCTTCTCGTGGGCGGGGGCATCGGCGCCGCGCCGTTGTTCTTCCTGGCAGACGAGCTCCGTAACGAGGGTCACAGGGTCGACGTCATCCTCGGAGCGCGCAGCTCGGACCTCCTTCTCAACCAGATCGACGCTCGCCGGCTGGCGTCCGTTTGCCGGGTCACGACAGAGGATGGCTCCTCAGGGGACAAGGAAGGGTCACCGACATCCTCGTGCAGACGATCGAGAAGTGCGGGACCGAGGTGGTCTACACCTGCGGCCCTCACCCGATGCTGCAGGCCGTGTCGCGGATCTGTGCCGAGCAGGACGTCCCCGTCCAGGTGGCGGTCGAGGAGCTGATGGCCTGTGGTTACGGCGTCTGCATGACCTGTGTCATGCCGCTAAAGGTCCCGGCCCGACAAGGTTCTTCGAAGGGACGCTCTGCGAACGGCCCGGAGGTCGCCTATGCCCGCTCCTGCACGGAGGGCCCGGTCTTCGACGGTTCCCAGGTCCTGTGGGAAGGCGAGACGGAGCCCGTCGGGGGTCGGGCAGGACGAGCTCTCTCCAGCCGGCGCGGCAACGAGCCATAGGTGTCCTAGACCCGCCCGACGAGCACGCTCCTCCGGGGAACTGATGGCTCCAGACCTCAGCATCAAGTTGGGCGGGGTGCCCCTCGAGAGCGTTCTCGTCGCTTCGGGCACGTTCGGCGCCGGCCGTGAGGGTCGAGGTTCATCGACCTCGCGAGGCTGGGGGCATCATCGTCAAGTCCACCACCATCTCGCCGTGGAAGGGCAAGCCCACGCCCCGTATGTGCGAGACGCCGTCGGGGATGCTGAACGCGATCGGCATCCAGAACAAAGGCGTCGATCACTTCATCACCGAAGACCTTCCCTGGCTCCTTGGCAAGAAGGCGACGGTGTTCGCATCCATAGCCGGTAACACGGTCGACGAGTTCGTCAGGGTGGCGGACAAGCTGCGGACCGGGGGCCGGGGGATCTCCGGCGTGGAGGTCAACATCTCCTGCCCCAACCTCGAGGACAGGAACAACATGTTCTCCCATTCGAGGGCTACCACCGCAGCGGTCGTCTCGAGCGTAAAGAAGGCTCTGCCGCGTGTGCCCGTGTTCCCGAAGCTGTCGCCGAACGTGACCTCGATCGTAGACATCGCAGAG
The DNA here is from genome assembly GCA_030448085.1 of Actinomycetota bacterium. The sequence continues at coordinate 18,492 of JAUJNU010000016.1, read as the reverse complement.
GCTGCGCTGGAGGCGGGGGCGGACGGGCTCTCGCTCATCAACACCGTGCTTGGGATGGCAATCGACGTGGAAACCCGCAGGCCCCGGCTGGGTGGGACCTACGGCGGCCTGTCGGGACCGGCGGTGAGGCCTATCGCGGTGCGGGCCGTGTACGACGTACACCGAGCTTTCCCGCACGTGCCGATCGTGGGCCAGGGTGGGGTGTCAGACGCCTCCGACGCCCTGGAGATGATCTTGGCCGGCGCATCTGCGGTCGCGGTCGGGACCGCGAACTTCGTCAACCCGGTGGCCTCCCTCGACGTGGCGAACGGGATCACCCGGTACATGGAACGACATGGTGTCGAGGAGCTGGCCGATCTGGTCGGGTCGCTGAAGGTGGAGAGCTGAGCTTGAACGAACACGAGGTCATGTCCGTCCTGGAAGACAACGGCGCCGTACTCCGGGGGCACTTCGTCCTTTCCTCGGGCCGCCACTCCGACCTCTTCGTGCAGAAGTTCCGGGTCCTCGAGCATCCTCACCTCGCCGAGAGGTTCGGAGCCGAGCTCGCACGTGAGTTCGAAGGCACCTTCGACGTGGTCGCGGCCCCCGCCGTCGGAGCTCTCGTTCTCGGCTTCTGCACGGCTCTAGCGGCGCGGACGCGGATGATCTTCGCGGAGAGGGCGGGCAGCGATATGACGTTCCGTAGGGGGTTCAGCATCGCCCCTCATGAGCGGGTCCTGGTGGTGGAAGACGTGGTGACGACCGGGGGGTCCGCGCTGGAGGTGGTCGAGCTGGTACGCCGCGCGGGTGGCGAGCCCGTAGGGGTCGCGGCGCTTATCGACCGCGGTGATCCAGCGCGTCCTGTGTCCTTCGGGGTGCGGTTCGAGGCGCTCGTCCATCTCGAGGTGGAGTCATGGGATCCCGCCGGATGCCCGCTGTGTGCGGAGGGCGTCGCGCTCGACGACCCTGGCTCCAGGCGCACCGGCGGCGCGAAGGCGTAGGCTCCCAAGGAAATCTGGTATCAAGTGGCCTGTCGCGCGATCACTGTTTCTACAAGGAGGCTCATCCGAATGCCCTTGCCCCCTCCCCTCAGCGAGGAGCAGCGACGGGAAGCTCTCGAGAAGGCAGGTATCGCTCGCCGCAAGCGCGCCGAGTTGAAGGAGCAGCTGAAAAGCGGCAGGACGAGCCTGAAGGAGCTTGTCGACCAGACACATGACGAGATCGTCGGCAAGATGAAGGTATCCACCGTGCTCGAGTCCCTCCCCGGCGTCGGTCGCGTCAGAGCCCGGAAGATCATGGAGCGGCTCGACATCTCAGAGACCCGCAGGATGCGCGGCCTGGGGCAGAAGCAGAAGGAGAACCTCCTCGGCGAGTTCGCCCGCAGGTAGCTCCGGCATGCTCTTCGTGATCTCGGGGCCCTCTGGAGCGGGCAAGGGCACCGTCATGCGCGAAGTGCTGAAGAAACTGCCCGACATCATCCAATCGGTCTCCGTCACCACCCGTCCCGCCCGGCAGGGCGAGCGCCACGGTATCGACTACTACTTCATCCCGGAGCCTGAGTTCCACGCGATGCGCGACAGGGGCGAGTTCCTCGAGTCGGCGCGGGTGTACGACAACTATTACGGCACGCCGAGAGCCCCCGCCGAGGCGGCTATCGCCGCTGGTCACACCGTCGTGTGCGAGCTCGACATCCAGGGGGCGATGGCTGTGAAACGGGCGAAGCCGGAGGCCGTCCTGATATTCATCGAGCCACCTTCTCTCGACGATCTCTCGCTGCGGCTGCGGGGACGGGGGACCGAGGAGGGGCACACGCTGTCGCGCAGGTTGACGGCGGCTTACGAGGAAGTGAAGAACAAGGGGAACTACGATCACATAGTCGTGAACGACGACGTTGGTCGGGCGGCTGAGGAGCTGGTTCGTATACTGGGAGGAACCACCAGACAGCGAAGCTAGAGGAGCCCCTACATGATCGACCCAAAGATCGAGACCCTCATGGAGGGCGTCGACTCGAAGTACACCCTCGTCGTGCTCGCGGCGAAGCGTTCGAGGCAGATCAATTCTTACTTCAGCCAGCTCGGTGAAGGTGTCGCCGAGTTCGCCCCGCCCCAGATCCCGATGATCCCCGACCGTGCCCCCAAGGCTCTGTCGATCGCCATGCAGGAGATCGCCGACGGCGTCGTCGGGTACGAGCGCACGGACGACGTAGAGGCATAACCCCCTCCGAAAGGCGGAGCCGAGAGGATGCAGGGTAAGAAGGTTCTCCTGTGCGTCCCGGGAGGGATAGCCGCCTTCAAGGTCGTGCAGGTCGCTCGCGACCTCACCGAGCAGGGTGCGGACGTCCGGGTCCTCATGACTCGTTCGGCCGAACGGTTCGTCGGGGCGCAGACCTTCGCCGCCCTCACCGGCAACCCCGTGGCCTCGCAACTCTTCGGAGGCGGTGCCGACGTCCCTCACGTCGAGCTGGCGCGTGGAGCGTCTCTCGCTGTCGTTGCCCCGGCCACGGCCAACACGATCTCGAGGCTGGCGGCGGGGGCGGCCGACGATCTCGTGACGGCGACGCTTCTCACCGTTCGCTGCCCGATCCTCGTCGTCCCCGCGATGCACACCGAGATGTGGGAGCACCCGGCGACCCAACAGAATCTCGCGACGCTGAAGTCGAGGGGCGTGAGGGTTCTGGGGCCGGCGGCAGGGGCGCTCTCCTCGGGCGACAGCGGTCCCGGCCGGATGGTGGAGCCGACGGAGATCAGCGCGGCGGCCACCGGGCTCCTCGGGCGGAGCGAAGACCTGGCGGGGGTAAGGGTGCTCATCACGGCGGGAGGCACCCGCGAGCCGATCGACCCGGTCCGCTACATCGGGAACAACTCGTCCGGCCGCATGGGCTACATCCTCGCGGAGGCGGCGGTGGCGAGGGGAGCCAAGGTAAGTCTCGTCTCGGGGCCATCGAGTCTCGCCCCTCCTCACGGGATCGACCTCGTAAGGGTGACCACAGCCGCCGAGATGCGGGAGGCCGTGCTGGCCCGCGCCGCGGATGCAGACGTGGTGATCAAGGCGGCAGCGGTCGCCGATTTCACCCCCGTCGAAGTCGCCCCCCGGAAGATCAAGAAGGACGAGGGGCCGCCCGGCCTGACCCTCGTCCCCACGAAGGACATCCTTGCCGAGCTCGGCCACGACCCGGCTCTCCGGAAGCAGGGAGGGGTGCTCGTGGGCTTCGCGGCAGAGACCGAAGGCGACCCGTCGAAGCTCATGGAGCTGGCCGAGCTGAAGCGCGCGGCGAAAGGCGCAGACGTCGTAGTTGCGAACCAAGTGGGGGTGGCCGAGTCGGGCTTCGATGCCTCCACGTCCCGCGCCGTGATGGCGCTTCCCGGCGAGCAGCGAGACCTCGGCCTCGTGGCGAAAGAGGATCTTGCCGCGATGCTCCTGACCCTCGTTCGAAGCCTCCTGAGCCAGCAGAGATAAAGGAGCCTCCTTCCCGGACCGATAGTCAAGGTATGGAGGGGCGGGCGAAGTGCGCCGATTGCGGCGCGTTGAACAGAGCGGACGCAGATTTCTGTGTCCAGTGTTACACGCGTCCTTTCACCGCCGTCTCTGCTCCCAGCCCCGTGGAACGGGGGGGCACCTCCCGCGCGGTCCCGGCTATGGTCGGTCGCGCAGTCCCGCTGGGTTCGCCCGCCTCGGCTCAGCCGCCCCCGATCTCGATGTCGTTCCAGTCCTTCGACGAACCGCTGAAACCGGTCCGTCCCCCTGAAGCGGTCGTCCCCGCGCCCATGCCCTCGGCGCCGCTCCCACCGCCCAAACCCGGGCGCTCGCGCGTCATTCGGTGGGGGTGGCCGCATTTGGTCCTGTTCGGTTTCTGCGCTTGGGGGGTCCCCAGGCTCTTGGGCGAGGCCGTCCCGGCGGACTCTTCGCTCACCCAGCTCCTCGACGTGTCGCTCGTCCTGCAGATCGTCGGTTACCTGCTGGCGGGGATCGCCATCTTCGTGATGGTCAAGAAGACCCAGGGCCGGGACTGGGCTTCGCTCGGGATCGAGCGAACCCCGACCTCCGGCGAGGAGGCTCTGCGTGGCTTCGGGTTCGGCCTGTTCCTGCTCGCCCTGTGGTCCCCGGTTGCGTACTTCCTCAGCGGAGGGCACTTCTCGATCGACGCCGTCCTGCGGACGCTCGTGGGCGAGACGTCGGGCGTCGGCCTGCTCCTTGCCTCGGTCGTGGTCGTGATAGGGGCCCCGGTGATCGAAGAGATCTACTACCGGGGCATGCTGTACGAGAAGCTTGCCCGGCATGGGCCACTCGTGGCTCTCGTTGGCACCTCTCTCCTCTTCGTGATGGCGCACGGAGCGATCCTGATCCCGCCACTCCTCCTGCTCGGCTTCGGGCTGGGCTTCAAGCGCAGGACGAAGAGCCTCTGGTACACGATGGCCGCGCACGGTGGCTGGAACCTAGCCGTGCTCTTCATGGCAACGGTGGTCGTGTTCAGCCCGGGGAAGACTTTCAGCCCCCCCGACGATACGTACACCTTGCGGCACGTAGCCTCATGGCAGCGGCACGGGGAGCTCGAGATGGACGCGGGGAGAGCAAGCGTGGACCTCGCACTCGAGGCCGCGGACGGCTCCTTCGTGATGGTGATCCGGGTCGACATGCTCCCGGGTGCATCGAACCAGGACCTGCCGGGCATGTTGAAGAACATCCAGACGTGGGACACGAGCGGCATGAAGGCTCTGGGGACCCCGCGCCGTGCGGTTTCGGGCTCGCCCGAAGTGTCTCGAGGGTGGGAGCTCCGCACGGCGGGCGAAACGCCAGAGGGGCTCAGCGTGGAGGGCCGGATGGTTGCCGTGATCCCGGATGGCTGGGAACAGGCGCTCGTGTTCCAGTTCGGCTGCCCGGTCGTTTCTTGCGGCCAGAGCCAGGAGGAGTTCGACACCTTCCTCACGAGCTTCGAACCGGCGCTCTAGGGCGCACCGATCGTTCGGCCGAGGCAGGCCAGAGATCCAGGCTTCATCCATTAGGGTGTCGCCATGAGCGACAGGATCATGCCTTTTACATCCGAGTCGGTGACGGAGGGGCATCCGGACAAGCTTGCCGACCAGATATCCGACGCGGTCCTCGACGAGCTGCTAGCGGAGGACCCATTCGCCCGAGTGGCCTGCGAGACGTTCGTGACCACCGGCCTCGTCGTCGTCGGCGGAGAGATCACCACCTCCACTTACGTCGATGTCCCCGCCGTCGTGCGACGGACGGTCACGGAGGTGGGGTACACGAGCTCGAAGATCGGTTTCGACGGCGCGACGTGCGGCGTCGCGGTCGCTATCCAGGAGCAGTCTCCCGACATCGCAACGGGGGTAGAGCACTCTTTCGAGGTTCGCACCGGTGAGACTGAGGAAGAGGACGCCAACCTCGACTCCCAGGGGGCCGGGGACCAGGGGATGATGTTCGGGTACGCCTCCAACGAGAACGACGACCTCATGCCGATGCCGATCTGGCTCGCTCACCGACTCGCCCGCCGGCTCTCCGAGGTCCGCAAGGCCGGGGTCCTCCCGTACCTCCGGCCCGACGGGAAGGTGCAGGTGACGGTCGGTTATGAGGGGGGGGTGGCGCGCACCCTCGGGACCGTCGTGATCTCGACACAGCACCAGCCGAACGTCGACATCGAGACGCTCCTCAAGCCCGATCTCGTCCAGCACGTGATCGAGCCGCTCCTTCCGGCAGAGCTCGACGCCGCCGATATGAACGTGCTCGTGAACCCAACGGGCGTGTTCGAGATCGGTGGGCCGAAGGCCGACACCGGCCTCACGGGCAGAAAGATCATCATCGACACCTACGGGGGCATGGCCCGCCACGGCGGAGGCGCCTTCTCCGGCAAGGACCCGACGAAGGTGGACAGGTCTGCCGCTTACGCCGCCCGCTACGTGGCGAAGAACGTGGTTGCCGCGGGCCTTGCCGACAGGTTCGAGATGCAGGTCGCGTACGCGATCGGCGTTGCGCACCCCGTGTCCGTCTCCGTCGAGACCTTCGGTACCGAGAAGGTCGATCCGATGAAGATCCGCGACGCCGTGAAGGAGGTCTTCGACCTCAGGCCCGCCGCGATCATCAAGGACCTCGACCTCCGCAGGCCGATCTACAAGAACACTGCCGCCTACGGGCACTTCGGGCGTTCCGATAAAGACTTCACCTGGGAGCGCACCGATCGAGCAGATGAGCTCCGCCGAATCTGCAGCTGAGACCCCCCGAGTCGTCTCCGTAGTACCGCTGATCCCCGCTTGGGGGGTAGACAAAGCCTTCGATTACAGCGTCCCTTCGAAACTCGAGGGCAAGGTCTCGCCCGGCTCCCTCGTGAGGGTCCCTTTCGGCCACCGGCGCGTCCGTGCGGTGGTCGTCGGCGACGGGGGGGATGCCCCCGGTGACAAAGACCTGCAGGAGCTGATCTCGGTGGTGGTGGACGTGCCGCTCGTCCCGCCGCCGATGGACCGTCTATTCGAATGGTTCGCACTGCGCTACCTCGTGCCGAGGGGACAGGCCCTGGCCAGGGCGGTGCCCCCGCGGGTACGGATGAAGGTCGCCGAGCCAGAGCCGCTCCAACCCGGCCCCCCGCAGGCCCTGCTGGGTTCGTACGTTGGGGGCGACCGTCTGGCCGAGGCAGTGAGCTCTGGGGCGGGGGGCACCTGGTCATTGCGGCTGCTCCCGGGGGAGGATCGAGCCGCCGTCATTCGCGAGCTTCTCGGCCACGTGGCGCGGGCGGGCGGGGCGGCCCTGGTGCTCGTCCCGGAGGTTCGATACGGTTCCGGCGTCCTCGACGGTGTCGCCGAGGGCTATCCATCGATGGTCCGCCTAGACACCGCGCAGCCGGAGCCCGAACGAGCCGGGGGATGGGTCCGGCTCGCCCGGGGGCACGCCCTCGGATCCGGTGGGCGCTCCGCTGTGCTGGCGCCGGCTCCCGGGCTCAACCTCCTGATCGTGGACAAGGAGCATCACCCCACCTACAAGGAGGACCGCACCCCCCGCTACGACGCCCGCAGGGTCGCGATCGAAAGGGCGCGCCTGCAGGGTGCCACGTGTGTCCTCATGAGCGCCACCCCGCCCCTCGAGACCGCCCTCGCCGTGCAGCGCGGGCAGTTCGGCGGGGCCCGGCCCCAGCGGAATGCCAGTCGCTCCGCCCGTCCCATCGTCGAAGTCGTCCCACCCCCCGACAACGCCATAGGCCCCGAGCTGCACCGGGGCATCAGGGAGGCACTGCGGCGCGGGGCGAACGCAGGTCTCCTGGTCCCCCTGGCCGGCTACTCGCGCTCCGTCTGGTGCTCGGCGTGCGCCCGCTCGCTCCGCTGCGTGAGATGCGAGGCGGGGCTCGTCTTCGATCGCGAAGGAGGGCTCGTCCGGTGTACCAGGTGCCGCTGGTCGAGCTTCCCGCCGGACACCTGCCCAACCTGCGGCGGGTCCGATTTCAGGTTCGTGGGGGCGGGGAGCGAGCGCTTGCAGGAACAGCTGGCCAGGATGTTCCCTCAGGCGCCGGTGGTCCGCGTGGACCCGTCGGTCCTCTCGGCCGGCCCCTTCGACCGGCTCGAGGCCGGGGGTGGAGGTATCTACGTCACCACCTGGATCGGCACCAAGTCTTCGCTGCGGCCCCGGGTCGGGCTCGTCGGTGTGATCGACGCAGACGCGCTGATCAGGAGGCCCGGCTTCCGTGCCGCGGAGAACGCTTACTCGGCGCTTCAAGAGATGGCGGAATGGGCGGGACCCGCCTCCGCCGGGGGCCGGTTGATCGTGCAGACGGGCGAGCCGGGCCATCACGCGGTCCAGGCCGTCGTGCGGGCCGACTACGACTACTTCGTCGAGCGCGAGCTGGAGCAGCGCTCCGAGCTGGCCTATCCGCCGTTCTCAGAGCTCGTGAAGGTGACGGCCTCCGGCCCCCGGGGCGAGGAGCTCGTGACCAGGGCTGCCGCCGCGGTACGTCCACACGCGAAGGCGACACTCGGCCCGATCAGCCTCGGCCGCCCAGGGGCGGAGCCGTCTTTCCAGATCCTCGTCAAGTGCGTCGAGGCGGGAGCGGTAGCCGGGGCCTTGCGTGGTCTCGTGCAGGAGCGAGGGGCAGGCGCGCGGCTCAGTGTGGACGTCGATCCTCGTTAGGCTGTGCCCCCTTCTATCGGAACAGAAAGGCGACACGTGGCGATCCTTCCCATCAAGAGGTTCGGCGACCCTGTCTTACGACAGCGGGCACGCGAGGTGGAGGAGGTCACGGACGTCCAGCGCCGGCTCATCGCGGACATGATCGAGACGATGAGAGAAGCTCCCGGGGTCGGCCTCGCCGCGACTCAGGTTGGGATCCTCGAGCGGATCTTCGTGTGGGAGGTTGAGGACGAGCACGGCGCCCTCGTCAATCCCGTCTTCGTCGAGGTCGACCCCGAAGAGGACTCGGAGGAAGAGGGCTGTCTCTCACTGCCGGGGTTGCTCTATCCGGTCGAGCGCTCGACCCGCGTCCTCGTCGAAGCGTTGGACGAGAACGGTGAGCCCGTGAGGATCGACGCACGGGACTTCCAGGCCAGGGTCTTTCAGCACGAGCTCGACCACCTCGACGGCGTCCTATTCATCGACAGACTCCCCGAGGCTTCCCGCCGGGCGGCTCTGACGACGCTGAGGGAACAGCTGCTGGCCGCTCCGGAGTGAGCTCCGTCGTCTTCTTCGGCACGCCGGAGTGGGCGGTGCCGAGCCTCCGGGCCCTCATCGAAGGGGGATGGGACTTGCGGGGGGTGGTGACCAACCCCGACAGACCCTCCGGCCGGGGGATGAAGTTGACGCCCGGCCCCGTGAAACGCCTCGCTCACGACGCAGGCATCGAGGTGCGTCAGCCGGAGCGTGTCCGGGACGAGGGGTTCCTGTCATGGCTCGACAAGGCGGACGCGGAGGTGGCCGTGGTTGTGGCTTACGGCAAGATCCTGCCCCCCGCGTTGCTGGCGATCCCCCGAGCTGGGTTCGTCAACGTCCACTTCTCGCTCCTCCCGCTCTACAGGGGCGCGGCTCCCGTGCAGCGGGCGGTGATGGACGGGAGGTCGGAGACGGGGGTCTCGATCATGGTGCTGACCGAGGGCATGGACGAGGGGCCGGTGCTCGCGTCCCGCGCTACTCCCATCGGAGCTGAGGAGACGGCGGGGGAGATCGGCGAGCGCATGGCGGGCGAAGGAGCGGAGCTCTTGGCGGAGACCCTTGCCCCTTTCGTGGACGGCTCACTCACGCCGGAGCCGCAGGACGACGCAGCCGCGACCTACGCGCCCAAGCTGTCCCCCGAGGAGGCACGGCTCGATTGGTCCGAGCCCGCACGGCAGCTTCACGACAAGGTGAGGGGGCTCAATCCCGCCCCGGGGGCGTGGACGACCCTCGGAGACCAGCGCTTGAAGGTGTGGCGGACCCGGCCCGCGGACTCCTCCGAGCTGGCCCCCGGGACGCTGGCTGTGGGCGACCTGCTCCTCGCCGGCACCGGGTCCCGGGACCTCGCGCTGCTCGAGGTGCAACCTGCCGGAAAGAGGCGCATGAGTGGTATCGAGCTGGCCAACGGCCTCCGGGGCGACGGAGCCGGGGGTCTCGTATAAGGGTCCTGTGGGTCATGCGACCCGGGTGTGGGACCATGAGCCGATGTCCAGACTGCGCCTGTCCCCGTCGATCCTGACGGCAGACTTCGGGCGCATGGCGGACGAGGTCCGGACCGTAAGCCCTTTCGTCGATTGGTTCCACCTCGACGTCATGGACGGACACTACGTCCCTAACATCACCTTCGGGGTCGACACGGTGCGCGCAGTGGACGGGGCGACCGACCTTCCGCTTCACGTGCATCTCATGATCGAGAACCCGATCGAGTTCGCCCCCATGTTCGCAGCGGCCGGCGCGGACCGGATCTCATTCCACCCCGAGGTAGTGCCCGACGTGGGCAAGGCCGTGGCCGAGGTGAGGGGCACGGGGGTGGGCGTGGGGCTCGCCGTCCACCCCGACGTTCCCCTGGACGTGGTCGCCCCTCACGTGGGAGCCTTGGACGTGATCTTGATGATGACCGTGAGGCCCGGCTTCGGGGGGCAGAGCTTCATCCACGAGGTCGTCCCGAAGATCGCGGCGGCCCGGGCCCTGGTGCAGGAAACGGGCGCACGTGCCGATATAGAGGTTGATGGGGGAGTGAACGTGGCCACGGTCCAAGAGGCCGTGACTGCCGGTGCGGAGATACTCGTGGCCGGCAGCGCGATCTTCGACGGGAAAGACCCGGCGGCCGCTGCAGGTCGGATGCGGGAGAGGTTGGACGCATTGGAAGAGGGCTCCATATGACGAGGGGTCGAGAGGTGATCGTCGTCGCGGACGACGACGAGGACATAGTCAGGTTCGTCGAGGTGAACCTTCGCCTCGAGGGCTACGATGTCGTCACGGTTTCCGATGGCGAGCAGGCGCTCGGGACAACGTTCGACCAGATGCCGGACCTCGTCCTCCTCGACGTGATGATGCCGAAGATGGACGGCTTCGAGGTCTGCCAGAGGCTTCGCAGCGACCCCCGCACCAAAGGCATCTCGGTGATCATGCTGACGGCGAAGTCGCTCTCGGCGGACAAGGTGGTGGGACTCACCGCCGGGGCGGACGACTACATGATCAAGCCGTTCGACCCGATCGAGCTCATCGCGCGGGTGAAATCGGCCCTGAGGCGGGCGAGTGAGATGAAGGGGCTCAACCCCCTTACCCAGCTCCCCGGAAACGTCGCCGTGCAGGAAGAGGTCGGGCGCCGCGTCGCTAGGGGGGCGCCGTTCGCTCTCATGTATTTCGACCTCGACAACTTCAAGGCGTTCAACGACCACTACGGGTTCTTGCGGGGCGACGAGGCGATCAAGCTCCTCGCCGAATGCATATGCGGTGCGCTCAACGAGCTCGCCGAGGCGGACTCGTTCTGCGGGCACATCGGTGGCGACGACTTCGTCGCCATCTCTGCTCCCGAGCATGCGGAGGATGTCGTCAAGGAGGTCATCGGCCGGTGGGACGAGCGGATCACCGGTCTCTACGACGCCAATGACCTTGCCAGGGGGTATATCGAGGTACCGGACCGCCAGAATCTCCCGCACAGGTACCCCGTCACCACCGTCTCGGTGGGGATAGCGATGAACACGCAGCGGCTGATCTCGAGCCACTGGGAGGCGGCGGAGATCGCGGCTGAGATGAAGCAGTTCGCGAAGCGCGACACCAGGTCGAGCTACTGGATAGACCGGCGCTCGAGCGGCGACCGGGCCCAGGGAACCCGAACGGCCGGGGGCGCCCGCACCCCCTAGGCAGCGAGGCCCCCGCCCGCCTCCCCCGGGTCTAAGTGCCGGCTGCCCATATGATCGTGTGAAGTCGGGAGTTAAGGAGGGGGACCATGCTCAAACGGGCTTTCGTTGCTGTCACGCTCACCCTGGCCACAACCTCGGTCACCGCCCCCATCAGCGGGCCCGCCGATGCAGCGGGTACGAGGGAGAGCCGGATCTTCTACTCGGCTTGTCCGGGCGAGGTCGTCGAGGGCGCGTGCATCAACTCGAACGGACGCCGCATCCCCACGGAGCTTCTGTCGATGAGGGCAGATGGGACGGGGCGCGACCGCGTGACGAGGAACAGGGTTCACGAGCAAGACCCGATCTGGGGGCCCTCCGGCGGCCGGGTTGTCTTCGAGGCGTCCGATACCTTGTTCAACTGCAACTATGACTCCTATCTGGCCACGGTCCCGGTCTGGGGATCGGGCGCCCAGCAGCCCGTGACACGCCGTGGCAATTATCGGTGCGACGAGCCGGCTGATTGGTCCCCGGATGGCAACCGGCTCCTGTTCACCCGGGAGAGCACCCTGTGCAGGGATATCTGGACGGTCCGCAGAGACGGGTCCATGGAGAGGTTCACGAACAACTGCGATGCGGACCCCTCCTCCGATGAATATGCCAGCGACCCCAACTGGGCGGGACGGGGAGCGCATCGTTTTCTCGACCGGGGAGGCCATCTCGATCATGACCCGCGAGGGAGGCAACCGGCACGAGATCGACCTCGGGGAGGAAGACGGGGGATCTGGACGTATCCCCGGTGGTCACCACGTAGCCTTCATGTCGATCGGCCCTCGGGGTCACAGCCTCTTCACCTCGAACCTCGCCGGAGGCGACCTGGAGCGGATCGTCCCCCCGAAGGACCTGAGCTTCAGGGACATAGATTGGTCGCCGGACGGCTCGCGTATCCTGTTCAGCGGGATCAAAAACAACGGCGGCGCTCATCTACGTCGTCGGGCGCCACGGGCGCAACTTCCGGAAGCTCGCCTCCGAGGAGCTGAACGCCTTGAGTGACCGCGAGTATCACGGCGGCTACTGGTCCCCCAACTCCAAACGGATCGCCTTCAACGCCGAGCGCTATGGGATCCAGACGAGCAGTTACGCCGTTGCCGTCATGGATGCGGACGGAAGCGACGTGGGAGGCTCCTCACCGACTACAGCGAGCGCCAGTTCGTGTGGGGATGGGAGAGGGTACGGACCCGGCCCTAGGCCACTTGACCGCCCGGTCAAGTTCGGGCCCCAGGGCGCTATAATCGCCCTGCTGGATCCTCTTCGGGGCAGGGTGTGATCCCCGACCGGCGGTGACACCGCAAGGTGAAGTCCGCGAGCCTGCCGAGGGCTGAGACCCCTCCACGGGCCGACCCAGTGCGACTCCGGGACCGACGGTGAATCGCCGCACAGGCGACAAGTCCGGATGGGAGAAGAGGCAGCGGGCCCTGGCTGCCTCCTACTGCGGGGTGTCTCGCCCATGCCTGCCGCCGCCCTCGAGGTTCTGGAGCGACGGGGAGGTACCTCGTCGGAGCCAGAGGCTCGGATGTTGGAGACGGATCTCCACTACATGCAGCGGGCGATCGAGCCTCGCGCGCCGGTTTTCTCACGTCCCGAACCCGCGCGCCGGAGCGGTCGCGGTCCGGGATGGGGTGGTCATCGGCGAGGGCGCCCGCGGGAGCCGGAACGCAGCATGCCGAGGCCGTGCTGGCGGACGCCACCGACCTCACCGGCTCCACCGTGTACGTGAACCTCGAGCCCTGCGCTCACGAGGGCCGGATGCCCCCTGCGCCCCTCGACTCATCAGAGCCGGCGTCACCCGGGTGGTTGCCGCCCTCGACCCCGACGAGCGGGTGAAGGGGCGTGGGTTCGAGGCCCTGAGGCAGGCCGGCGTCGAGGTCGAGGTAGGCGTCGGCGCTGATGAGGCCGCTGCGTTGAGCGCGCCTTTCCTGCATCAGCGCTCCACCGGCTCCTCCTACCTGACGCTCAAGCTCGCGCTCACCCTCGACGGCCGTCTCGCGCCCCCGACGGGTCCTCGCGGTGATCACGGCCCCCAGGCACGCGCGCACCGGCGGCGGGTAGAGGCCGACGCCGTGCTGATCGGAGCCGGCACGGCGGTGGCCGATGACCCGACCCTCACCGCTCGCGACGTGACGCCCCTTCGCCAGCCGCTGCGCGGTCCTCGATTCTTCCGGCCGCACCTCGCTCACATCCCGGCTCTTCAGGCCGAGGGTGGCCCGGTCTTGATCGCCACCGGGCCAAGCTCCTCTCACGAGGTGCAGATCGCCTGGAAGGAGGCGGGGCCGAGGTCCTCGTCCTTCCCGAGGCCGACGGTGGGGTCGACCTCCAGTCGCTCCTCCAGACCCTTGGGCGAAGAGGTGTCCTCGAGGTGCTGTGCGAGGAGGCGCCGAGGTCGCGACCAGCGCCCCTTCGCGACGGTGTCGTGAACAAGGTCGAGGCCTACCTCGCCCCGATGTTCGTGGGGACCGGCGGCCCGGCGATAGGTGACATCGGCACCGTCAGCCTGGGCTCTGCCCGCAGGTGGAAGACGGAAACCGTAGACCGGCTCGGAGACGATGTCCTCGTGACCCTGACGAGAGAGGTCGGCTGATGTTCACGGGTATCGTCACCGAGCAAGGCCTCGTGAAGAGGGCGCGTGACAAGGGTGGGGTGCTGGGGCTCGAGATAGAGGCCCCCAAGACGACGAAGAACCTCGGGATCGGCCACTCCGTGGCGAGCACCGGGCTCTCCCACACGGACGTCGACCTCGGCCGCAAACGCTTCTCGGTCCAGGCGAGCCCCGAGACGTTGGCCCTCACGACCCTCTCTGCGCTGGACAAGGGAGCCACCGTTAACCTCGAGCTGGCCGCTCGTCTTAGCGACCGGCTCGGGGGCCACCTGGTGCAGGGACACGTCGACGGGACCGCTACCGCGGTGCGGGTGGAGGAGGACGAGGGGTCGAAGCGGATGTGGTTCTCGCTCGACCCCGGGCTCTTGCGCTACCTGGCCCCCAAGGGATCGGTCACCCTCGACGGCGTTGCCCTTACGCTCGTCGACGTTGGCCGGACGAGCTTCCAAGTCGCCGTCATCCCTCACACGCTCGAGGTCACGTCCCTAGGGTCCGTCCGCACGGGGACCAGGGTGAACGTCGAGGTCGACCTCATCGCCAGGTACGTAGAACGTCTGACCCATGGAAAGCAGGAGGCCTGAGATGCCCTTAGCGAAGATCGAGGATGCGCTCGAGCAGATAGGTTCCGGCCAGATGGTCATCGTCGTCGACGACGAGGATCGCGAGAATGAGGGAGACCTCATCTTCGCCGCCGAGAAGGTGACGCCCGAGCTGATCAGCTTCATGGTGAGGTACTGCTCGGGGATCATCTTCGTCTCGATGGAGGGCGAAAGGCTCGAGCAGCTGAACCTGCCTCCGATGGTCTCCGACAACACCGAGTCCATGAGAACCGCGTTCACTATCAGCGTGGATGCGCGTGAGGGCACCACGACCGGCATCTCGGCCGCTGACCGCACGGCGACGATCAAGGCGCTCATAGACGCGGATACGGTCCCATCAGATCTGGCGCGGCCCGGTCACATCTTCCCCCTGCGCTACGCGCCCGGAGGCGTGCTGCGCAGGGCCGGGCACACCGAGGCCGCCGTCGACCTTGCGCGAGCCGCGGGCCTGTTCCCGGCCGGCGTCGGATGCGAGGTCGTGAACGAGGACGGGACGATGGCTCGCATGGAGGACCTCGAGCGATTCGCCGCCCGGCATGGCCTCCTCATAGTCTCGATAGCGGATCTCATCTCTTACCGCCGCCGCTGGGAGAAGCTGGTCCAGCGGGTCGGAGAGGCGCGGATCCCTACGGCGTTCGGGCCCTTCCGCACCGTCGCGTACGAGTCACACGACGGCAGGATGCACGTCGCCATGGTCAAAGGGGAGCCATCGGGCAAGAAGGACGTCTTGGTGAGGGTGCACTCGGAGTGCTTCACCGGTGATGTCATCGGGAGCATCCGCTGCGACTGCGGGGTGCAGCTGACGGAGTCGATGCGCCAGATCGACGAAGCCGGAGAGGGAGTGATCGTCTACATAAGAGGTCATGAGGGACGCGGCATCGGGCTCCGCCACAAGCTCGAGGCCTATGCTCTTCAGGATGGCGGCCTCGACACCGTGGAAGCGAACGTAGAGCTCGGTTTCTCACCCGATAGCCGCGACTACGGTGTCGGAGCCCAGATCCTGGTAGACCTCGGCATCTCGACTATGAGGCTCCTCACCAACAACCCGACCAAGAGGGCGGGACTCGAGGGTTACGGTCTCGAGATCGTCGGTAGGGTCCCGCTCGAAAGCGCGCCGAACCCGGAGAACCTTCGGTACCTGCAGACGAAGAGGGACAAGATGGGACACCTTATCGAGGCGGTGATGGTTGAGCCGGTGTCTAATGATGGCGAGCCGGTTCTCGAGAGGGGAAGGGAGGCCAGATGATGACCGAGACCTTTTCGGGGTCGTTCGACGCGAAGGACCTGAGGGTCGGGATCATCGTCAGCCGGTTCAACGAGACGATCTCCGAGCAACTGCTGCGAGGCGCGCTCGATTCCCTGATCAGGCATGGAGTACCGGAGGACAAGCTCAGCGTCGCGTGGGTGCCCGGCGCCTTCGAGATCCCGCCCGTCGCCCGTCGGCTGGCACTGTCCGGACGTTTCGATGCTCTCGTGTGCCTCGGCGTCGTGATCCGTGGCGAGACCGCTCACTTCGACTACGTGGCCGGGCACGCTTCGAACGGCATCGGCGCGGTCTCCGTCGAGACCGGGGTCCCTATCTCGAACGGCGTCCTCACGACCGAGAACGTTCAGCAGGCAGTGGACCGTGCCGGCGGCAAGATGGGCAACAAGGGCGCGGAGGCCGCGATGGCCGCTATCGAGATGGCGAACCTCCTGTCCGAGCTCCCGAAGCCCTCCCTCGGTTAGCGGTACCGATGCTGAAGCTCGTGGTGCCCAAGGGATCGCTCGAGCGCGCGACCTTCGACTTGTTCGAGGCTGCCGATCTCAAGATCTATCGCGCCTCGGAACGGGAGTACAGAGGGTCCATCGACGACCCGCGCATCGCCTCGGTCGCGGTGCTGAGGCCCCAGGAGATCCCGATGTATGTCGAGGACGGGTTCTTCGACCTGGGGGTCACCGGGCAGGACTGGATAGCCGAAACGGGGTCCAAGGTCGTTCCCGTCACGACCCTCAACTATTCGAAGGCGACGGATCGTCCCGTAAAGATCGTCCTTGCCGTCCCCCGCGATTCCGGCATAGCCAGCGGAAGTGACATCCCCCCCGGCTCCCGCATCTCGACGGAGTTCCCGAACCTCACGAAGGATTACTTCGAGCGTCTGGGGATCCCCGTACACATCTACCTTTCTTACGGCGCGACGGAGGCGAAGGTCCCGGAGATCGTCGACGCGATCGTAGACCTCACGGAGACGGGCTCGACCCTCCGGCGTAACGGGATGGAGATCGTCGACGTACTCCTCGAGTCCCGCACACAGTTGATCGCGCACCCCGCTGCCTACGAGGACCCGGCGAAGAAGCAAGCGATAGGGGAGCTGACGATCCTTCTGCGCGGCGCGCTAGACGCACGAGGGCGCGTGCTCGTCAAGCTGAACGTGGACGCGGCCCGGCTCGAGGATGTCGTGGCCCTTCTTCCAGCCATGCGTGCTCCGACGGTCGCGAAGCTTGCCGAGGAGGGTTACTTCGCGGTCGAGACGATCGTCTCCCGCTCGGTCATCAACACGCTGATACCCCGCTTGAAGGCCCTGGGGGCGGAGGGGATCCTCGAGTTGCCTATCGGGAAGATAGTTCCCTAGGGATAGGAATCGTCCGCTTCTCTGTGCTACGTTCAGGGCTCGTAGAAAGACGGGGGTGGTCGTGTGCGGGGAAGAAGACCTGCCAACCCACGTCTGCAGAAAGGAAGTGGAAGGTGGCTGACGGTACGGTCAAGTGGTTCAGCAACGAGAAGGGCTACGGCTTCATCTCGCAGTCTGACGGTGAGGACGTGTTCGTGCACTTCTCGGCGATCCAGACGGACGGTTACAAGTCCCTGGAAGAGGGGCAGGCCGTCGAGTTCGACGTGACGGATGGGCCGAAGGGCAAGCAGGCGTCGAACGTCCGCGCTGTCTAGGTAAAAGCTCTAGAACCGAAAAAGGCCCCTGGGAAAACCGGGGGCCTTTCTCTATGCCGGTTTCGGGGGGGGAGCCGGGTCCCCGGCTCTGTCGGCGTACGCCATCTGTAGCTGGGCGAGGGTCTGCCGGAGCGGTCTCTCGGCCTGCTGCATGCGATCTCCGACCGCCTTGAGCAGCCCGGCCAGGGCATCGATCGCGAGGCGGGCGTCCGGCGCGGCTCCGAGGTCCAGTTTCGTCGCGGCGACGTTCGCCAGGGTGACGGCGGTGTTCACGACCCACTCGATGCTCGGCGTCGCAGCTATCTCCTGAGCCATCCGCCTTGCTTCTTCTTCTTGTTCCGGCGTCCACACCTCGCCGCCCGGGCCGTCTCCTCCGGGCCCGGGCTGTGGCCTCGGCTGTGTGGAGCTTTCGGGCGTCGGTGGGTGCTCCGCAGGGGGTTCGGGGGCGCTCGGCGCGGGGTTGGGGGGCTCCCCCGCCTCCGGCGTGGAGCCGGGCGACGGGGTCGTCCTCGATGACCTCTTGTCCACGACGCGGGGACGTGACCTCTCTCTAGCTTCTTCTTCTTCACCCATAGGGTTCTCCTCGTGGCCTATAATCTTTTGTGAAAAGAGCTTTGCCAAGAAGGGGGGCCGGTTCTCCGGACCACCCCTCACCTCTCCCGGCAGTTACAGGATAAGCCGCTTGAGGTCAGGAGTCCCTAGCTCGTCCGCCGCGCCCCGCGGGGAGGACGAGGGCCGGTGGCGCCCATTCTTGGCGTCGTCGGCTTTTTTCGTATTTGTCCGCAGTCGGAAGGAGAGTTAGATCGCAACTGAGCTAAGGGTGAACGACCGCATCCGCGTGCCGCAGGTGAGGGTTGTCGACTCCGACGGAACCGCCGTCGGGATCATCGACACCCAGCAGGCGCTGGCGATGGCGGTCGAGCAGGACCTTGACCTCGTCGAGGTTGCGGCACAGGCCGACCCGCCCGTGTGCAAGATCATGGACTACGGCAAGTTCAAGTACGAGCAGGACGTGAGGCAGAAGGAAGCACGCAAGAAGCAGTCCCTGATCGTGGTCAAAGAGATGAAGATGCGGCCGAAGAT
>JAUJNU010000113.1 GCA_030448085.1 Actinomycetota bacterium | reverse complement strand
GGCGCCTCAGGCACCTCTTCCCGAGCGGACCGGTAGATCCGCTTGGGCTCCCTGAAGATCACGGGGTCGGGGTCGTTGATCGCCGCGAGCATCCTGTCGCGCGCGTCGGTCGGGGTCGTCGGGCACACCACCTTCAATCCGGGCACGTGAGAGAAGAGCGCCTCCGGTGAGTCGGAGTGCAACTCGGGAGCCCGGACTCCACCTCCGTAGGGGATCCTGATAACGAGTGAGGCCGGAACTTCTCCCTTGGTCCGCCACGCCAGGCGCGCGGCATGAACGACGATCTGCTCGAACCCCGGGTACACGAAAACGTCGAACTGGATCTCGACCACCGGCAGCATCCCGTACATCGCCATACCCACGGCGCCGCCGACGATCCCGGCCTCCGCGAGCGGTGTGTCGACCACCCTGGCTTCCCCGAAGGCGTCCATCAGACCGGCGGTCACCCGGAAGACGCCACCCGTCCGGGCCACGTCCTCGCCGAGGACCACGACCCTTTCATCGGCCTCCATGGCTTGGTACAGGGCCTTGTTCAAGGCCTCCACCATCGTGATCGGCTTGGTCATGGTTGCCTGGCTCAAATCGTCTTCCCCTCTGCGCCGGCCCCCGGAGAGGGCGGTGCCTGCACGGGCTTCACCTCGGCAGGTCGCTCGACCGCTCGGAGCTCCGCGAGGCCCTCGGTGAACGTCCACGGCATCCCGTTCGCGTAGACGCCCTCGAAGAGGATCTCCTGCCCGGGATGCTCGATCGCCTCCATCTCCTTGACGGCCTCAGCAACCATCCGCTTCGCTTCGTCCTTGATGTCCGAGGCGGTCGAGGCCTCGAGGATCCCCTGCCTCGTCAAGTACTCATGCATCCTTCCGACCGGCTCGAGCGGCAGCCACTTCTCCGTCTCGGACTCGTCGCGGTACAAACGCGGGTCGTCTGCCGTGCCGTGTGCACGAAGCCGGTAACAGTACGCCTCGATCAATGTAGGGCCTCCTCCGGACCGGGCCCGCTCGAGCGCATCCCTCGTCACCTTCCAGCACGCGAGGGGGTCGAAGCCATCCACCCGGACCCCCGGCATCCCGTACGCGACCGACTTCTCGGCGATCGTCGCCGACGCCGTCTGCTTGCTGTAGGGAGTAGATATGGCCCATTGGTTGTTGACGCAGAAGAACACGGTCGGCACTCGGAGCACCGAGGCGAAGTTCAAAGCTTCGTGGAAGTCGCCTTCGGAGGTGGCACCGTCACCGAACCAGGAGAGCGACGCCACTTCGTCCCCACGGATCTTCGACGCCCATGCGACCCCGACCGCGTGAGGGAGATGCGTCGCGATCGGCACGCAGATCGGGCCTACTCGGTGCTCGCGGCTGTTGTAGAAGCCGAGCTTGCCGCCGTAGCCCCGCCACCAGGCGAG
Source organism: Actinomycetota bacterium (assembly GCA_030448085.1). The sequence continues at coordinate 772 of JAUJNU010000113.1, read as the reverse complement.
GATCGTCGACGCCGGCACTCCTCTCAGCACGCCTATCGCGTTCTGCCGGTACGAGGGGAAAACCCAGTCGGTCTCCCTGCAGGCATAGAGGGCACCCGCTTGAGTCGCCTCCTCGCCCCAATAAAGGGCGTAGGTCCCGATGCGACCTTGGCGCTGCAGTGCCACGGCTCGCTCGTCGAAGGTCCGTAAGAGGACGAGCCATCTGTAGAGCTCGATCAGGTCCTTCTGGGCCAACCCCTCAGGCACGGGCGCGTCCGGCACGTCGCGGCCGTCACCGATGATCCTCAGCAAATCCGGCATGCTTGCCTCAAGAATGGGCCGAGGAGGGCCCGAACTCGGAGGTGCGCACGAGCCTGATCCGGCTGATCTTGCGGATCCTCTCCTCCGCGTACTCCTGGGCTGCCTGAGCGGTCGATATCCCACGTTCCTGGGCGAGGGCGAAGATCAGCTGCATCGCCTTGTAGATCCCTTCGACCCGCTTCATCGCCCGCTCGCGGTCGTAGCCGCGCAGCTCGTCCTCGACGTTGATGATCCCGCCGGCGTTGATGACGAAGTCCGGGGCATAGAGGATGTCGAGGTCGCGGAGCTTTTCCCCGTGCTCCGCACGGGCGAGCTGGTTGTTCGCGGCCCCCGCGATCACCTGGCACCTGAACTCCGAGATGGTGTCAGCGTTGACGATCCCACCGAGGGCGCAGGGGGCGACGATGTCGACCTCGAGCTGGTGGACTGCGGCGTCGATGGGATGAGCGTGGTGGAGGGGATGTGTGTCGGG
>JAUJNU010000112.1 GCA_030448085.1 Actinomycetota bacterium | reverse complement strand
CCGATGCGGACCTGCTCCCAGAAGTCGAAGCCGACGGCCTTGGGGACCACGGCGAGCCGGATGGGACCGCTCTGCTTCTCGCTTCCTCCCCCGCCCGACTCCCTGACCTGGGCCCCGCAAGCCGCGAGCGTCAGGGCGAGCGCCCCGGCTAGCAATACGGTCAAGACGTATCTACGCATAACTTCCTCCTCGTTCTCTCTACTCCGATGCGGCGGCCAGACGACGGCGCCGGTACTGATCCCAGAAGACCGCTATCCAGATCACCACGCCTATGATGATCTGCTGGTAGAAGGTGTTCACGTCGAGCAGCACCGCCCCGTTGCGGATGAGGGCTATGAGGAAGGCCCCGATGAGGGTGCCCACCACCGTTCCCTGCCCCCCGAAGAGGCTCGCCCCGCCGATAACGGCGGCGGCGATCACGTCGAGCTCGAGCCCGATGCCGTAGTTCGGCTGACCGGAGTTGACGCGGGAGGCCGCGATCATGCCCCCGAACCCGGCCAGGGCACCGGAGATCACGTACACCGACAACAGGTAGCGCCGGATCGGTATCCCCGAGAGCCTCGCCGCCTCGGGGTTCGAGCCTATGGCGTAGGCGTAGCGCCCGAGCCGGGTCCGCGAGAGGACGACGTAGCCAACGACAGCGACGACGAGGACGGCGAGGATGGGGATCGGGATCGGCCCGATCACGCCCTGCCCCAGGAGCCTGAACGAGTCCGGCGCCCCGAAGACCGCCTGCGCCTCGGTGATGATGTAGACGAGGCCGCGCGCCGCGGAGAGCATCCCCAGGGTGGCGATAAACGGGTTGAGCCCGGCGACCGAGACCAGGAAACCGTTTATGAGCCCAGCCCCCGCCCCGACGAGGATGCCGCCCAGGATCGCCACGGGCACCGGAAGCCCCGCCCCCGTCATCATCGAGACGCCCACCACGCCGGAGAGCGCCGCCACGGATCCCACCGAGAGGTCTATGCCCGCGGTGATTATGACGAGCGTCATGCCGATGGCGATGACCGCGACCACAGCCGTCTGCGAGCCGATGTTGAAGAGGTTGTCGGCGGAGAGGAAGACCGGCGAGGCGAAAGAGAGGAAGGCGAAGACGACGATGAGCGCGCCGGCGGCGGCGAGCTGGGAGACGACCTCGGAGAGCCGCTCGCGCAGGGCGCCCCCACCGCGTTTTTCGGTAGCTGCCGGGCTGCTCATGCGGCCTCCTTCGTTCCTGTGGCGAGGGCGATGATCCGCTCCTCGGAGAACTCCTCGGGCCCTATGATGCCCGCCACCTCGCCCTCGTGCATGACCAGGATGCGGTCACACATGTTCAACAGCTCGGGCAGGTAGGAGGAGATGATCACGATCCCGTGCCCCTCCTTCGCCAGCTCCCCGATGAGCCCGAACATCTCGGCCTTCGCGCCGACGTCGATGCCGCGCGCCGGCTCGTCGAAGAACAGGACCTTCGCCCGCGTCTCCAGCCACCGGGCGACGACAACCTTCTGCTGGTTGCCGCCGGAGAGGACCTGCACCCGCCGCCGGATGGAGGGGGTGCGGATGTTCAGCTCGTCGCGCCTGCGGCGCGCTATCTCGCGCTCCTTCCCAAGGTTTATGAAGCCGAAGCTCCCCGGCAGATTGGCGAGGGTTATGTTCTGGTCCACCCCGAGCTGGAGCGCGAGCCCCTCGCCCTTGCGGTCCTCCGTCAGGTAGCCGATGCCCGCGTCGATGGCCGTCTGGGGGTTCTTGATCCTGACGCTTTGGCCCTCGAGCTCGACCGTCCCCGAGTCCACGCGGTCGGCGCCGAAGACGGCGCGGGCGAGCTCCGTCCGTCCGGCCCCGACGAGGCCGGCGAAGCCTAAGATCTCCCCGACCCGCAAGTCGAAGGAGCAGTCCTTGAGCTTCTCGCCCCGGCTCACGCCCCTCACCTCTAGCAGGACCTCCCCGATCTCCACCTCCGGCTTCGGGTAGAGGTTCTCGATGTCGCGCCCGACCATCAGGCGCACGAGCTTGTCCTCGTCGAGATCCGAGGTGGGCACGGTGTCGACGACCCTGCCGTCGCGCATCACGGTGACGCGGTCGGCGACGCGGAAGATCTCGTCCAGCCGGTGTGAGATGTAGAGGACGGCTATGTCCTGGGAGGTGAGGTCCCGGATGACCCCGAAGAGGCCCTCGATCTCCCTCTCCGCCAGCGTGGCGGTCGGCT
>JAUJNU010000015.1 GCA_030448085.1 Actinomycetota bacterium | reverse complement strand
CGACCCTTCCGCCCCCGGGGTCTTCGACCCTTCCGCCCCCGGGGTCTTCGACCCTAGGCCCCCCGGGGTCTTCGACCCTAGGCCCCCCGGGGTCTTCGACCCTAGGGCCCACGCGGTCGACTATGTGGCGGGGATGACCGACAGGTTCGCCCTCCGGGAGTACGAGGCCCTGACCGGCGAACGCCCGCCCGACCTCGCCGTCCTACAATGACGGAACTTCCCCATCTCCTACTGCCCCAGCTACGGATCGGGTGAGATGGCCAAGATAAGAGAAGACGACATCGAAGACCTTCGGGAGAAGGCCGACATCGTCGACGTCATCTCCGGGTATTCGCCGTTGAAGCGATCCGGCGGCCATACCTTCAAGGGCCTGTGCCCGTTCCACTCCGAGAAGACCCCCTCGTTCACGGTCGACGCCGGTAAGGGCCTGTGGCATTGCTTCGGATGCGCCAAGGGCGGGAACATCTACCACTTCGTTCAGGAGATCGAGCACCTGCCGTTCCCAGAAGCGGTCGAGTGGCTCGCCCGCAGGACCGGGTTCGACCTGCACTACGAGGAGAGCCGCCCGGGTGAGGCCAAGAAAGCCGGGCTGAAGGCCCGGGTCATCGAAGCCAATGAGGCCGCGGCGGTGTTCTTCCACAAGGCCCTCATGCAGTCCCCCGACGCCCTTGGGGCGCGGCGCTACCTCGCGAGCCGCGGCTTCGGCAAGGAGGTCGCCGAGCGGTGGCAGCTGGGTTATTCCCCCGGGCGGGACGCCCTGGCCAAGCACCTCTTCTCGAAGGGCTTCAAACAGCAGGAGATGGAGGAGGCGGACCTCGTCCGCAAGAGCGACAGGGATGGGTCGCTCTATGACTTCTTCCGTCAGAGGATCATGTTCCCGACCTGGAACCTGCAGGGCGACGTGATCGCCTTCGGGGCCCGGGCCTTGGGGGATCAGCAGCCGAAGTACCTCAATACCTCGGATACGCCGGTGTTCTCCAAGTCGCGTGCGATGTACGGCTTGAACCGGGCCAAATCCTCGATCGCCCGGGGCACAGCGATCGTGGTGGAGGGGTACACGGACGTGATCGCGTTGCACGAGGCGGGTATCACCGAAGCGGTGGCGACGAACGGGACGGCTCTCGGTGAAACGCACTTTGAGCTGTTGAAGAAGTTCTCGGATCGGGCTGTCCTGATGTTCGATGCGGACGCGGCCGGCAAGGGCGCGACCGAGCGAGGCTTCGGCATCCACCATCGCATCGGGCTGCAGGTCCTGGTAGCGCCCCTCCCGGCAGGCCGGGACCCAGCCGACGTGGTCTCGGAGGATGGGCCCGAAGGGATCCACAAAGTTATCGAGAGTGGGCAATCTCTGCTCGAGTTCAAGCTCGAGCAGACGATCGGAAAGCTCCGCCTGGACACCCCCGAGGCTCGATCCCAGGCAGTCCGCGAAGCGGTCGCAGTGCTAAGGTTGCACCCGGATCCGATCGCGCGGCACGAGTACGTGTTCATGGCCGCCTCCAAGATCGGGGTGGATCCGGATGTGGTGCAGAGAGCTCTTTCCGAAGAGCGACCGGCACTTTCCAACAGCGGGGGGGCTACACGTGACAAAGACCGGCGTCTGCCTGGTCACGTCAAGGTCGAAAGGGAGGCGTTGCAGCTCTTGCTGACCCGCGCCCAGGAGATCAGTGCCTGGATCCCGCAGATCCAGGAGAGTGATTTCACTTCTCCCGCCCGTCGAGAGCTCTTCAAAGAGGCCGCGGCTGCTTCGGAACGTGGTGGAATGGTCGGCGGCGTCGCGGGCCGGCTCTCCCCCGAGGCTCTGTCCTTGTTCACGGAGCTGATGGTCGGCGGCGACGATGTATCGGACCCTGTGGAGCTGAAGCGACGGGCCCTAGAGGTTTTCGTCCGTCTGAAGATCTTCCCGGTCGAGAGAGAGATCAAGGGTCAGCGGAAGGCTCTGCACGGGGTGAACCCGTTGGACGAGCCGCAACGGCATGACTAGCTGTTCACGCAGCTGGTGAAGTTGGAGGCGCAACGTCGCGACCTTCTCCGCCTATTGCAGGAAGATGAGTAGATGGCAGAGCTGATCGAGAAGGAGAAACAGGCAGTGAGCGGCGCGACCGTTGGTTCCGTCGCGGCCTCCACTCACGATGCCGTGCAGCGGATCATCCGCCGTGCGCAGGCCGTGGGGCGCATCACTGCGGCCGACCTCGCCGAGAAACTTTCCGTCCTTGATCTCTCGACCGACGAGAACGATCTCATCTATCAGCGCCTCATCGACCTCGGCGTGGACGTCGCCGAGGAGGAAGACATCGGTGATGACGTCACCGAGGAGGTCGAGAAGCCCGAGGCCGCCCCGGACGCGGACGAGGACCGCGTCCGGGCTCGACGAGAGGTGGACCAGGCCCTCAAGGCTCCCACCAACGACCCCGTGCGTATGTACCTCAAGGAGATCGGGCGGGTAGCGCTTCTCACCGCCCAAGAAGAGGTGAGTCTCGCCCTCCGGATCGAGAACGGAGAGAAGGCGAGCGGCAAGCTCGAGGAGGAGAGGGGCAAGCTCGACCCCGAGCGCGTCGCCGAGCTCCGCTGGGAGGAGCGTGACGGGGCCGTCGCCAAGCGCCACCTCGTCGAGGCGAACCTGCGTCTCGTTGTCTCGATCGCGAAACGCTACGTGGGCCGGGGGATGGCTTTCCTCGATCTCATCCAGGAAGGGAACCTCGGGCTCATCAGGGCCGTCGAGAAGTTCGACTACACCAAGGGCTTCAAATTCTCCACCTACGCAACCTGGTGGATCCGTCAGGCCATCACACGGGCCATCGCCGACCAGGCGCGCACGATCCGCATCCCGGTGCACATGGTCGAGACGATCAACAAGCTGGTGCGGATCCAGCGTCAGTTATTGCAGGACCTCGGCCGTGAGCCAACGCCGGACGAGATCGCCACACAGATGGAGCTGACCCCGGAGAAGGTGCGATCCAGAAGATCTCGCAGGAGCCTGTCTCTCTCGAGACCCCCGTCGGCGAGGAAGAGGACTCGAGCCTGGGGGACTTCATCGAGGACTCCGAAGCAGTGGTGCCCTCCTAGAGCGCGCCTCCTTCCGGTTGCTCCAGGAGCAGCTGAGTCCGTGCTGACTACGCTCGACGAGCGCGAGAAAGACGTGATCCGACTGCGCTTCGGCCTGGTCGACGGGCAGCCTCGCACCCTCGAGGACGTGGGCAAGAAGTTCGGCGTCACTCGCGAGCGGATCCGACAGATCGAGTCGAAGGCCCTGTCGAAGCTCCGCCACCCCTCGCGCAGCCAGAAGCTGCGCGATTACTTGAGGAGCCCGCTCCTAGCCTTGCGGGGGCGGGGCGACCGTGAGACTGCCGCTGTAGCCCTCGTCCGTGCCACCCGAGCGCTTCTCGCGGACCGCTTCGGTCACCTTCGAGCGCCCTCAGGAAGCCTTCTCCTTGACCTGGTCCAGGCCGGTCCCCGCCGCGTCCTTCGCCTTCCCACCGGCCTTGCGGACCGCCGGCGAGGCGAGGAGGTTGTCGTAGAGGCGCTGCAGCTGGTCGTACCTTTGGGTTCCGGCCTTGGCGCCCAGCACGTAGCCTGCGCCGAACCCGATCAGTGCTCCGATGCGACCCTTCATGTGGCAACCCCTCCTGGTAGTCGAAGAACGTTCCAGCCCTGATGGTACGCCCGGACCCGGGGGTGAGGGCCGTTAGGATGGCGCGACCGATCCGAGGTAGCTCAATCGGCAGAGCATCCGACTGTTAATCGGAGGGTTGCGGGTTCGAGTCCCGCCCTCGGAGCCGAATACACCCGCTTAATCTAGCGGGCCATGACATCCCGGCCATTGCGCATCGCGCTCTTGTCCTACAGGGCGCACCCGGAGGTAGGAGGGCAGGGGGTCTACGTGCGCAACCTCAGCAGCGCCCTCGCTCATCTGGGCCACGAGGTAACGGTCTTCGCCGGGCAGCCCTACCCGGAGCTCGACGGATCCGTGGCCCTCGCCAAGGTTCCGAGCCTCGATCTCTACCGGCCCGAGGACCCGTTCCGCAGGCCCCGTCGGGATGAGCTCCGGGGCCCGGTCGATCTCCTCGAGTACGGGCTCATGTGCACGGGGGCGTTCCCCGAGCCGCTGACGTTCAGCCTGCGGGTGGGCCGCCATCTTCCCGGAGGCTCTTTCGACGTAGTTCACGACAACCAGTGCCTGGGCTACGGGCTTCTGGCGGTTGCGCGCAGACTGCCCATGGTTGCGACCGTCCATCACCCGATATCTGTCGACCGCAGGATCGCCATCTCCGAGGCCGCGGACAGAAAGGAGAGGATCGGGCGTAGACGCTGGTACTCGTTCGTCCCCATGCAGGCACGGGTGGCACGAACCCTTCCCCGGCTCCTCACCGTCTCGAGATCGTCGCGGAGCGAGATCGTGAGGGACTTCCGTGTTCCGGGGGAGCGGATAGCCGTAGTGCCGAACGGGGTGGACACCGACCTCTTCCGGCCTCTTCCCGATGTGGCCCGTGTCTCCGGCCGTCTCGTCACCATCGCCAGCTCTGATCAGCCTGGAAAGGGGCTCGTCCATCTGGTGGAGGCGTTGGCGAAGCTGAGGACCGAACGTGAGGCGGAGCTCGTCGTCATCGGCAAGGGAGGTCTAGGCGAGGTTCTGGCGGCGGCCGTGCGCCGCTTCGGGCTCGAGGGGGTGGTCCACGCGGTGGGCCGGGTCGACGCGCTCGAGATGGTTCGTCTCTACGCCCAAGCCGAAGCCGCGGTGATCCCCTCGCTCTACGAAGGTTTCTCGCTGCCGGCGATAGAGGCGATGGCTTGCGCCGTGCCGCTCGTCGCCACTTCCGGTGGCGCCCTGGGCGAAGTCGTCGGCGACGGGGGGGCGGGTTTGCTGGTTCCACCCGCCGATGCAGGCGCACTGGCCACCGCGATCAACAAGGTGCTCGAGGACGAGGCGTTACGGACCCGGATGGGTGAGCAGGGACGGCGACGCGTCCTCGACCGCTTCACCTGGGATCAGGCAGCTGCGCGAACGGCCGAGCATTACCGCACGGTGATCGCCGGATGCTGACCCTCCGCTTCGAGATCCTCCATACAGCCGCGGGGGAGCGGGTGCTGGACCTCGGGTGCGGCGGCGGTCGCCACACCTTCGAGGCGTTGCGGCGGGGCTGCGAGGTGGTGGCGGGTGATATCGACGAGGCTGCTCTCAAGGACGTTGCCGCTTGGTGCGGCGCGATAACCGCCTCCGGGGAGGCCGGGACCGGGGGAGGGTTTTCCTGCACCGTCGCCGATGCCCTTCGCCTCCCATTCGCGGACGGGTCATTCGATCGGGTGATCGTCTCCGAAGTGCTCGAGCACGTTGCCGAGGACCGCCGCGCCTTTCGGGAGGTCGAGCGGGTGACGAGAGCCGGAGGAACGATCGCGGTCACGGTTCCCCGCTGGTGGCCGGAGGTCGTTTGCTGGGCCCTTTCGAAGGAGTACCACTCCAACGCCGGGGGCCACGTAAGGATCTACAGGAGGCGCCATCTGCTGTCACGTGCGGCAGGGGTAGGTTTGGAGCCGTACGCGATGCACCATGCTCACGCTCTTCACGCTCCTTACTGGTGGCTCAAGTGTCTCGTGGGCGTACGGAAGGACGAGGCCAGGCTGCCGTCGCTCTATCACCGCTTTCTCGTCCGGGACATGACGAAGCCCAGAGCTTGGGTGCGGGGGCTCGAGTCATTTCTCAACCCAGTGCTAGGAAAGAGCCTCGTCGTTTACCTGAAGAAGCCGGCCGGTGCCTGACCGCATGGGCATCGCCGATGCGATCGCCTCGTTGCAACTGCCGAGTGGGGCGATCCCTTGGGAGCGGGGGAGGCACGCAGATCCTTGGAACCATATCGAGGCGGCGATGGGTCTCGATATCGGCGGGCTCCACGAAGAAGCCGCGGCGGCGTACAGCTGGCTCGCTTTGACGCAGCGGCCCGACGGCACCTGGCCGGCTGCTTACGTGGGTGACGAAGTCCTCGACCCCACCGTGGACACGAATTTCTGCGCTTACGTGGGGACCGGGGCATGGCACCACTACCTCGCCACCGGCGACGCGGACTTCCTCGCCTCGATGTGGCCGATCGTCGAAGCGGCTTTGGACTTCGTGCTGAGCCTCCAGCTGCCGAATGGCTCGATCGCCTGGGCGGTCGACTGGCAGGGGAACCGATGGCCGCATGCTTTGCTCACCTCTTCCTCGAGCATCTATCTCAGCGTTAGGAGCGGGCTCGACATAGCCCGGGCTCTGGGGAAGGAGCGGCCGGATTGGGAGCCAGCCGTGGAGCGGCTTCGGGACGCTCTTCAGGACGACAGAAACTTCGAAGACAAGAGTGCTTACGCCATGGACTGGTACTACCCGGTGCTCACGGGGGCGGTGGTTGGCCGAGCCGCGGCGGAGCGCCTCGAATCGCGCTGGGACCTGTTCGTAAAGGAAGGCTGGGGTTGCCTCTGCACCACCGAGCGCCCCTGGTACACGAGCGCGGAGACATGCGAGTTGATCGTCGCCTGCCTCCGAGCAGGCATGCGGGAGCGGGCCGAGGCTCTATGGGGATGGGTGCAGCGGATGGAGGCGGACGATGGCCTCTACTGGACCGGGATCAACCACCCGAGAGGCGAGGTCTACCCCAACGAGAAGACGACCTGGAGCGCCGGCGCCGTCCTCTTGGCCGCGAACGAGCTCTCAGCAACCGATGCAGCGCGCTCTCTCTAACGCTTTCTAGTACGTGAGCGTTTTGTCCGCCTCTAGCACTAGTTGCAACAGGTGAGCCGGCATGACCAACTCGATCGGCTTTCCCTGGACGTCGGCCTCGGTGACGCCCCGGACTTTGCTCGACATCTTCGACGCGTAGATCTTGCCCCCGCCCGCCGCGATCTTGTCGTAGTGCTCCCGCAGGCTCCCGCTCCCGAGGCCCACGAGGTTGTCTAGAACGTCATCTCTGACGAGCTGGACCGCGTCCCCCGCGAGGAACATCGAGAGCTGGTGCCCCTCTTCTACCGCGGTGGCGCCGATGAGGAACCCCAGAGCCGCGCGGAACGGGTGCTCCGGGCCGTGCGTGACGTTGATGAAGACGTGCGCCATGTGTTCTGCCTCCTTTGTTCAGGTGTGGGTCGGGATCAAGAGCTGTTCTGGAAGCGGTGTAGTTGAGTAGCCGCCTGGTTCCTCACTTGGCCCTTCACGAAGGGAGTCCAGCCGAGGAGGGTGCCTACCGGACCTAGGGCCATCCGGGTCCACGCATAAAGATCGAACTCATCCCGGTGGCGGATGATCTTTCCGTCTCGGAACAGGAAAGCTGCTTCTATCTTGTTGTGCACGGTCCGCCCGGTCTTGGGGAAGCGATAGATGGCTGCCCAGCGCGCAGACCCGGAACGGTCGTCCGCTTGGATGCCTGAATAGCTGAGAGAGATCTCGTTCCCACTGGTGGTGAACATCCGCCACATGGCCCTCGCTTCATCGGCTGACAGGTTCGGGAACACGGGATCCGAGAAGGTGGCTTCGTCGCTGTAGCTCGCGCCCATAGCGACGTGGTCGCCTGCCGCGAAGGCCGAGTAGAAGTTCGTGATCAGTTCCTCATTCGGATGCATGACCCTCGCATCATCCCGCATCCGGAGCTGGGTGCGCCTGCTGCTTAGCTCCCGTCTCATCGGCAAGCTCCTTCATTCGGCGCTGCATCTCCTCGGGCGCCACGTCCTCTAAGTGGCTCGAGATGTTCCATTGGTGTCCGAACGGGTCCATGAACTGGGCGCTCCGGTCGCCGTAGAACTGGTCTTGGGAGGTTGGCGGGACTCGGCCCCCGCGGCTATCGCCCGGTCGAAGACCTCGTCGACGTCCTCGACGTAGAGGTTCAGAGTGAAAGTGGTCCCTCCGACCGACTTGGGGCCGAGGATCCCGAGCTGCGGGACCTCGTCCGCCAGCATCAACAGGCTCTCTCCCAGCTGGAGCTCGGCATGGCCCACCTTTCCGTCGGGGCCGAGCATGCGTCCACCTCGCTCTTTCGCCCCAAGAACGCTCACGTAGAAGTCGATTGCCTCGCCGCCCTGTCCACGCTGAGGTACGGGCTGAGCTGCGGTAGTTGTCTGGGATGGGCCTCACTTCGGCCACGGCGCACTCCTTCGCTCGGGTCTCCGTCGTCGACAAAAAGCTTTCATATCGGCAAGGACGGGTCCAAAGGGTGTTCGATGCCCTTCGCAAAAAGCCGAGGAGACCTATACGCCCACTGACGCGGAAGATCTATCCCTAGGGGTTAACCTGCGCAGCACCCTCAAGCTGCCGCAGGCGCCCACCTCGTTGAAGTTGCCGGAATCCAGGCGCGTCTGTAGATATTGAAGGGAGCTCTTCCTCCGCGGCCGGGTCGGGGAAAACGTCGTGGATAGCGAGGAGCCCGCTCGGGACCACGTGAGCAGCCCACCCGGCGTAATCCGCTTGGGCGGAGGCGTCGCTGTGGCCCCGTCGATGAACACGAGGGCCAAGGGGTTCCCACGCTCCGCGACCGCCGAGGACCTGCCGACGACTCCCACAACCACGTCTTCGAGACCCGCTCCTGCGATGGTCCGCCGCGGAATACAGGCAGGCTGTCGGCGCGGTCGTCCTCGCCCAGCAGCCCCGGATCGTGATACTCCTCGCCCGGTTGGTGCTCCTCGGACCCCCCAGTGGTGATCCAGCGAGTAGAGGAGCCCGCCCTTCTCCCGTGCCGCGGCCCCCAGGTAGACCGCCGACTTGCCGCAGTAGCTCCCGATCTCGAGCATCGGCCCCATCGGGCCGGCCGCTATCCCCGCCCGATACAGTGCCGGCCCTTCGTCCTCGGGCATGAAACCGGGGGCCGCGGCGGCGGCTCGCCGCAGACGTTCCTCCATGATGCCTCCTTGTCCGGTGCCGAGGGTAAAAAAGCGGGAACCCGAGGCACGCCGGCTGCGTCGGTAGACCAGGAGGTTACGCTCAGACCTCGGGAGGGGGGACTAGATGAACAAGAAGCTGGTCGGTGTGGTCTTGGCCGCTTTCATGTGCGTGGGGTTCATCGCCGAGCCCTGCTGGGCTTGTTCCTGCGCCTTTTTCGAGGACACTCAGAAGAACCGGGAAGCACATGCCCGCAGCACCGACGTCATCTTCACGGGAGTTGTCACGAAGGTGGAGACGGAGCAACCACGGGAGACATCTCCGGTGGCGAGTCGATACGCACGCACTTCCGGGTGGAGAAGGCGTACAAGGGCAGGGTTGGGTTCACGATGAAGGTGCTCAGCGGTCAGGTCGGTAACACCTGTTCGGAGAGCTTCCGTGTCGGTGAGCGCTACACCGTCTTCGCCGATCGTTCGAGCGGCAGAGGTGCCACCTACAGCGATGACGGACTGCACACACACTCTTGCAGCGGCAACCTGAGGGTGGTATCGACCCCGCTCGTTATGGCCCCTGCGCAGGCGGCCCCTCTCTGTAGGTGGCCCGGCGCCGAAGGTTCGGTTGGGTGAGAGCGTCGCCCAGGTGGGGGATCTCAACGCCGATGAAACGCGACTGGCTCACGGGCGCTCCATTCATGGACTTCGAGCGTTACGACGTGGACTACGAGCCGACCCGCGCGAACAACGCTGGGGCCATCTATCTCACCTGGGCGCCGTCCTCCATCGTCTCCGTTGACCTCCGCGAGCTCGGCTTTCACCCCCGGACCCTCCAGGGGCCGAGGCCGGTGACCGGGCCGGCACCTCAGTCGCCGACGCCGGCGACGTTAACGACGGCCGCTCCGACTTCATCGTTGGGGCGCCCGGTGCCGACGTGAATGGGTACCAGTCAGGCGCGGCCTACGTGGTTCTGGCTCCGCCTGAGGAGGGGGCCGCACCGCCTGAACCGCTTGGGCACCAACGGGTACTCGATCCGAGGCGTCGACAGGGGCGATCTGGCGGGCCGCGACGTTGCGGGGGCCGGGGACCTGAACGGGGATGGTCTGGCGGATCTTCTTACATGAGCGCCCCCTGGGGCCGACTCTCGCCGGGGAGCCGTTTACGTCGTCTTCGGCCAGACCTCTGACGAGAACGTCGACCTGTCCGATTTCGACGGGTACAAGGTCTCCGGCGAGGCTCCCGAGGACATGACCGGCCTTTCTGTCGACTCTGCGGGTGACGTGAACCGAGACTCGGTTCCCGATGCGATCATCGGCGCTCCGCGCGCGATCAGAACGGGCGTGAGGACTCCGGCAGCGCCTATGTCGTTTTCGGACGCCCCGCCGGAGGATGTCGCTCTGGGGGACCTCGAGGGCCCCGGCTGCGTCGACGGCTACCCGCATCGACGGTGCCAGACCACTCGACAACCTCGGCCGGAGCGTGGCCGGAGCGGGCGACCTCAACGGTGACGCCCGGGCGGATGTGGCCGTGGGTGCACCCGCTGAGTGGGGGACGGAGGTCCATCACCGCGGCCACGTCTACGGCCTCTTCACTCCACCCAACGTCGCCTCCACCGACCTGGGGGATCGAGCCTCCTGGTCGAGGATCGAGGTGGTCGGTGCAGGTCGCGATGACAACACCGGCCTTTCGCTCGGCGCGGGACGGGACGTCAACGGGGATGGACTGGACGACCTCCTGGTGGGCGCACCGTGGGCTACCTCCGTGACGAGGCATGCGGGAAGGGCCGCTCTCGTGTGGGGCCGGAGCGACGCCGTCACGCTGAGGTTCGATGAGTTGGGCTCGAGCGGGAAGACGTTCGGACGCTCTCGCTGGGACGACGGGTATGGGTCCTCGGTAGCGATCGCGGACGATTTGTCCGGCGATGGCCGCCTCGAGGCCATGGTGGGGGCGCCCTTCGAGAACTTCAAGAGACGCGTAAACGCGGGCCGCGTTTACGTGAGGTTCTAAGCCCTCTCGACCTTCGGCATGAGCACTTCCTGCACTATCAGCTTTATCGCGGCTGCCGCGGGGATCGCCATCAGGGCGCCCAGGAAGCCCATGAGCGTCGCTCCGATCAGGGCCGACAGCAGCACCGCGGCTGCGGAGACGTCCACGGCCTTCTTCATCACGCGCGGTGCGATCACGTAGTTCTCGAGTTGTTGGTAGACGATGAAGAAGACAAGCGTCCCGATGCCGAGCCCGGTGGATGTGAAGAAGGCAACGAGCACCGCGGGGATCATTCCGAGCGTTGCCCCGACGAGCGGTATGAGATCCGCGAGGGCCACCCACAGTGCGAGAGCGAGCGGGAACGGGACTCCCGCGATAGTCAGGAAGATGAAGGAAACGACCCCCGCGATCAACGAGGTCACGATGTTTCCCGCGACGTAGGCCCCGATCTTCTCGAGGATGGGGTCGAGCAGGCGAGCCGTCTGTTCCCGCTTGCTCTTCGGCACTAGGGCCAAAGTGCCGTTCCTGATCTGGCTCAGTGACAGCAGGAAGTAGATCGTCAGGACGAGGACGGTCAAGCCGTTGAAGAACGCCGAGAGGATCGAGCCGGCGACTCCGGCCACCCTCGAGAAGGAGCTGCCGAGGAGACTGGGGACATTGGCGGTCGCCTCCTTGAGGCGCGTGGCGACATCGTTCTCTTCGACGTATCCCTTGAACCGGGGATTGTCGTCCGCGATGTCCTCGACGTAGCTGGGAAGGTTCGTCGCGAAGCTCGTCACCTGAGAGACGAGGGGCGGGATGATCGTGGCGAAGAAGCCTCCGATGAAAAGAAGCGCCCCGATGAAGATCACGGCCACCGACTGACCCCGAGAAAGTCTGCTGCGATCCAAGACGCGCACGGCGGGGTCGAGCCCGACCGCTAGAAAAGCGGCGACCACGATCAGCACGAGGACCGATCTCACGAGGTAGATCGCGTAGAGGAAGAAAAGGGTGGCGAAGACGGTGAAGGTGACCCTCACGACGGTGGCCGTGGCGGGGGCTCTGTGCCCATGTTCAGCCATGTCCTTACATGACCATCGGCGATCCTGGGGAGCCCGGATTTGCACGCCGTCCCGTCGGCGTCTTGACCGGAGGGACTCTTAATCGTATGATTTAATCATGTGGTTAGAAGGGGACTTAGAAGGAGCGAGAACTTTTGGGGAGGGCACCCGGATGGGCTGGCCCCCGGCCCCCGTCCCTCACGCGGTCACGATCCACCGCTGGGAGGAGCTCACGTTCCTTCACTGGAGCTATGACCCGCGGGTAGTTCAGGACCTGCTGCCCCCGGGGCTAGAGGTGGACACTTTCGCCGGGGCCGCGTGGGTGGGGCTGCTGCCTTTCCGACTCCGCCTGAGGCTCGCCCGGGGGCCGGAGGTGCCGTGGGTGTCCCGCTTCGCCGAGACGAACGTGAGGACTTACGTGAAGGGGTCTGACGGGGGTCGGGGCATCTGGTTCTTCTCGTTGGACGCCGCCCGGCTCGGCGCCGTGGCGCCCGCCCGGGCGACCTACAACCTTCCCTACTGCTGGGCGAAGATGGAGGTGCAGCGGGAGGGCGACGAGGTCCTCTATCGATCCCATAGGCGCCCGCCGCATCCCGTGCGACCGTCGAGCCTCGTGCGGGTCGAGGTGGGGGAGCGGATCCCAGCACGGGAATTGGGGGACCTCGACCATTTCTTCACCGCGCGCTGGCTCCTCTACAGCCCGGACCGGGACGGGGGCCTGCGAACGACCCGGGTGGAGCATCCGCCGTGGCCTCTGCGCAGGGCCCGCCTGCTCGACCTGGACGATGGCCTCATCAGGGCTGCGGGCCTGCCGGCGCCGGCGGGCGGCTGCGTGACCCACCACTCGGACTCACTTCAGGTCCGCATGGGACCGGCGCTCTCGATCCCTGCCTCAGGAGGAAACGAGCCACCGTGACTCGTGGCCCAGGAGCTGTTCCTTGCGGCTGATCCCGCCCGCGTAGCCGGTAAGGATCCCCTTCGAGCCGATCACCCTGTGACAAGGGACGATCACCGAGATCGGGTTCCTCGCATTGGCCCCGCCGACGGCCCGGGCCGCCAGGGGGGAGCCCACCCGCTTCGCCAGCTCCCCGTAGCTGATCGTAGTGGCGTAGGGGATGGCCCGAAGCGCCGACCAGACCCGCTGTTGGAATGGCGTGCCGAGGGGAGCGAGCGGGATCGTGAACTCTTTCAGTTGGCCGCTCCAATAGCGATCCAGCTCGTCGAGCACCTTCGCGAAAGGAGCTTCCTCGGGCTCCTGATGGGGGCCGGGCGTCGGGGCCCCCTTGTGCGGCATGCCGTAAAGCCCGGTGATAGCCGTGCCATCCGAGAACAGCAGCAACTCGCCGATCGGGCTGTTTGTCTTCGTGTAGTACCTCATGCTCTACCGCACCTTTCTTCCATGGCCCTCATGCTGCCTCTTCTCGTGGGGTCTCGATGGAAGCCCATAGGTGCTGGAGTGCGTAGGACCGCCACGGCCTCCAGCTCTCGCCCATCTGGAGCGCCGACCTCGGGTCTCCAGGGCGGCCGAGTCGCTCCAGACCTCGCCGCGCCCCGAGGTCCGTGGCGAGGAAGATGTCGGGGTCCCCGAGCGCCCGCATCGCCACGTACTGAGCCGTCCACGGCCCGATGCCCGGGAGGGCTACGAGCGAATCCATGGCCTCGGCCCGGTCGACACCGGGATGCAGCGCTACTTCCTCTCCGGCGATCGCCCGAGCCAGGTTCTTCAGTGCCCTCTTGCGGGCCGACGGCATGCCT
Organism: Actinomycetota bacterium; assembly: GCA_030448085.1. Next base: position 16,744 of record JAUJNU010000015.1, on the reverse strand, counting down.
ATCTCGGCCAGGTCCGAGTCGGCGATCGACTCCGGGTTGGGGAACAGGTGCGTGAGGGACCCGTCCGGCTCGGGCAGGGGACGTCCGTGTGGGTGGGCGAGACTCGACGCCAGGGTCCGGGGGGCGCCAACGGATACCTGTTGTCCCAGGACGGCGCGGACGGCCAGCTCCGTAGCGTCCGTCGTTCCCCGGATCCTCATTCCGGGCCGGGCCACGATCAGGGGCCGGAGCAGTGGATCGGTGGCGAGCTGTTCGTCAACCGCCGCGGGGTCGGAGTCGAGGTCGAGGAGCCTCCTGCATCTCTGAACGGGGGCGCCCAGGTCCTGCAGGTCCTGGATGCGAGCCGAGCACGTGACGTGACCACCGGCGTCCTTCAGTGCCACGGTTGCCGCTCCGTGGCCGAGCGCCAGAGAGCGCCGGTAGACACCCTCCTCGAACGCCTCTACCTGCGGGACCGCTCTCTCGCCGAGGAAGCTCAGCACGCGCCCGTCGAAGGGTTTGCGGTAGGGGAGCCGGAGCACGATGGCGCCGGGGGCGGTATCGGGGTCGCCGCCGTTCCTCCTGCTGCGGAGGTCGGTGGGTGTGGTGGCGAAAACCAGGCGCACTGTGTCGTTGAACTGTCTGATGCTCGAAAAGCCGGCGGCGAGGGCGACCTCGGAGAAAGGAAGGGCCGTGGTCTCTATGAGCAGGCGGGCCGTCTGTGCTCGCTGCGCCCTCGCAGTCGCTTGGGGACCGGCCCCCAGTTCCTCGCGTAGCTGCCGGTTCAAGTGACGCTCGCTGTAGCCGAGCCTGCGAGCGAGACCCTCCACCCCTCCCGCTCTACGAGGCCGTCGGCGATGAGGAGCATCGCTCGACCGACGAGGTCTGCACGAAGGTTCCATTCCGGGGAGCCGGGAGACGCATCGGGACGACATCGCTTGCACGCCCTTGACCCGCGGCCTGTGCTGCGGCTGCGGTCGGGGAAGAAGATGACGTTCTGACGCTTCGGGGTGACGGCAGGGCAGCTGGGGCGGCGGTAGATGCCGGTGGTCTTGACGCCGGTGATGAACCAGCCGTCGAAGCGCTCGTCCTTGCTCTTGACGGCTTCGTAACGGGTGTCGAACGGGGGAGCATGGCTTGATGCTCTCACTCCCCGGACCCGTTTGCTAGCGGTTATCGGACATGCTCGTCAGCTCAGAGGCGAGTCACCCATAGTTCTGCCCAGCGTACGTCTGCGACCCCACCACCGGCGCTTCACCTGCCGCTGATCGCCGGGGCGGGTGACGGTGACCGGCCTGGCGTCAGGTAGACCTTGTTCGAGCCCCCTGAAGCAAAGCGGGCCATCGCGCCCCTGCATGCTGCTCCAAAAAGGTCCACAATCGTTCGTGGGGAACGACGATTCAAAAGGGTTGAACCGTGGCGGACCACACGATGGTCGGCAAGTGGGACGGGTGACCGGAAGGATCGATAACGACTCGATCGGAGAGGTCATGATCCCTGTCCGAGGGGGACGGAGGCGTTCCGCCTACGCGGTCGACCGCGAGGAGGTGATCCGATCGGGGTCCCGAGTCGTGGTTGTCGAGTACTTCGCACCTAGAACAGTGATCGTCAGCCGGGTCTAACCGGCAGAAAGAAGGAAGAACAGATGGATCTAATGACCATCGGGATCATCGTTGGGGTGTCCCTCCTGTTGTTCATAGGGCTGTTCAAGATGATGTGGCGGGTAGCCGAGCCGAACGAGGCCCTGATCATCTCCGGCCTGAAGCAGCACGACACTCCCGGCGCCGTCGAAGAGAGCCTGGGTTTCAAGATAGTCACGGGCAAGGGGACCCTCGTGATCCCGGGAGTGCAGACGGTTCGCCGTCTGTCATTGGACCTGCGCGAGGCGGACCTTCACATCGAGTGCGTCACCCATCAAGGGATCCCGCTCGGCATCACGGGCGTCGTGATCTTCAAGGTAGGGGATGACTTCGTCTCCATAGCGAACGCCGCCAGGCGCTTCCTGGACCAGCAGGACCAGATGAACGCTCGCGTGCACAACGTCTTCGCCGGTCACCTGCGAGCGATCGTGGGCAGCATGACCGTAGAGGAGATGATCAGGGACCGCGAGAAGCTGACGCAGCTCACGCGTAGTTCTTCCGGCTCGGAGATGGAGAAGTTGGGACTGATCGTGGACTCCCTTCAGATCCAGGAGATCGAAGACCCCACCGGTTACATCACGAACCTCGGGCGTCCTCACGCAGCCGTCGTCGAGAAGGATGCGCGTATCGCTCAGGCCGGCGCCGACCGCGAGGCCACCGAGCGCGAGCAGGAGGCCGACGCTTTGAAGGCCTTCGCGGTGCGTGACAGCCACATCAAGCAGAACGGCTATCAGGCAGAGGTCGACCGGGCCGCGGCCGAAGCGATGCAGGCCGGGCCCCTCGCCGAGGCCACCGCAAAGCAGGAGGTGGTGGTGCAGGAGACGCGAGTCGCCGAGCTCGAGGCGCACAGGGAGGAGCAGCGGTTACAGGGGACGGTTCGTAAGCCCGCCGACGCCAAGGCCTACGAGCAGACGACCTTGGCGAAGGCGGAACGTGACGCTCAGATCTCCACGGCAGAGGCCCATGCTCAGCGGGTGAAGCTAGAGGCCGAGGCCCACGGCGAGCAGGTGCGTGTCGAAGGAGCCGCGGAGGCCGAGCGGGTGCGGGTCCACGCGATCGCATCGTCCGAGTCGACGAAGTTGATCGGAGACGCCGAAGCTAGTGCCACGCAGGCGAAAGGCCTCGCCGAAGGCGCCGCAGTGCGCGCCAAAGGCATGGCCGAGGCGGAGGCGATCAAGGCTCGTGCCGAGGCGCTCGCCCAGAACCAGGACGCGGTGATCGGCCAGCAGCTGGCGGAGAAGTGGCCCGAGATCGTCGAGGCAGCTGCGAAGCCGTTCGGAGGCATCGACCAGTTGATCGTCCTGAACGGGGCTCAGGGCCTGTCGGAGACTTTGGCACAGGCGCTCAGCCAAGGTGTGGCGGGCCTGCAACTCGCGCGGAACCTGCTGTCGAACGGCAGCAACGGGGCGAACGGACACGACCCAGAACCGGAGTCCCGAATCGAGGAGGCAGCGGCCGGGTCCGGTCGGACCAGGGGAAGAGCCTAGTTAGACGGCCTTCGGCCCGGGTCTGCCGCGCCGGAGGTTACGACCTGGGCCTCGAGCTGTTTCACGGAGAGGGTCAACCGGTCGCCATCGGCGGCCAGTTGGTCCTCTCTTCGCGTTAACGCCTCGATCTCGCCCAACAACTCGGCGCGGCGAGTCAGGAGTGATCTAGCGGTCGCCTCGTCCCTCTTCCTCAGGACACCTCTTGCCTGCTCCTCGAGACGTGCCGATCGAGCCTCGAGCCCGTGTCTCGTCAATCGCAGCCGGTTCCTCGCCGCCGCGATACCCGCGACGCCCCGGCGAACCTCGTCCAGCGTCGCGACCAGTCCCGCAAGCTCGTTCCGGTTTCCCACGGTTACGGCGCCCACCTGCGGAGCTCCTCACGAGCGATCACCATCTTGTGGACCTCGTCGGCCCCGTCCACCAGGTGCAGCGTCCGCGCATGGGCGTACATGGCCGCGAGTGGGAAATCGTTCGAGACACCGGCCCCCCCATGAACCTGGATCGCCCGGTCGATCACCCATGTGGCGAGCTCGGCGGCCGCCACCTTGATAGCGGCGATCTCCATCCGGGCGTGCTCCTTGCCGACCGTGTCCATCATCCAGGCCGCTTTGAGGGTCAAGAGCCGCGCCTGCTCGGTCCGCACCCGTGCCTCGGCGATCCAATCCTGGATCACCCCCTGGCGTGCGAGGGGCTTGCCGAAGGCGACTCGCTCGTGCGCCCTCCGGCACATCAGCTCTATCGCACGCTCGGCCATGCCGATCGCGCGCATGCAGTGATGGATCCGGCCCGGCCCCAACCTCGCTTGACCGATGAGGAAGCCTCCCCCCTCTTGTCCCACGAGGCTGTCGACGGGGATGCGCACGTCCTCGAAGGAGATCTCGCAGTGCCCGTGCCCCTCGTCGTAGCCGAACACGGGAAGCGACCGGATCACGTTGACGCCCGGCGCGTCCATCGGGATGAGGACGAGAGTGTGCTGCAGGTACCTCGGCCCCTCGGGGTCGCTGAGCCCGAGGAAGAGGCAGACCTTGCAGCGGGGATCGGCCGCTCCGCTCGTCCACCACTTCCTTCCGTTCACGACGTACTCGTCGCCCTCGCGGATGATCGTGCTCTTGAGGTTCGTCGGGTCCGAGCTGGCGACCGCAGGCTCGGTCATCCCGAAGCAGGACCGGATGGCTCCCTCGAGCAGCGGCTTCAGCCACCGTTCTTTCTGAGCCTCCGTGCCGAACTCGTGGAGGACCTCCATGTTCCCGGTGTCGGGGGCCGCGCAATTGGTCGCTTCCGGGGCGATCGGGCTTCGGCCCATGATCTCGGCCAGCGGGGCGTAGTCGAGGTTCCCCAGCCCCGCCCCGTGCTCTTCGTCCGGAAGGAAGAGGTTCCATAGCCCCCGGCTGCGAGCTTCCTTCTTCAGGTCCTCCATGACCGGAGGCTGCAGATGCGGGTTCTCCTGAGTGAAGAGTTGCTCCGCGTAGATGGGCTCCGCGGGGTAGATGTGCTCGTCCATGAAGGAGAGGAGCTTGGCCTGTAACTCCTTGGATCTGGCGCTGTGCTCGAAGTCCATCGCTGCCTCCTCCTCACCGGTTGATTGCCCCAAACCGTATTGTGTCTCCCATGGAGTACGCCCACCTCGGCCGTAGCGGCCTACGCGTCTCGCGCCTCTGCCTCGGCACCATGAACTTCGGTCCGGACACCGAGGAGTCAGACGCTCACGACATGATGCATCGGGCGCACGAGCTCGGTATCAACTTCTTCGACACCTCGAACGTGTACGGGTGGAAAAAGGGTGAAGGTCTCACCGAGCAGATAGTCGGGCGTTGGTTCGCGAAGGGCGGGGGCCGGCGCGAGAAGACCGTCATAGCCACGAAGCTCTATGGCTCGATGAGCGACTGGCCGAACGACACCTTTCTCTCCGCCCTCAACATCCGACGGGCGTGCGATGCGTCTCTCAAGCGGCTGCAGACCGACCACATCGACCTCTACCAGATGCACCACATCGACCGGGCCACACCGTGGGAGGAGATCTGGGAGGCGATGGACGTCCTTCGGCAGCAGGGAAAGATCATCTACGTGGGGTCCAGCAACTTCGCGGGATGGCACATCGCGAAGGCTCAAGAGGCGGCGAAGGCGGAACTTCTTTGGCCTCACTTCAGAGCAGTCGATCTACAACCTCGCCCGGAGGCAGGTCGAGCTCGAGGTGGTTCCCGCCTGCCTGGACTACGGACTGGGGCTCATCCCGTGGAGCCCTCTGCACGGCGGTCTCCTGGCAGGCGTTCTGCAGAAGGAGCACAAGGGGAAGCGACGGATGAAGGGCCGTTCGAAGGATGCGCTCGAGAGCCATCGTGACCAGGTCGAGGCGTACGAGAAGTTCTGCGCGGATCTCGGCGAGAACCCGGCGGACGTCGGGCTCGCGTGGTTGCTTCACCAGCCTGCAGTGACAGCCCCGATCATCGGTCCGCGCACGAAAGAGCAGCTCGACGGCTCGCAGCGCGCCCTCGAGATCTCACTGGGCGAGGAAGAGCTAGGGCGTCTCGACGAGATATGGCCGGGTCACAAGACCGCTCCGGAAGACTACGCCTGGTGAGCTTGGCCGAATTCACGAGGGCTTCACATAGAGGCCACAGGAGCTGAGGCCTGGACGACTAACTTCTCGTCCATGGATAAGCCACTTAGCAGACGAAGCTTCCTTGCCGTTACCGGGGCTACCGCGACGGCCGTGGCCGCGGGCCCGCAGTCGTGGGGTTGGGCGCAGGCTGGATCGCCTTTCGGCCCCCTTCAAGACGACCCCCTCATCCGCCTCCCGGAGGGTTTCACGTACAGGGTCTTGGCCGAGACTGGGACCCCGATGACCGGGGGCAGGGGTCCCTTTCCACGCCCACACTCCCCCGACCTCAATGTCTCGTTCAACTGGCACGACGGCAAGATCCTGCTTTCCACCTCCCACGAGGTTCCCGCCCAGTTTCCCCTCCCGGCCCCCCCACCGGGTGAGAAGTACGACCGGGCCGCGGGCGGCGCCATCACCAGCCTCCTCATCGGCAAAGACCTTTCCGTGCTCGAGACCGCGTACAACGCCGGCGGGATGGTCAACAACTGCTCCGGAAGCGGAACCCCGTGGGGAACGGTCCTTACTGGGGAGGAGGCAACCGACAGGCTCGAGGCCGATCACGGCTTCATCTGGGAGGTGAACCCCCACCGCCACACGAAGAAGCGGCTCGACGCATGTGGTCGTTTCGACCACGAGACTGCCGTCGTCGATAGGAAGACCGGCTTTGTCTATCTGACGGAGGACGCGGGCGAGGCACTTCTCTACCGGATGAAACCCGAGCAGCCGGGAAAGCTTCACCGGGGAGGTGTGCTGCAGGCTTACAAGGCTTCGGGGGGATGGGTTCGGATACCCGATCCGATGGGAGCCGAAGGCAAGAGCCCGTCCGAGCAGGGACGGGCGAAGGGGGCACTCGTCTTCCAGAGGCTCGAGGGCGGTCAGTTCGACGGCAGGTGGTTCTACTTCACCGAGACCGAAGATCAAACATCGTGCGGGAAGGTGTGGCGTCTGAACGTCGACACCGGCAGGTTGCAGCTGTGGGCCGAAGGCAACGAGGCGAAGATGTGCATGCCCGACAACGTCGTCTTCGATGCGGCTCGCAACATGTACGTGACCGAAGACAAGCCGCTTGGCCCAAACAGGGTCATCTTCATCGACAGGGACACCGGCAAGCTCGCAACTTTCGCAGAGGTGACGGCCTCGGGTGACGAGGCCACGGGGCCGGAGTTCCCGCCGGGCGGGCGCTTCATGTTCTTGAATCTGCAGCGGAGCGGGGGAGGGGGTTTAACGATCGCGATCGAAGGACCGTTCCCTCGGCGCCGGCAGCGGCTTGCCCTCGAGGCGGCCTCGCCGCTCGCGGCGAGGCCTCAGGAGGAGGCGTTCCTCGCCGGTGGTGGGGTCAAGATGATGGCAGGGCTTCCCGTCGCGGCGGCCGCCACCCTCATCAGCCTGCGCCGGAGAGGTCGCGTCGATGAGCTGTCGCCCGAGCTCGAGGACGTCGTAAGGGACATGGGCTCCCCCGATCCCATCCCCCAACCGAAGAAGAGGATCCCGAAAGAGCTGCCCTAGGGGGCGAGTTCTCCTCGTAGCGGAGGAGCCTGTGCGGCGAGGCCCTCGAACCCCTGCCATAGGAGCTGTTCGAGGTAGGACACGAGGCGATGCCGCGGCATGCTGCGGGCCTCGAGCCACCAGTCGCCGGCGAGCTGCACCATCCCGACAATCCCGTGGGCCCAGGCCTCGGCCCCTCCCGAGTCGATCCCGATCCTGCGGAGCTCCTCACCGAGGGTCACCGAGACCTCCCGGGCGACCTCGCGGATGAAGCGGGCGACCGTCTCCTGCGCCTCCGGGCCCTCGCTGATCGCCCGGTGCATCAGGAAGGCGTACATCTCGGGCTCTGAGTCGACGAACTCGATGTACGACTCGATCGTGGCCCTGATGCGCTCCCTCGGGTCCCGGTCGCTCAGCAGGGCCTCGCGGAGCTTGGCCATCAAGGCCTTCACGTAAAGCTCGGCGAGGGAGCGGTAGAGCCCGCCTTTGTCGCCGAAGTGCTTGTAGAGGATCGGCTTCGTGACTCCGGCTTCCGCGGCGATCGCGGTCATCGAGACGCCCGGCCCTTCCCGGCGCACGGCCCGGTCGGCGGCCAACACCAGCTCGGTGCGGCGCTCGGCCCGGCGCTCGGCGTCGGCCGGGTCTTTCCTACGGGGACGGTTTGACCTGCGAACGGTGGGCATGGTACCAAGGGTAACCGTTACCGAGGGTAATACCAAAGGAGCAATCCACATGGAGCACCTGTTCGCGCACGGGGAGCCCGCCGGAGGGGCCCCGCTGGAAGACCTGGTACCGGCGACGGCCGTGGGGCTGATCCTCGTCGGCCTGGTGGTGGCCCTGTCGTACGCCCACCGGTCGGGGAGGACGAGGGCCCTTCACGCCCTAGGTGGTTTCGGTGAGCGGGTGTCCGGCCTCCCGGGATGGGCGGCGGTTCCGATCGGGATCACGACGGGGTCGTTGCTCGTGGCGGTGTTCGGCTTCTACTGGGACGTTGCAACGCACATCGACGCCGGCCGGGATGCGGGGCCCTTCGCGAACCCCTCGCACTACTTCATCATCTTCGGGCTGGCCGGGATCGCGCTCGCCGGGATCGTCGCCATCGTCCTCGGTTGCCGGCACTCGCAAACTTCGATCCGGATCAGGGATGGCTGGCACGCCCCTCTGGGCGGGGTGATGCTGCTCGTGTGTGGCGGCATAGCGGTGATGGGGTTCCCGCTCGACGACGTGTGGCACCGGCTTTTCGGTCAGGACGTCACCCTGTGGAGCCCGACCCACATGCAGATGGTCGGCGGCGCCGCCCTCGCCACCTTCGGACTTTGGATGCTGTGGACGGAGGGGTCCCGCGCCCCCCTGGACGCTCCCAAGGTTGCACGTCTCGCCCGCCTCATCGTCCCCGCCATCGGGGGAGCCGTCCTCATCGGGCTCTCGGCTTTCCAGGCGGAGTTCGACTACTCCGTCCCTCAATTCCGTCTGCTCTACCACCCGGTACTGCTGATGCTGTCCGCAGGCGTGGCGCTCGTGGCGGTCCGCCTGTGGCTGGGGCGGGGAGCGGCCCTCAAGTCCGTCGGCTTCTTCATCTTTGTACGGGCGCTGCTGACGCTGATCGTCGGGGCCGTGTTCGGTCACACGGCGTTGCACTTCCCGCTCTACATAGTTGTAGCCCTGGCCGTGGAGCTCGTGGCCGCACGCATGGGCACCGAGCGCCAGTTGACGTTCGGCGTCGTGGCCGGGGCGGCCATCGGTACCTTCGGGCTCGCGGCGGAGTGGTCGTGGTCGAACATCTGGATGACGATGAGCTGGGACTCTGCTCTCATCCCGGAGGCGCTCCTCTTCGGGCCCCTGGCCGGTGTCGCCGGTGGCGCGCTGGGGGCCTTGATCGGGAGGGCGCTCCTTCCTTCGGAGACCCGACGGCAGCGGCCCGGGCGCTGGTTCGTCCCTGCCACGATCGCCGGCGTCCTCTTCTGCCTCGCGTACCCGTTCCCCACGGATGCCGCCCTGGACGGACAGGCAACGATCACGATGGAGACCGTGCAGGGCGAAGGGGGGGAGTGGGCGAACATCACTGTTGCCCTCGATGACCCGGCCCTCGTCGACGAAGCAGAGTGGTTCAACATCACCTCCTGGCAGGGTGGGGGAAGCGTGGTGCAGGAGCTCGAGGAGACCGGGCCGGGAGTATGGACGGTGCCGGAGCCGGTCCCGGTGCACGGTGAATGGAAGACTCTCATCCGGATGCAGGGCGGCCGCTCGATCATGGCACTCCCGCTCTACCTCCCAAGGGACCCCGCCATACCCGCCGAGGGCGTCCCGGTGCAGGTTTCCTCGAAGCGCGCCTTCGGCTCGGACAAGGAGTTCATCCTCCGCGAGGCGAGAGATGTCTCTCCGGCCCTCACCATCGGCGCAAGCACGGTGATCTTCCTCATCGGGGCCGCCTGGTTCATCACCCTCGGGTGGGGCTTCCGCAGGCTCGAGATGGGGCCCGCGCGTAGGTCTAGTGAGCTGTCGTGGCGTGCTCGGCGGGATCTTCGGCCCACGTCTCCGCCCACGCCGAAACGGCGCTGAAGACATCCGCTAGGCCGTTGCCCTTCTCGGTAAGGACGTAATCGATCTTGACCGGCGTCTCGGGCACGACCGTCCGCTCGATGATGCCCTCGGCCTCGAGCTCTTTCAGCCGCTCCGATAGGAGCCTGTCGCTGAGGCCGGGCACGGCGCTCAAGATCTCGCCGAAGCGGGTGCGCCCCGACAGCATCGCCCTCAGGATCGCGCCGCTCCACCGGCGCCCGATGATCTCCACGGCCTGGTGGAAGGCGGGGCAGAAGGCCGTCATCCGCTCCTCGCAGGCCGGAGCGACTTTTTCCTCTCTCATGGGAACAGATTCTACCCCGCCCCGGTTCATTCGCATAAGGAACCTATTTGTGTATAGTTTCTTACCTAAAGTAAGAAAGACGGGATGAGGAGGAACGAGATGGGATGGGTGATCGACCAGGCACACAGCACGATCGGATTCAGCGCCCGGCACATGGGGCTGTCGACAGTCAGGGGACGATTCACGAAGTTCGAGGGAACGATCGAGGGTGACCCCGACGACATCACCACGGCGAAAGCGCGGCTGGAGATAGACCTAGCGAGCGTCGACACGGGGAACGCCGACAGGGACGCCCACCTCAGGTCCGCTGATTTCTTCACGGTCGAGGAGCACCCGAAGATGATCTTCGAGTCAACTTCCGTCGAGCGCAAGGATGAGGACATCTACCTCGTCAGGGGCAACCTCACGATCAACGGCGTCACGAAAGATGTCGAGCTCGAGTACGAGCACGGAGGGCGTGCCACGGACCCCTTCGGCAATGACAAGATCGGCGGCACGCTCACCGGCCAGATGAAGCGGAGCGACTGGGGCCTCAAGTGGAACGTAGCGGTCGAGGCCGGTGGCTTCCTCGTCAGCGACAAGATCAAGCTCGAGATCGACTTCCAGGTCGCCAGGTCCCAGGACGCGGTCGAGGAAGAGGTCGAGCTCGAGGCCCAGTCCGTCTAGCTCGCCCGTAGCCCCGCCCCGCACCAACCCCCAGCCCCGGTCCGCCGTTCCCCCCCACCGGCGGGCCGGGGCTTTCCCCTGTCCCGGTCCGTCTGACATGATTCGGCGCGTATGACTCGGGTCATGGCCATCCTCAATCGCACGCCGGACTCTTTCTACGACGGCGGCAGGATGGACCTGGCGGAGTCCCTTGGCAGCGGCCCTGCGGATGGTCTGCGGGGGCCGACATGCTCGACGTTGGGGGCGTCAAGGCTGGGCCCGGCCCCCCGTCAGCGAAGAGGAAGAGACCGCTCGTCTCCTCCCGCTCATCGAGGCCCTCGTCCCGTGGTCTCCGTTCCTATCTCTGTCGAGACCGCGGACCCTGACATCGCCCGTCGCTGCCTCGACGCCGCGCGACCTGGATCAACGACGTGAGCGGCCTGAGGCAGCCGGATCTTGCAGCAGCCTGCGCCGAGCGTGGAGCGGGATTGATCGTGATGCACCACGGGGGCCAGATAAAGGGCGGCCCCGCAATCCCCACTTGACACCGACGTGGTCGAGGCGGTGCGGGCTACAGTGGACCGAGCTGGTGGAGGTGGCTCTCGCCCGAGGCGTGGCCGAGGGATCGATCATCGTTGACCCCGGCCTCGACTTCGGGAAGAACACGTTCCATTCGCTCGAGCTGATGAGGCGGATGGAGGAGCTAACGGATGTGCCGTGGCCGGTTCTCATAGCGGCGTCGCGAAAGGACGTGGTGGGCGAGACCCTTGGTCTACCACTGGGGGAGCGGCTCGAGGGGAGTCTCGCCCTCGCCGTTCTGGCGGTGGCCGGGGGGGCCTGCGTCGTCAGGGTGCATGACGTAGAGGACAACCGTTCGCGGTGAGGATGACAGAGGCGGTGAGCAGGGTTCGGCCCCGGCCGCGCCGGTGCGCGGCCTATGGGAGTGGAGTCGGTTCCGTTCGGTGACCGGGCCGCGACTAAGTTCCTCTGGCTTTTGGAAGGGATCGTTCCTCGAACCCCTTCTTAGAGCAACAGCCCCACAGCGATCAGCGCAGCTCCGAAGTGATTAGCTTCACCTGGTGTTCGAGGTCACCCCGGTGACATCCCCTCCGCCCACCCCACCAGCGGGATAACCATCCCGAGGAACCCGGCCAGCAGAGTTCCGGTGACCAGACGAACAACCCCGGCGCGCTCAGCAGACCGGACATATCTTTCTCTGGCATCCCTGTCACGGGCATTCGGTTGTGACTTCGCCATGCCATTGATGCAGACGTCAACTGAGTCTACACCATGAAGACGGTCATGGCCATCCCCTCCGTCGATCCGATCGGCTGACCCGCCGCCGAGGGCGGTGTCGTCGCCACCGATACCTTCGATCCGATCGGTTGAAGGTCCACCCTGCAGCCTGTCGTCATCAGCGCTACCGAGCAGGACATCACGCCAATCCGTCCCAACGGCCTCCTCGATCGAGTCCAGGGTGTCGTGCCCCCGTCCGGAGGCGGTTCCAGCTCCGAGATCGACATAGACGGAGCCCTCTCCCTTGGTCGGAAAGAGAGCCTCCTGGGCGAGGTCGGCGACGTCGTCCTCGGGATAACCGAAGTCATAGGGTTCGAAGATGATCCGGTCGACGCCCGGCCCCCCCGCCATGTGGTCCGGCCCCAGGTCCCCGAGGAAGCGATCGTCCCCCTCACCACCGAACAACTGCGATTCCCCGAGTCCGCCGTAAAGGTAGTCGTCGCCCCGCCCCCCGTACGCAAGGCCGACATCCTTTCGGCCGGCGGACGCGATGAGCGCGTCGCCGCCCCTCCTACCGACGAGGACGTCAGAGCCCTTGTATCCGACCAGCACCTCGCCGCGCCGGCTTCCCCTCAGGACGTCGTTGAAGGTGCTCCCGTAGACGAACTCGAGCCCGCGTAGCCGATCCTTGCCTTCGCCCTTAGCCGAGCCGTCCCTCAGGTCGACCTGGACCGGCCTCTTGGCAAGGGTGTAGCGGATGTCGTCGATCTCACCGCCCCGCCCGTCGATGACGTCTGCGCCACCCCCACCTACGAAGGCGTTCCACCCGCCGTGCCCCAAGAGAACGTCATCGAAAGGGGTTCCATGCACTTTGTCGATCCTGATCAGCGTGTCCCGGCCCTCGCCGGTCGCGACGCCGGCTTGCAGGTCCGCCTTTATCGGGCCGGGTGCGGAGGCGTAGACGACCTCGTCCAGGCACGATCGACCATGGCCTCCATCGAAGGTGTCGTCCCCCGGCCCCCCGACGAAGTTGTCCGGGCCGGACCGTCCCGTGAGCCGATCATCCCCAGCCCCTCCAACCAGGGCGCCGCCTGCCCTGATCACATCGTCGCCGCTGCCCCCGCAGACGATGTCGTACCCGCGGCCGCCGCCGGCATCGATGGTGTCGTTGCCGCCGAAGGAGACGATGACGTCAGAGGAGCTGGTTCCCTCGATGACGTCGGCCCCTTCCGTTCCGATGATGGTCGCGGGCTCTCCCAGGCAACGGGGTGTCTCGGGAGACGGCTGGGCCGCGGCGGGCGCGCTCACGGCCATCGAGGCAAGGAGCGCCAAAGGCAGCAGGACTTGGCCCATCTTGCGCATATCCCCCCCCTTGAAGAAAAAGGCACGGTCGCCCTCCGATGGGTTCGCCGCCGGGCCGGCCCCTCCTGTCAGGTTTGGGGGAACATCGGGGCGAGGAGGGGGGCGAGGCGGGAGCCGAGCTCGAACATGCCCTCGACGCGGATCGTGTCGTCCTCCAGCTGGGTCATGAGGTTCACCCCGAGGTACAGGCAGATGATCGAGTACGCGAGGTCGCGCGGCGGCATCAGCTGGAGGAGTGGATTGGCGCCGGCGGCCTTCTCGACCGCCTCCTGAACGAAGTCGATCCAGGGCTCCGCACGTGCGATCAGCTCGGGGCGGAGCTCGGGGTGGGCGAGGCTCGCGGCAACCATCTCGGTGAAGATCGTGATGTGGCCGCCCTCGACGTCCTCCCGGTAGATGAGCCGGGCAACGGACATCACGTCCTCGATGCCCTTCGCCTCCTCGAGCGCTTGCCCGTAGCGCAACATGCGGGCGCGGCTGCTGTTGTCGAGGGCGGCGAGGAGCAAGCCGTGCAGGCCACCGAAGTAGTACGAGATGAGGGCCGAATTGAACCCGCCCCTTCGTGCGATCTCACGGATGCTCGTCCCCGCGTAGCCGACGTCCTTCAGCGATTCGGTGGCCGCCGCGATCATCTGCGCCCGGCGTTCGGTCTGCTTGGCTCCGGCTCCGCCCGAAAGGTCCATGGAAGGATTCAATCACCTGAGTAACCGGCGAGGGTCTCATCCAAGGGCTCGAGGCCGCGGCGGTCGATCTGGAAATCGGTGCCCACTCCGCTGAGGGTCACGTAATCGACGGCCACCGGGAGGCCGTCTCGTAGGTAGACGACCTCGGCTTCGTACGGCTCCTCGGTCTCCACTGTGAAGCTCTTCAGGCCGGTGGCTCCGGTGGACCCCACCGTTAGAACGACGGTCTCCTCGAGATCCTCTTCGATCGACCTTTCGTGGGCGTGCCCGGCCAGCACCAGCGGCACCCGGCCCATCGATCGAACGGCGAGCCGCACGTCGTGCACGGCAAGGATCTGAGGAGCCTGGTCTTCCACCGCCGCCAGGACATCGTCGGCGAACGTCAGCCTCGTAGCCGCCTTGTCTTCCTCTTCGACGCCCGTGTCGGTCGTGTAGGTCGGGTCGGCCCACCCGAGGACCGAGACCCCCCCGACATCTGTGGTGGTCCCGTCGAGGGCCGTGCCGTTCTCGGTCGCGTCGACCGCACGAACCAGCGCGGGGGAGTCGTGGTTGCCTGGGACGAACAGGTAGGGGACCCGCAGGCTCTCGATCTGCTTCGTGAGCCGCTTGTCGAGAGGCGCGCTCAGCTCCGCAAGCTCCCCCGTGTCGAGGAACGAGGCGGCGAGATCCCCTGTGTCCACGACGAGGTCTGCGCCGAAACCCTCGATCAGGTCCTGCGTGAAGCTGAGGCCGAGGGGGTTGGCGTGGATGTCGCTGACGTGTAGCAGGACGGTCGCCCCTTCTCGCGGGTCGGTGTCGGGGTTCCCCAGGAGCAGCAACAACGAGCTCAGGCGGTGGCCGGCCACGTCGAACCTCGAGCGAAGCTCGTCCAGGAGTCGCACGTTTTCGCTGACCGCGTCGATGACCGCCCGGCCCCGGGCGATGCTGCCCCTGTACTCGGCGTTCTCGAAAGCCTGGAGGTCGTAAGTAGCGGCACCAAGCCCGCAGAGGGCGGCGGTCAGCAGTAGGGCTGCAGAGCCGCTCGCGAGGGTGATCCGCAATCCGCGTCCGAGAATGATCATCGCCGCGAGGGCCCCTATGACCACCGCGCCGAGGAGGAACTGGAGAGCGCTCCGCAGGAGAAGCATCTTGACATCGCCCTCCACGGCTCCGCGCAGTTGACTCCGCCCGTCTTCGGTGGTGGCCAGCTTGCCGAGCGCTTCGAAATCAACCTCTCGGAACTCGATGCGAAGGTCGAGCGGCGTGAGGTGGGTCCTCGCGCTCACTTGGCCGACCGGCGGGATCCCCACAACCGTGCGGCCCGAGCCCGCCGCAGCTCGAACCGCCACGTTCGCAGGCCCAAGCGTATGAACGGACGCTGGGACGAGACCGAGGGCGAGGATGCCCGCAGCCGCTCCCACGACCGCAGCGGTCAACAGTCGCTTTCGGGAAGGACGCTCCTTCCGCCGCGAGGAGTCGAGGTTGAGCTTCAGAGAAGGTCCTTTCGGGCCGCCTTGGGATGAAGACGTTATCCCTGGTCGTTCTTACTGTGGCGCACCCTTGTCTTCTTCGCAGTGTGGACCCTTGGGCATCTGCCTCTGGCCGGCCCGTTGCCGCTGCAATTCCCTAGACCCACCGGAGTTGCCGCTCAGCCCCAGCCAAGCTCGTGCAGCCGCGCTTCACCGATGCCGAAGTGGTGTCCTATCTCGTGGATGACCGTGCGGCGCACCTGCTCTCGGATGCGCTCTGGGGTTCGCTCGGAGCGGACTATCGGCCCGCGGAAGATAGAGATCTTGTCTGGGAGCGCCTGATCGTAGACCCCACGCTTCGTCAAGGGTATGCCGTGGTAGAGCCCGAAGAGGGTGTGGCCTGGAGGAACGAAGCGAAGCTGGTCTTGACTCGGCTCGTTCTCGACCACCACCTGAACGTTGCTCATCATGCGAGCGATCTCTTCAGGAAGGGTGTCGAGGGCCTCTGCGACAAGCTGCTCGAACGGGTCCGTCGTTTCGGTCTCCACGTACCTATCTACGTCTGACAGAGACGTTTCATTCCACCGGCGAGGCCCGGGGACGGCCGGCCCAAGATCGTTGCGGGCGCGCCCTCTGCAGCGAGGTCCGCTGCGAACCAGGCCACGGTGTTCCGGTTGGAGGTACCGCTGGAAACCGGGGGTTAGCCCGGAGTCGCCTGTGATGCGCACACAGGGGCGGCATCCGCGACAATGGTGTCGTTCCGCAGGGGGCGTAGCTCAGTCGGTTAGAGCGGCGGACTCATAATCCGTTGGTCGCAGGTTCGAGCCCTGCCGCCCCCACAACTTGCAAATCTTTTGCTCACATTCGATGTCCAGTGGGCATTCTCGCCGCCCTCTACCTCTTGGCTCGACCTAGCTCGAGCCCGGCCTCGGCTCAGGTGGACTCAGTGGCGTTCCGATGGTAGAGAAACTGACATGCGGGAGGAGAGAGTCATCAAGGCATCCGAAGAACATCCTGTGCCGGAGGACATGGACGCCACCGAACAGACGCGGTGGGGCTTTGATGAAGGCGAGGAGATCGTGCCTGGCCGCTATGCCTTAAAGAAGCTGGGCGGAGGGTCGGATTACGAGGCCTATCTCGCGTGGGACGATGCGCTCTTCGCCCTGGTCGTAGCGAAGTGCCTGCGACCCCATCTCGTCGGCGACTCCCACACGCTCGGAAGCTTGACCCGTGAAGCGGATCTCCTTTCTCGGCTGAACCATCCCGTCGTAGTCAGGGGGTACGACTCGGAATTGGAGGGGGAACGCCCTCATGTCG
>JAUJNU010000014.1 GCA_030448085.1 Actinomycetota bacterium | reverse complement strand
AGGGTCGTCACCCACGAGAACGGTGGCGAGGCCCGGCGTAATCCCCTTCTCGACGAGCTCGGTCACCTCGGCCTTCACCTCGGCCCGCACCTCGGCCGCGATCTTCTTGCCGTCGATGATCCTGGCGGTCATGCGAGCTCCTTCCTGAGACTCTCGTAAGTGAGGACTTCTTTCATGCCCACCTTCTCGTAAAGCTTGCGAGCCGTGGGCAGGTTCCTCGACCCCACCGTGAGGCCGGCCCGCTTGAAGCCCCGCTCACGGAGTTGGTGCAACCCGTAGCGCAAGACCGCCTCGCCGAGCCCCTTCCCCCGCTCCGCGGGCACGATGCCGAGGTACTGGACCCAGCCGATCCCGAGGAAGGAGAGGCAGAGGTTGAAGCCGACGATGTCCCCGCCTCTCATCGCGATCCACCACATCTCGGGATGGAAGTCGGAGCCCTTGTTCATCCCGATCCATTCGTCGAACGTCTCGAGGTGCCACTCGGGCCCGGCGTACTGGCTCCAGGCGCTGAGATAGGCCTCGTGCAGAGGACGATCATCGATCCCCGGACGGAAGGTGCGCATCTTCACGCCACGGGGAAGACGCCCCGGGGCCGGAGGGGGCTCCAGATCCATCTCCATGCGGGTATACGAGTGCGTGAATCGGTAGCCCGCGCTGGTGAGGAGGTCTCGCCCGGCGGGGTTGCGTTGCGAGACGACCTGGTTCAGGAGGGGGCCCTTGGCGCGCGCCTCGATGAGGTCGAGGAGATACATGCCTATCCCCCGGCCTTTCCATTCGGGATGCACCCTCGCCTCGCCGTGATCGTCGTAGACGAACCCGTAACCGACCACCTCCGAGCCCGCCCGCACGATCCAGGCGTCCTCTGCCGGGGAGAAGCTGTCCATCCGCCACGGCCACTGGACGTCCTCTGCATCGCTGTCCGGGTGCCCGATGTCGTGCTCGTCGCAGGCGTTGTAGAGGCCGACTATGGCGCCCACGTCCTCGGATGTGGGGCGGGCCACCGCCCAGGCTGAAGTCACGGTCCCCCCCAATCGATACGGCCTTCAGGCGAGGCGGCCGGACTGGATCGCAGCCTCTTCCGCAGCGTTCAGCTGCTTCTCGACTATCTCGAGCCCCCCGTCCCAGAAGCCCGGGTCCTCCAAGTCACAGTCGACCATCCGGCCGAGCTCCTCCGGGGGCTTGGACCCACCTGCGGAGAGCATGTCGATGTAGCTCGGCACGAACTCCCGGCCCTTCTCCTCGTACTGGCGGTAGACCGACAGAGCGAGCAGTTGCCCATAGGCGTAGGCGTAGACGTAGCCGGGAGCGCCGATGAAATGGGGGACGTAGGACCACCACGTCTTGTACCCCTCGCTGATCTCGACCGAGTCGCCGAGCATCTCCCTCTGGCTCTCCGCCCACAGCTCCCCGAGGCGCTCGACCGAAAGCTCGCCTCGAGTCCTGCGCTCCGTGTGCGCGCTCTCCTCGAACCTGTTCATGGCGACCTGCCGGAACACCGTCGCAATGGCCCCCTCTATGTTCTCGGCCAGGAGTGCGAGGCGCGCGTTGGGGTCTTCCTCCATGTCGAGCAGGCGGCCGAAGATCACCGTCTCTCCGAACACCGACGCTGTCTCTGCCACTGTCAGCGGCGTCGCCTGATGGAAGACGCCCCGCGGCTGAGCCAGCGCAGCGTGCACTCCATGCCCCAGCTCGTGCGCCAGCGTCAGCACGTCACGGCGGCGAGAGGTGTAGTTCAGCAGGATGTAGGGGTGCTGCGAGGGAACCGTGTAAGAGCAGAACGCCCCCGGCCTCTTCCCTGGACGAACCGGCGCGTCGATCCAGCGCTCCTCAAAGAAACGATCGCACAGGTCCGCCAGCTCGGGCGAGAACGAGCGGTATCCGTCGAGCACCACCTCTTTCGCCTCTTGCCAGCCGATCTCTGCGTCGTCGTCGGCAAGCGTGGCCACGCGGTCGTAGTCGGCGATCTTGTCGAGCCCCAGCAAGCCGGCCTTCAGCTTGTACCAGCGCTGCGGGATGTCGTGCCGGTTGCGCACCGCCGCCACCAGAGCCTGTACGGATTCATCCGACGCCTCGTTGGAAAGGTTGCGACTCGTGATCCACGTCGGATAGCCGCGCAAGCGGTCGTCGGTGGCCTTGTCCGCCAGAAGAGTGTTGAAGATGAACGCCCTCGTGCGAAGCCCCGGAGCGAGCCCGGCCGTGACCGCTTCGGCAGCCTTGCGCCTGACGGTCCGGTCCGCGTCGGAGAGAAGCGCGAGCCCTTCCGACAGGGGAACCATCTTCCCGTCCAGCTCGACCTCGAGGTCGGACGACAGTTCCTCGAAGAGGCGGTTCCAAGCGGAGCTGCCGGTCACCGACTTCTCGGTGAGGATGCGCTCCTCGGGCTCGGTGAGAAGGTAGTCCTTGTAGCGACGTATGGATCGCAGGTAGTGACCCGATTGCTCGAGGCCCGGCTGCGCCAGCAACTCGTCCACCCGACCGTCTTCGAGCTTCGCCCACTCGAGCTCGAAGAAGAGCAGCTTCGTCGACAGCGCCGCCGACCGCTCCTGCACGAGCTGCATCAACGCACCCTTCTCGGGGTCCGAGCTGTCGGTCGAGAACTGAAGTGCGGCGAAAGACTGCGCCTTCCCAACGGTGTCGTAGAGGTCGGCAAGGTCGCTCATGAACCGGACGAGGTCCTCGCCGGTCCAGGAGGCAACCCGACCCCGCTGAACGCTCAGCTCCTCGGCACGACCATCTGCTTCGTCGAGGAGGTCTTTGACCCCCTGGGGGCCGCGGCCATCGGCCAGCGGCTCCAGGTCCCATGCGATGTCTTCGGCTTCGACAGTCATGGAGCCGAGACTAACGGCCAGGGCGCGGCGCCGAGGCTACCCCTCAGCTCCTGCCGCGGCCAGTGCGATGATCGGTCCGTGAGCAAAGCGAGCCGAGCCGGCGCATACGCCGTAGCCGGGTTCGTGGTGGAGGTGGCGTTCAGCGCCTTGCACGACCGGCTCCGAGATAAGCGGGTGGAGCTTCGGACGAGCCCCCTGATGCTGCCCGTCTCCGCGCTTGCCCAGCCTCTGTTCGAGCCTTTGCACGACCGCCTCCGGAACAAGGCCCTGCCGGCGAGGGCCGCCGCCTACGGGACCGGCTTCCTGGCGGTCGAATACGCGAGCGGCCGGTTCTTCCGGGCGACAAGAAGCGAGGCGCCGTGGGACTACACGTACGCGAAGGTCCACGTCGACGGCCTGATCCGGCCCGATTACTTCTTCCTGTGGGCCTTAGCCGGGCTTGGGTTCGAGCACCTGCATGACAGGCTCGTGCGGGACGACTAGTGGCGGAAGTGACGACGACCGGTGAAGAGCATCGGGACGCCGTGCTCGTCCGCCGCCGCTATGACCTCGTCGTCCCTTACCGAGCCGCCCGGCTGGATGACCGCTATCGCCCCTGCGGCCACGGCGGCATCGAGCCCGTCGCGGAAAGGGAAGAACGCGTCCGACGCACAGACGCTCCCCGCCGCCTGCTCACCGGCTCGGCGAGCCGCCAGCTCGGTGGATTCGACCCGGCTCATCTGACCGGCTCCGACGCCGACCGCGGCCCCGTCCTTGACGAGGACGATGGCGTTCGACTTGACGTGCTTCGCAACCACCCACGCCAGCCGCAGATCCTCGAGCTGCCGGTCTGTGGGCTGGGCCTCGGTGACTACCTTGGCGTCTTCGCCGCTGTCCGGCGGGTCCGGGTACTGGAGCAGGAAACCGCCGGCGACGGTGCGAACATCCGGAGCGGTGACGGGCTCGAGCGGAGCCCTGAGGATCCGCACGTTCTTCTTTCGCGTTAGCACCTCGAGGGCCTCGTCCTCGAAGCCCGGAGCGACGACGACCTCGGTGAAGATCTCGGCGATCGCCTCAGCCGTAGCCCGGTCGCAAGTCTCGTTGAGAGCAACGATCCCTCCGAAGGCCGAGGTGCGATCGCAGTCAAGTGCACGCGCGTAGGCCTCCAAGAGGCTGCTGCGCACGGCAACGCCACAGGGGTTCGAGTGCTTGATGATCGCGGCCCCCGGACGCGGCAGCTCGGCCACGAGCTTCCAGGCAGCATCGGTGTCGAGGAGGTTGTTATAGGAGAGCTCCTTACCGTGCAGCTGTTCGGCAGCAGCCAGCCCGCCGGCCACGCCCGTCCGCTTGTAGAAGGCTGCATCCTGATGCGGGTTCTCCCCGTGCCTCGAATCCAGGATCTTGGCACCCGCTGCGCTACAGTCCGCTCAGGAGAGCGGCTCGCCTCGCCGGAGGGTAGCGACGATAACCCGCGTCGTACGGACGAAATTCAACGAGCAGGCCCTCGATCGCAGCAGCTTGCCCGCTGATATGGGGGGCGGGAACTCCCCGGTGGCTTCGATGTCGCGATGAGGGACGTACCGGAGCCGGGTCGACGGCAACGGCGACGGAATGGAAGTTCTTCGCTGCAGCGGGCTCGCTACGGGCCCCCGATATCGATCTGCTCAAGCCGCTTCGTCCTCAGTGACGTCCGGGGTTCGTCCTCGAATGGGTAGAATTGCGCACGACGAGCTCGAAGGCGATGCCCTGCTGCTCGAGCTGCTCGGAGTGCTGCGGGTCTCCCTTCTGTCCGCGAGGATCCCGCCGTGTACTCGCGGGGTGCAGGGTCTTGACCCGGCCCCCGAGGATCTCGGGAGCGCCGCTGACGTCGGAGACCGGGGTCACGGGAAGGGCCCGCCCCGGCCAGGGCGGCCGAGGTCCCTCGGAGGAGACGATCTCGACCCCATGAGTGACGAGAGCGCGCCCGAGCTCCACCACCCCCGTTTTGTCGGAAACGCTGATCAGAGCCCTGCGGATCTGCATGCCGCCCTTCATATCAACTAAGCGACGCGCTCACCTACGGCGAGCTTCCTCGCGGGATCTTCAGCCTCTGGGTCGTTACGTAGAAGGCGAGCCCGACGAGGGCAAGGTCGATCGCGACCCCGCCGGCCACAGGGGAGGGCCTCCGGCTGCTTGGCATCGGGCTCATATCGGATGCGCTCACCGGTTATGGCGTCGAAAGCCTGGCCCCGCCGGTTGTACCGGATCGGGCGCCGCACCTGACGCTGGCTGCGGACGGCCGAGCGGATGCCCTCGAGCGGATCCGGGACCAGGGTTCCGTGCCCGCCCCTTCTGCTCGTTCCTGGGGGCGGCGTCGGCGAGCACCACGAAGGGGTCTGGCGCGCAAGGACCCCAACGCCACCCGATCTCTCGCTCACCGCCGAAGTCGGACGTCCGCTGCTCCGGCGCCCCGAGCAGCGCCAGCCCGAAGAGCATCGGCAGCCCGGCTGTGAGAAGGAAGACCACCCCGTAGGCGGCAACGGCGGAAAGAGACGGACGGCGCACCATCGAAGAGGCCGCTAGCCCCACCGCAGCGAACAGTCCCATCATGAGGAACAGGATCAGGTAGACGACGACGAGGCTTCTACCGAGCTGGATCCCGCCCTCGACGTACGCCCACAGGGCTATCGGCAACGTGAGGACAAGAAAGGCGCCGGCCATGATCATCGCGGCGGCGAACTTGGCAACCACGATGGAGCGGGGTCGTAGGAGAGTCGATTGAAGGACGGCGAGCGTTCCCGTCCTCTCCCCGTTGATCGAAGTCGACGTCAACGAAGGGACGATCAGGCCACTGAGGCCGAGCACCAGGAGAGCGAGGGTGCCGAACATGAGGGGCCCTAGCGGGGGCATGGGTGGCGGTGGGCGGTTCCCGTAGGTGTAACTCAAGTGTTGATCGCTCCGGCTCGCACGAGCGGCATCAATCCGGTCAGGAGCACGGTCCACAGGATCAGCAAGATCCACCACTTCTTGCCCCTGATCCGTTGGCGCAGCTCGCTGACGATAAGCGCCCTCACCGGCGCTCCCTCGTCCATGGCCATGAACGCCGACTCGAGGCCGCCGCCCTGCGCGGTCATCTCGACCACCCGCACGCCGTCTCGGATCAGCGCAGACAGCAACTCGGCGGCTGCTTCCTCGTTCTCGAGGGCGACGAGGGCGGCCCCTGAGGGAAGGAGCGTTGCGTCCCCATGATTGGCGCGGAGAGCGGTACCGAGCGGTGTCGTCCAAGGCCCGGATCGACCAGATGCGGCTGCCTTCGGTCTTCGGGAGGTCCTGAGGTCGTAGATCCCTTTACATCGCCCCTTCTCGGCGAACACGACGATGTCGCTCATCTCTTCGAGCTCTGCCAGGATGTGCGACGAGACGAGGACCGTGGCGCCTTCATCGGCTTGACGCCGAACCAGCTCCCGAAGCTCCACCCGCGCCCTCGGGTCGAGGCCGCTGGCCGGCTCGTCCAAGAGGAGCACGGTCGGTCGGTGAACGATCGAGCGGGCGTAGCCGAGCCTCTGCTTCTGACCGCGGGACATCGTGTGAACGGGGGCATCCGCGAAGCTCTCGAGGTTCACGAGGTCGAGGAGCTCTCTGGCTCTGGCGCCTCGCTCACCTGCGGGCATCCCGTAAGCGGCAGCGAACAGCTCGAGGTACTCCGTCGAGGTGAGGCCATCGTAGACGCCGAAGAAGTCGGGCATCCAGCCGACCTCCCGGTGGACGTCGAAGGGGGCCGTAACGGGATCCGCTCCACCCACTCGCGCACTCCCGCCGTCGGGGGCGAGCAGACCCGCAAGGATGAGGAGCAGTGTTGTCTTGCCGGCCCCGTTCGGGCCGACCAACGCGCTCACCTTCCCGGCCGGCAGCGACATGTCGAAGCCCTTCAGCGCCTGGGACTTGCCGAACGAACGAGTTAGGCCCTTCGTCACAACCGCCCCGTCTGAGCCGGGGCCGGAACCCAGGGAGGACCCGGGTTGGTCCGCAGGCTCGGTCACTGCGCGTCCGCTCCGATGCGCCCGCTCTTCTCGAGCAGCATCCGGCACGCTCGGGGGAGAAGCTCGTGCTCCACCGCCTTGATCCGCTCGTGCAACGTCGTTTCGTCGTCCCCTGCGAGGACCGGCACCTCTTCCTGAAGGATCACTGCCCCGTGGTCGACCTGATGGTCGACGAAGTGGACCGTCGAACCGGTCACCTCGACGCCGGCGGCAAGAGCATCCCTTACGGCGTGGGCTCCCTTGAAGTCGGGAAGCAGGGCGGGGTGAAGGTTGATGAGCTTGCCCTCGAAGGCGTCGACGAAGGCGGGGGCCAGGATGCGCATGAAGCCGGCGGACACCACGAGGTCCGGCTCGTAGTCGAGGACCGCATCGCGCAGAGCTGCGCTCCACTCAGCGCGGCTCCCGAACTCGGACGGAGCCACTACCTCGGCCGGGATCCCCAACGAAGTGGCGAGCTCGAGGCCGGCGCAGTGGCGATCCGCGAAGACGGCGACCACATCGGCCGGCACCTCGCCGGCTCTCGTTGCCCGCACCAGAGCTTCCATGTTGGAGCCCGAGCCGGAGATGAGAACCACGATTCCCCCCACGGCTCCACCCTAGCCTGCCGCTCCCCGTAACGCCGGTTCAGCCGGAAGACCGACACCCCATCGGGTAGCTGTGCGTCTTAGAAGCATGATCGGGACGAAGGAGGTATCCCTGACATCCATGAGCGAGAGCCGCAGCAAGCTGGCGGATCTGTATGGGCAGCACAGCGCCAAAGCGGTGCGGCTCGCCTATCTCCTGACGGGCAACAGGGAGTTGGCAGAGGACCTCGCTCAGGAGGCTTTCGCCAAGGTGATCGGTCGCTTCGGCAACCTGCGCCGGCCCGAGGCCTTCTCGTCGTACCTGAGCACCTCGATCGTGAACCTCTCCAAGAGCCACTTCCGTCGCTCGAAGCTCGAGCGGGCGTACGTCGCGAGGGCCCGGTCCGAAACGCGTCCGGCGCACGCCAACCCTCCCGACGTAGAGGCGCGGACCGAGCTGCGGGGGGCGCTCATGTCCCTGCCCCACCGCCAACGTGCGGCGATCGTCTTGCGCTTCTACGAGGACCTTTCGGAAGAACAGGCGGGACAGATGCTGGGCTGCTCCCCGATCGCGGTCCGCTCCCTGGTTGCCAGAGGGATGGAGAGCCTGAGAAACCAGATCACCACCAGACGAGACGAGACAGCCGAGCGGAGGCAGGGATGAGCACCAACGAAGAGCAAAGACTGCGGGACCAACTGGCAGGCATGGCCGACGAGATCGGACCCACGGTCAGGCCTCTCGCGGCGCACGTCGAGCGGAAGGCACGGGTGCGAAGGGGACTGAATGGGTCGCTGACCCTCGCAGTGTTGGTTGCATTCGGCTTCTTCTCACTGCAACTCTTCCAAGGCTCCGGCGCCAGCAGCCCAGGGCTGAGCCCTGCTGGGGGACCTTCCCCCGATGCCCGGGCTACCACGGAGGAACTCCTCACCACCAGTTCCACCCTCGGCACATTGATAACCACGGGCGCTGTCGGCGAAGACGGATGGGCTCTGTGGGCCAGCGAGCGCCCCAATGGCGATCTCTGCACCGTCTTCGAGTTCCCGCTCGATCCTTCCGGAGGGGGGCCGGAAGTCTGCAAGCCCGGAGCAGAGGGCCGTTCGCTCAGCGAGGGGACCGCTGCCTTGATCCTCAGAACAAGGTCAGTCGACGGTATCGGCCCGTTGGTCTTCGGGCACGTAGAGAAGGCCGTCGACCGAGTCCTCGTGGAAACGCCGCAGGGAGTCGTCCCCGTCCAGCTGGTGGAATCCCCTCTCGACGAGGCTGCCGTCGACTTCTTCGTCGTGGCGCCTCTGCCCGCGGACGCCGAGTCGCTCGTCGCTTATTTCCAAGGCAGGGAGGTGGCTCGTCAGCCATTAGGTGACGACGGTCCCTGCACCCCCGGGACCTGCGGCTCCGAAGGCAAGGGCGCCTCGGCCGGTAGCGGCATCAATTGCGGCAGGAATGAGTGCGAGGAGGAGGGCAAGACCTTCACTTGCGACGACCAGGGGTGCAAAGCGGACTGCCCTGAGGGACAGGACTGCGTCTCCCACGACGAAAGCGAAGGAGGGACACCGCAGGGGGAGCCTTGTGGGGATGGCCCTGGATGCGGCTCATCCAGCTCAGGGCCGGAGGGGTCCTTCGACGAAAGCGACGAAGACCCTTAGGTCAGGGCGTTGGCCAGCATGTGGATCGCTCCGGGGTAACGGTACTGGAGCCCGCCGTGCGTCCCGTCGAACAGCTCGAGCGTGTGCTCGACCCCGCCCTTGTCGAGCTCCTTCGAGAAAGCTTTCGCCCCGAGATCGAGGTTGTACTGTCCCATGCCCAGCGTCGAGGTAGATCAGCTTCATCGAGGCGAGAGCCTCCGAGGCGGACGGCGCCATCCGCACCGGGTCCCAGGCGAGCCACCGCTCCCACACCTCGGGGATCAAGCGCCCCGTCTCGATATCGAACGGGAGGATCGCCTTCCTGGCTCGTCTCGGGTCGGGGCGAGTAAGCGCAGCCATCGCATATGAGTTGAGCGGCGTCCCGTAAAGCCCGAAGTCGAAGCTCTGGGCCGCCCTGGAAACGCTCCCAGAAGATGTCGTAGGAGCCTTCGAACTTGTCCTCAGGAGCGGACCGTGCTCGGGAACTCCGGTTGGTAACAGACTCGAAGAGGGCGTCCCCGGCGTGCGACACCAGCGCGCCGAAGGTGTCGGGGCGCAGCATCGGCACGACCATCGCGCCGTAGCCCCCGCTGGACTTGCCGGTGATCCCCTCGGCTCCCTGCGGTCGGGTGCGGTCGGGTAGCGCGAGTCGATGAAAGGCACGACCTCGCTGTCACACAGGTAGTCCATGTAGTTGCCGGTCGCGAGGGAGCGATGAACTGCGATCCACCGTAAGAGGTCCAGGCGTCGACGAGGACGACTATGGCCCTCGGGACTTCCGAATCCGCGAAGAGGGTGTCCAGCCTCTCGACCATGTTCGGCTCGAACGCCGAACGATTCGTCCACATGTCGAGCTGCTCGGGTCATCCCTGGATCATGTAGATGGTGGGGAGGTCCGCTCCGCCCCCGGTGGCGTGAAGACGTAGAGGGGCCTCCGGGTGGGATCGCCGAGCGGGTTCTGCAAGCACTTCCGACTCGACGACGAGCTTGTCGAGCCGGCCTGCAGCTCCCCGTCCCAGGGCGCGCGCCGGGAGGACCAGTCACTTCACGAAGAGACACCCAGCTGCCGCCCTCGAAGGACTGATCTCGGCTGCGATCTCGCTCGACCTCCGTCGGGTTGCGGGCCGACACGTCCCTGCCCCTCGAGAGCCCGATCTTCGCCTGCCCGGTTCCCTTTGGAGCCGGAGATGATCGCGCCTGCGGGCCCCATGCGCTTGCCGGGAGGAGCGGTGAGCCCGGCGATGTATCCGACGATCGGCTTGGTCATGTTCGCTGCGGCCCACTCCGCCGCGCTCTCGGCCTCGCCCCCGATCTCTCCGACCATGACGACCATCTCGGTCTCGGGATCGGCCTCGAACCGGGACAAGATGTCTATGAAATCCGAGCTCGATCGGGTCGCCCCCGATGCCCACGCAGGTCGACTGGCCGAGGCCTTCTGGGTCAGCTCGTGAACGATCTGATAGACGAGCGTGCCCGAGCGTGAGACGAGGCCCACGGAGCCGGGGCTGCAGATCTCGCCGGGGATGATTCCGACGTTCGCTTTACCCGGAGAGATGACGCTGGACAGTTCGGCCCGATCAGCGTCGCCCTCAAGCTCGGCAGTGCGATGCCGGCGGCACCGCCCGCGCATGTCGTTGGCGGGGATGTTCTCGGTGATGGCGATGATCGTGTCGATCCCGCCGTCGTAGGACTCGAGCACCGCGCCGGCCGCGAATCGAGCCGGGACGAAGACCATCGAAGTTGCCCGCGCCGGTCGCTTGACCGCCTCTTCGACGGTGTCGAAGACGGGCGTGCCGTTCACCTCGATACCACCCTTGCCCGGGGTCACGCCTGCGACGAGCTGGGTGCCGTAGTCACGGTTGCGGCCCGCGTGGAAAGAACCCCGGCCCGTCAGTCCCTGGACCAGGAGCTTGGTGTCGTTGTCGATGAGGATCGCCATCAGCCGTTCCCCTTCCCGATGCGAGCTCGACTGCCTTCGGCGGCCCCCAGCATCGTCTCCATGGTCACGAGCATCGGGTGGGGAGCCTCGGCGAGCATCTTGCGCCCCTCCGCCGCATTGGTGCCGTCGAGGCGGATGACGATCGGCACCGACGAGGCGCCGAAGGGCGTTCAGCCTCCGCAACGAGGTCATAGCGAGTGATCCCTCCGAAGATGTTGATGAAGACGCTCTTCACACCCCGTTGGACATGATGACCTCGAGCGCTGCGGACAGGACGCCGGCGTTAGCACCGCCTCCGACGTCGAGGAAGTTGGCCGGTACCACCACCCGCCGCTTTCACTACGTCGAGAGTCGACATCACGAGACCCGCACCGTTCCCGATGATGCCGATGTCTCCATCGAGCTTGATGAAGTTGAGCCCCTTCTCCTTCGCGAACCGCTCTTGCTCGGGCACCTCGTGCGCAGCCTTCAGCTCTTCGAAGTTAGGGTGACGGAAGAATGCGGAGTCGTCGACGGAGACCTTCGCGTCGAGCGCGATCACCCTGCCCTCGCCGGTGAGGACCATCGGGTTCACCTCGACCAAGGACGCGTCCAGTTGGACGAACGCCCGGTACAGCTTCGGCAAGAGAGCGATCGCGTCCTTGCGGGCCTCGGCGTCGAGACCGGCCCCGAAGACCATCGACCTGGCGTGGAAGTCCGACATGCCGAGGAGAGGATCGATGTGGACGTACGCGATCGCATCGGGCTGCTCGACCGCAAGCTTCTCGATCTCGACGCCTCCTTCGGCACTCATCATCCCGAGGAACTTGCGCTCGGCCCTGTCGAGCAGGAACGCGCAGTAGTACTCCTTCACGATGTCACCTGCCCTCTCGACGAGGACCCTCTTCACCGTGTGACCTTTGATGTCCATCCCGAGGATCTGCTGGGCCATGTCCCTCGCCTCGTCCGGCGACGAGGCGAGCTTTATCCCGCCCGCCTTGCCGCGGCCCCCGACCTGCACCTGGGCCTTGACCACGACCTTGCCCCCGAGCTTGCGGGCAG
Source organism: Actinomycetota bacterium (assembly GCA_030448085.1). Next base: position 19,181 of record JAUJNU010000014.1, on the reverse strand, counting down.
CCTCAGCGGCCTCGTCAGGCGTCTGAGCTACTCGCCCCTCCGGGACCGGGACCTCGAACTTTCGCAGCAGCTCCTTACCTTGGTACTCGAATAGGTCCACCTAGCCTCCCGTCGATCCTGCACCGATGCGCTCGTTGACCCACTCCACGATGGCCGTGGTGGTGGCCCCCGGCGTGAAGATCTCGCTCATGCCGGCTTCTTTCAGCTTCACGATGTCCGCCTCGGGGATGATCCCGCCCCCGAACACGTTGATATCCCCCGCCCCCTGTTCCCGAAGCAGATCGACGACCCTCGGAAAGAGCGTCATGTGCGCGCCGGAAAGACAAGAGAGCCCCACGCCGTCCACGTCCTCCTGGACCGCGGCGGCGGCGATCTGCTCGGGGGTTTGGTGGAGGCCCGTGTAGATCACCTCGACCCCCGCGTCCCGAAGCGCCCGGGCCACGACCTTGATCCCACGGTCATGACCATCCAGCCCTACCTTGGCAACCAAGATCCGAGGACGCCCAGATGACAAGTGACAGCTCCTTGAGGTCGGTGAGAGATCCGTTGAGCCCGGCGCCAGGAGCGGGCCGGGCACTCCGCAACATTCCGCTCCTAAGGGGATTTGCTACGGTATGCGAACCCATTTCCGCACGCCACGCTGCGGCTGGACACTAGCAGGTCGGGAGGCCACGGAAGCTTGGAAGCGACCCCAGCACGCCTGTGTGACGAAGGCTCTTTCGTGCCCCTGTCCGACTCGCTAACGTCCTCGGACCCACTCGGCTGGCCGGGCTATGCCGAGGCACTTGCAAGTGCGGGCAGCGAGGAGTCCGTCGTAGCGGGTTCGGCCACCATCGACGGCCGTCCGGTGGAGCTGGCCCTGTTCGATTTCAGCTTCTTCGGGGGCAGCATGGGGGAGGTCGCCGGCGAGAGGCTCGCCCAAGCGATGGAGAGAGCGGTCGACCGATCGGTCCCGTTCGTGCTGCGCACTTCCACCGGCGGGGCGCGCATGCAGGAGGGGATGCGATCGCTCGCCCAGATGCCGAAGATCGTCACCGCCCGCTTGGCTCTGGCGAGCGCACGGCTCCCGTTCCTCGTGGTCCTTGGCAATCCCACTACCGGCGGGGTGCTCGCCAGCATCGGCGCCCTGGCCGACCTCACGGTCGCCGAGGCAGGGGCGACGATCGGATTCGCAGGTCCCCGCGTGGCTGAGAGCTTCACGGGACGCCCGCTAACCGGCGTGTCGCACACAGCCGAGACGGCTCTGGTGTCCGGGCTCGTGGACGACGTTCTCGAGCCGGACGAGATCAGGTCCTATCTCGGCCGCGCCCTCGCGCTGCTCGACCCTTCGGCAGGAGAACGCCTCGACGTCTCGCAACCCGTCGGGGCAGACCCGGACGGACGTCTCGCCCCCTGGGCCGCGGTCGAGGCGGCCCGGTCACCGGACCGGATGCGCGGCTTCGAGGTGCTGATCGGGATGTCCGAGAACGCCCTCGAGCTTCGAGGGGACCGGAACGGCGAGGACGACCCCGCGCTCGATGCCGCCCTCGCCCAGATAGGTTCCCGAACCGTGATCGTCGCCGCATTGGACCGGGACAAGACTCCCGGCCCCGGGGCCTATCGCAAGGCGAGGCGGTGCCTCGGCATCGCCCGCAGGTTGGGCTTGCCGTTCGTGACACTCGTGGACACAAGGGGGGCGGACCCGTCCGAGGAATCTGAGGCGGCTGGCATCGCGTGGGAGATCGCCCGGCTGTTCGAGGCGATGCTCACCGCTCCCGTGCCGACCATCTCGATCGTCACGGGCGAGGGGGGGAGCGGAGGCGCTCTCGCGTTCTCTGCGACGGACCTGCTGCTCGTCTACGAGGACTCCATCTTCTCGGTGATCGGCCCCGAGGGAGCCGCCCAGATCCTGTGGCGAGACCCGGCTCGGGCCCCGGAAGCGGCCGACCACCTCGGTCTCACGGCAGCCGATCTCTTGCGCTTGGGGATAGCCGACGGCGTCCTCCCCGCCCCGCTCAACGCCGCCACCACGGCCAACGCAGTCGCCTACCATCTCGCCCGCCTGGAAAGGGACTCGGTGGGCCCGGGCGAGCGTGTCTCTGCTCGTCAGAGGCGCTGGAGAGGAAACGGGTGACGAGCGACAAGCGGGCCAGGCAGAAGAGCAACAGGGACGCCATCCGGGCTGCGCGCGAGGCAGCAGAGCGGCGTCGTCAATCCTCCGCCTCTTACTGGCGGCAGGAGCGCCTGCCGTCATCGTGGCCCTTGCGATCTTCTCGAGCGGCGGGGACGACAGTACTGGAGGCGGGCCTGCCGCGGCAGGCCTCGCCGACCGCCTGCGACGGCCCTCCCGCCCTGCGGCGGCACCCAAGCAGTACGAGTCTCCGCCACCGCTCGAGTTGATCGAGGGGGTCGATTACTCCGCCGTCATCAGCACCTCGTGCGGCGACCTCGAGCTGGATCTCTCGGAAGATCCGGCGGTAGAGCAGAACGTAGCGAACTTCGTCTTCCTGGCGCGAGAGGGCTTCTACAACGGGCTCACCTGGCACCGCGTAGAGAAGGACTCGGTCATCCAGGCGGGAGACCCGGACGGTGTAGCCGGCGTCCCTCCAGACGGGCCGGGTTACACCGTCCCCGACGAGCCGCCTTCCGGCGGGGAGGCATACACGTACGGAGTGGTCGGGATCGCCAACCAGGGGATCCCGGACTCGGGAGGGAGCCAGTTCTTCATCGTCCTCCGACCGCCCGGCAGCCCGGTCGGATACCCCCCCAACTACGCCATCGTCGGGCAAATCGCGAAAGGCTCTTATGATGTGCTGGACACGATCCAGTCACAGCCGGTGGCAGGAGTGGGAAGTCCTGCAGAGGCGGTGGTGCCGGTCGTGCCGATCTACATCAACTCGATAGAGATAACCGAGTCCTAAGCTTTCTGCCGCAGCGGATCCTATGAGGGGGGCCGCGGGCAGCAACCCTTCGGGAGGTCCTGTGACGAGATCCAAGAGATCCATGCCATCTCTGCCCGGCGCGCTCCTGGCTATGGCCCTACTTCTGGGGCTACTGGTCCCCGAGCTGTCCGGCCGCCGTGCGGAAGCCGCGGTGGAGGAGGACCCACGCCCCAACATCCTCGTCATCGTCACGGACGACCAAGCGATAAAGCAGATGCAAAGGATGGCACAAACGAACCAGTGGTTCCGAGAGGAAGGGCGGACGTTTTCTAAGGCCTTCGTCAGCATCCCTCTTTGCTGTCCTTCCCGTAGCTCGATCTTCACCGGCCAATACCCGCACAACCATGGTGTGAAGATCAACTCCGACTATCGGAAACTCGATCCCGAGACCACGATGCAGGCTTACCTGCAGAAAGCCGGGTATCAGACGGCGATCGCCGGAAAGTACCTGAACTCGAGCCTCGACAACCCGCCATATTGGGACCGGTGGGGAACGATGAGGCTGCCCGGATCCGGCTACTACTCGACCGAGTTCAACATCGACGGGACCATCAAGACGATCCCCGGGTACTCGACGGACCATCTTGCCCACAAAGCCTCGGAATACCTCTTCAACTTCGAGGACGACGACCAGCTGCCGTGGTTCCTCTACGTCGCGCCCTTCGCGCCGCACAGCCCAGCCAAGCCCGCAGAGCGTCACCGAGCGCTGAAGATGCCTCCACTGGAGCTCGATCCGGCGCGTCTGGAGGCAGACATCAGCGACAAGCCTCTCAGCGTCCAAGAGAGCCAGGTACCGCTCGAGAGGGCCCAGAGGTTCCACAGGCGTCAACTGCGGAGCCTCATGGCAGTGGACGAACTGGTGGGTCAAGTGCGCAGAACCCTCGAATACCTGAACGAGGATCAAGAGACGCTGGCTATCTTCACCTCGGACAATGGATACCTCCACGCGGACCACGGGGTTCTCGGGAAGCGATACCCCTATACGAAGACGATCCGGGTCCCGCTCTTGATGAGGTGGCCGGGGCGGATCGGGGAAGGCACGGAGTCTCCCAGCTTTGCAATGAACATAGACATCGCTCCAACAGTCCTAGAAGCGGCGGGGATCACGCCGCAACACACGATAGATGGGCGTTCTCTGCTCACGTCCCCGCCCCGAAGTCACGTCTTCACCGAGTACTTCCTCGACGGAACTTCCGGACGGGTTGCTCCGTGGGCCTCTTATCGGGACAACTCCGTCCAGTATGTGGAGTACTACGACGGAAACGGCGGGATCGTCTTCCAGGAGTACTACGACCTCCAGGCGGACCGATACCAACTGGTGAACCTGTTGGGAGATGGAGATCCGCTGAACGATCCCGACGTCTCGGCACTCCAGACGCAGCTGACGAAAGATCGTTCCTGCGCCGGCCCCAGCTGTCCCTAGATGCCGTACGAACCCCGCGCGTGATACGAAGCGAGAGCGGCAATCGGGGGAGGGAGATCCTTCGGATCATCCTCGTCCTCATACTTCTCATGCCATCTTGGCTCGATCTGCGAGAGGGAGGGGCGGCGAACGCGGCCCCCTCCGTTACCACCGAGAGGCCGAACGTCCTCATCATCGTCTTGGACGATCAGGCGATGGGGAAGTTGGAGGCCATGCCGCACACGAGGAGGTGGTTCAGGGAGAAGGGGCTCACCTTCAACAGGCATTACGTGTCTACGCCGCTCTGCTGCCCCTCCCGCAGCTCGATCTTCACCGGGCAGTACCCCCACAATCACGGCGTCCGGCTGAACACCGATTACAGGAACCTCAACGCGGAACACACGATGCAGGCCTACCTCCACCAAGCCGGGTACCGGACGGCGATGGCCGGTAAGTACTTGAACGCGACGCTGGACAGCCCCCCCTACTGGGACCGGTGGGCCTCGATGCGACGGGGCTACCACAACGTCGCCTTCAACGTCGATGGCACCGAGCGAAGGGTGCCGAGGTACTCGACGGATTTCATAGGTAAGAAGGCGGTGGAGTTCCTCGGCGACTTCCAGAGCGTGGACAACGAGCCTTGGTTCCTATACCTCGCGCCTTTCGCGCCCCACAAACCTGCCGGCACAGGGGCGTCGATGTCCCCGGCCTGGAAATGACCCCGCCCGGGAAGAAGAAGATCGCAGCGACAAGCCCATCTGGGTACGGCGGGACGAGCCGAACCTGGAAAGCGGCCCGCACCTTCCGCCGCCAGGTGCGAGCCTGAAGGCCGTCGACGAGATGGTGGCAGCCCTGAAGAAGACCCTGGTAGCCCTCGGCGAGAACACCCGACCCTTGCGATCTACACCCGACAACGGCTACCTCCACAACGACCACGGCTTGCTCAGCAAGCGGTTCCCGTACAAGAACTCCATCCACGTCCCGATGCTTCTGAGATGGCCGGAGATGGTGGAGCCGGGAACCGCCACGAAGAGGCTCACGATGAACATCGATATCGCTCCGACGGTTCTCGAGGCCGCAGGGGTCGAGCCACAGCACACGATCGACGGCCGGTCATTGTTCAGCCAGCAGGAGCGGGACCACGTCTTCACCGAATACAGCCGGGACCCTGCAGCTCTGAGGGTTCTCCTGGAGCCTCGCTCAAGAACGAGGACATCCACTACATCGAGTACTACCAGGACAACGGCCAGGTCTACGACGTCGAGTACTACGACCTGAAGGACGACCCCTTCGAGATGAGGAACCTCATGCGGGACGGAGACAGGTCGAACGACCCGGACGTGGCGGGGCTGCACAGGATCCTCATGCGGAACGCCGAGTGCACCGGAAGATCCTGCCCCTAAGGACTCTCCTGCGCCACGGAACTAGAAGAGCTTCGCCTTCTTCAGGTCCCGTGGCCTTCCATCTGGGTCCAGCGCCCCCTTGTAGATGGGCTTCGCGATCGCGGTGACGATGGGGTTGTCGGGCTCCGGGTCGTGGCCTCGCAGGCGCCCGGGGGGACGTGGGCCCTCACGACCACCGTCATGCCAAGCATCGAGAGCCGCGGCAGCAGCCTTCACCCTCTGGAACCCCTCGTCAAGGTCGACGAGGCCTTCGTCGGAGTCGGCCCCGAGGTGCTCTCGCCATAACTCGAGGCGTAGGTTCCTCGCGAACGTTCGGGCACCGTCTCCGAGGCCCGCCGGGTCGGTCGGCTCCCGCTCGTCCCGCGTGGAGTCGAGGATGGCGCAGGAAAGCTCGGAGTCGTGGGTCCAGGAACGAAGGTTGACGTTGTCGGAGCCGATCGCGGCCCAGACATCATCCATGACGCACACCTTGGCGTGGATATAGATCGGCTTCCCGGACTCGTGCTCGAGGTTGTAGAAGGCGACCCTTTCCCCACCTGCCTCCCTCAGGACCTTGATCGCCATCGCCTGCCCCACCCGCGGCGGAGGACCGGACAGCGTTCCGTCCTGCTCGGGGTAACGCGGAAGGATCACGACGAGGTGGAGGTTCGGCGCCTTTCGCAGCGTGTCCGCGAGCAACCCTGCTACCTCGGTCGACCAGAAATACTGGTCTTCGATGTAAACCAGCCGGCGCGCCCGGCCGGCCGCCTTGCGGTAGGCACGAGCGATGCTTCGCTCCCCTCGGGGGGCGAACGGGAACGGAGGCTTCTTCGCCGGGTAGGTACGGAGGACCTGGACCGCATGGGGCCCCTGTGACGCCGGCTCGTCCGGCATCGGGGGCAGGGGGCCGGGGGCATCGGGCTCGTGCGCGCGCCGGTGCATCATCTGGCGGAACGGGTTCCGGTGATCGAGCGGGGTGGGATCCTCCCATCTCTCGCGGAACGTGATGGCGAGGTCGTGTATGACCGGCCCCCGCAGCTCCGCCTGCGCGTCGTGCCACGCGGGCCTGTCGCCGTACCTGTCGTCGAGGCTGTAGACCTGCTCGTCCCCTAGATGGGAGGCATCGTCGTTGCGGCCGTGACAGAGATCGATCCCTCCCACGAAAGCGATGTCTGCGTCCTCGTTCTTCGGGTGCCGGATGAGGAACAGCTTCTGGTGGTGGGAGCCCCCGCGCCTCACCCTCTCGTCGAGCAGGATCTCGCCGCCCGCGGCGTTCACCTTCTCAGCCAGCTCGAGGTTCTCCTTCTCGCTGAAGCGTGTGATGTCGGGGTGGGAGCGCCATACGAGCCCCCGAACGTGCACCTTGCGGCGGGCGAGGTCGGCCAGGACCTCGGCCACCTCCGTGCCCGGGCCGGCGAGCCTTTCGTCCGGGTCCCCACGCCAATCGGTGAAGTGGATCCAGTCCCCCGGCTCGAGCGCGCACATCTCCTCGTAGAGACGCTTGAAGTAAACCGCCCCGTGGATCAGGGGAGTGACCAGATTCCCTTCGGTCCATGCCTTGCCCCCACCCTTGCGCGCGTCGATCCGCGTGTGGGGGTTCCCGCGCTCCGAGGCGAGCAGGAACCATTCCCGCACGCTCGGGTCGGGAGCCACCTCGTTCTCGCTCACACCGGGCTCAGGGGAGCGAGTGAGAGGTCCAGCCGCTTCTCACCACCGCCCTCCGGGAAGTTGATCGTCGCCTCTACCCCAACGGCAGACCGAGCTATAGAAAGGATCGTGCCCCGGCCCCATTTCGCGTGCTTGACCTCTTGGCCCACCTTGAAGTCGGCCGGGTCATTCATGTCCCTGCGCTGGGCAGGTAACGTGCGGCCACGCGGCGGGGAGGTCGCACTGGGCCTGTTCCCCACCAGATGCACGAGGTTCTCCGGGATCTCCTTGAGGAACCGCGACGGCGGGTTGTAGTTCGGCGACCCCCAGAGGGTGCGCGACCAGGCGTTCAGGAGATAGAGCCGTTCCCTCGCCCTCGTGACGCCGACGTAGCAGAGCCTTCTCTCCTCTTCCTCGGCATCGGGATCCCCGAGACAGCGGAAGTGCGGGAACACCCCCTCCTCCATGCCCACCATGAAGACCACGGGGTACTCGAGCCCCTTTGCCGTATGCAGTGTCATCAGGGTCACCGCCGCGTCCTCGGGCTCGAGGGTGTCCATATCGGTGATGAGCGCGATCCTCTCGAGGAAGCCTTCGAGGTTCGGCTCTTCCGCCGCATCCACGTACTCTCCCGCCACGCCGCTGAACTCCTTGATGTTCTCCTGACGAGACAGCGACTCGATCGACCGGTCGTCCTTCAGCGACTCCAGGTAGCCGGTGATGTCCATCGCCATCTCCATCACCTCGGGGACCGGCTTGCCGGCTGCATCCGCCTGCCTTATCTGCTCCATCACCCGCGCCACCTCGAGGATGCTGCCGAGAGCCCGCTTGGAGATCCCCTCGACCTCCTCCACCCGGTCGAACGCCTCGCCCAGGCCGATGTCGTGTCGATGAGCGAATGCCAGCATGCGGGCGATCGTGGTGTCGCCGATCCCCCGCCTCGGGGTCTGCGCCGCTCGCGCGACGCTGATCTCGTCCGAGGGATTGAGCGCACCCCGCAGCCAAGCGAGCAGGTCCTTGATCTCCTTGCGCTCGTAGAATCGCACCCCGCCCACGACCCGGTAAGCGAGATCCTCCTTCGCGAACATCTCCTCCAGAACCCGCGACTGCGCGTTGGCGCGATAGAAGACTGCGATGTCCCTCAATGAGTAGCCATCGTGGGTGAGCCGTTTGATCTCTTCGGTGACCCAATACGACTCGTCATGCTCGTTCTGCGCGTGGTAGCGAGTGATCAGGTCCCCACCCGCGGCTTGCGTCCACAATGACTTCGGCCGGCGCATGACGTTGTTCTCGATGATCGCGTTCGCCGCGCTGAGGATGTTCTGCGTCGAGCGATAGTTCTCGTCGAGCGTCACGACGTGAGCGTCGGGCCAGTCCCTCTCGAAATCGAGAAGGTTCTTGATGGTCGCGCCCCGGAACGCGTAGATACCCTGGTCCGCATCGCCGACCGCGAAGATGTTCCGCCACTTGCCCGCGAGCAGGCGGGCGAGGGTCGCCTGGGCACTGTTCGTGTCCTGGAACTCGTCGATCAGCACGTGCTGGAACCTGTCCTGGTGATCCTCGAGCACCTGCGGGTGCCTATCGAACAGCTCTACCGTCCTCATGATGAGGTCGTCGAAGTCGAGCGCCGATGCAAGCGTCAGCCGGCGCTGGTACTCCATGTAGACCTTTCCGATCTGACGCTCGTAGGGGTTCGATGCGAAGTCGGAGAACGTGCCCGCGTCGGTGAGCCGGTTCTTGGCGTCGGAGATCGTCGCCGCGACTCCCCTGGGAGGGACCCGCTTGGGATCAATCCCCAATTCCTTCATGCACAGGTTGATGAGACGCTGGGTGTCGCCGGCGTCGTAGATCGAGAACGAGGGACGGATCCCCAGGTGCTTCGCTTCGCGGCGCAGGATCCTCACGCAGGCGGAGTGGAAAGTCGACACCCACATGCGCGCTGCCATCGGCCCGACGAGAGAGGCGACCCGCTCCCTCATCTCGGCCGCGGCCTTGTTCGTGAAAGTGATCGCGATGATCGAGTAGGGGGAGAGACCGGTGGCGATCAAGTACGCGATCCGGTAAGCGAGGACGCGGGTCTTTCCCGAGCCGGCGCCGGCAACCACCAGGACTGGGCCCCCGGGGTGCTGGACGGCCTCCCGTTGAACCGGGTTCAGATCCTCTAGGAATTCACGTGCCACTTCGAGCCGCAGCTATTCCCACTCGATGGTCCCGGGCGGCTTCGACGTGATGTCGTACACGACCCGGTTCACCCCCGGCACCTCGTTCACGACGCGGCTGGAGATGCGCTCGAGTAACTCGTAGGGAAGACGTGCCCAGTCCGCGGTCATGGCGTCCTCGCTGGTAACCGCCCGAAGGACGATCGGATACCCGTACGTGCGCTCGTCACCCATCACGCCCACCGACCGAACCGTCGGCAGAACGGCGAAGGACTGCCAGATCTCGCGCAGCAGGCCCGCCCTCTTTATCTCTTGCACGACGACCTCGTCTGCACCGCGCAGGATCTCGAGCCGCTCCCGGGTCACGTCGCCGATGATCCGAACCGCGAGCCCGGGGCCCGGGAACGGCTGGCGCCAGACGATCTCCTCCGGGAGGCCGAGCTCCTCACCCACGTGCCGGACCTCGTCCTTGAATAGGCTGCGTAACGGCTCGACGAGCGTGAACTTCATGTCCTCGGGGAGCCCGCCCACGTTGTGATGGCTCTTGATCTTCGCGGCGTCCTTGGTGCCGGACTCGATGACGTCCGGGTACAGGGTCCCCTGGACGAGGAAGCGGGCGTCCTCGAGGTCGTCTCGGGCCACCTCCTCGAAGACCCGGATGAAGGTCTCGCCGATGATCTTGCGCTTGCGCTCCGGATCGGTCACGCCGGCGAGGTTCTCGAGGAACCTGTCGGCCGCCTTCACGTGGATCAGGTCGATCCCCATGTGTCTGCGGAAGGTGTCCTCTACCTGCTCCGCCTCCCCTGCCCGTAGCAAGCCGTGATCGACGAAGACGCACGTGAGCTGAGACCCGACCGCTCGATGAACGAGGGCGGCCGCTACCGAGGAGTCGACCCCGCCGGATAGACCACACACGATCTTCTCGTCACCCACTTGAGCCTTGATCTTCTCGATCGCCGTTTCGATGATCGACGTCATGGTCCACGTCGGCAGCAGGTCTGCTCCGTCGTACAGGAAGTTCTTCAACAGCTCCGTGCCGCGCGGCGTGTGCGCCACCTCCGGGTGGAACTGGACCCCGAACAGCGCCCGTTGCCTATCCTCGAACGCAGCCACTGGAGAGGAGGGAGTCGACGCGATGGAGACGAAGCCCTCCGGGGCCCTCACGACGGCATCGTTGTGGCTCATCCACACCGTTTGCTCACTCGGCAGCTCAGAGAAAAGGATCGAGGAGACGGGGTCTACCGCTAACTCGGCCTTGCCGAACTCCGCGACACCCGTACGACCCACCTCGCCGCCGAGGACGCTCGCCATCAGTTGCTGTCCGTAGCAGATGCCCAGTACCGGGACCCCGAGCTCGAACACGGCGGGATCGATGCCCGGCGCCCCAGGCTGGTGAACCGACTTGGGCCCGCCCGAAAGGATGATCGCGGCCGGCGAGCGAGCAGCGATCTCCGCGGCAGAGAGGTCGTGCGGAACGATCTCGGAGTAGACGTGGCACTCGCGGACCCGGCGGGCGATCAGCTGGGCGTACTGGGCCCCGTAGTCGATGACGAGGACCGGAGGCGTGGCGGGGATGACCGCCGGCGATGTTGGCATAAGCCAGCCTAACGCGCGCTCGTGCGCTAACTCCGGCGATCGCGACGAGGACGCGAAGAACCCTTCCTGCCCTCGATCACGACGCTCAGGCCATCGTCATCGGACTGGACGGTGAGGTCCTTGTAGCCGGCCTTCTTGCACAGCGCGAGGATCTTGGGGGCGAGGTCCTCCGCCACCTCTAGGAGGAGCCACCCACCCGGCTTCAGCCATTCGCGGCCCTCGTCGATCGCCCTGCGCATCAGACCCAGGCCGTCGGAGGAGTTGTCGCTGAGGGTGAAGATCGGCTCGTGCGACCGGACCTCCGAGGGCAGGTCGTCGAGCTCCTCGGGCGGGACGTAAGGGACGTGCCCTGTGATGAGGTCGATCTCCCCCTTGAGGGACGCGGGAAGGGGGCCGTACATGTCCCCCTTCTTGAAGGTGGCGTTGCCGATCTCAAGGCGGCGGGCATTCGTCCGCGCCTGAGCGATGCCCTCCGAGTCGATGTCGACCCCCCACACCTCCGCCTGCGGGACCTCCGCGGCGACCGCTATCGCTATCGGGCCGGCACCGGTGCATACGTCCACGGCTCGAGGCTCCGCCTTCCGGCGCAGCTTTGGGATCGCCCGGCCCACGGTCAGCTCGGAAGAGGGCCGGGGAACGAAGGGGCCGGGCTTGACCTTCAGGTCGAGCCCGTAGAACTCGATGCGCCCGGTGAGGAAGGAAGGGGCTCACCGGAGGCTCTGCGCGCTACCAACGAGAGGTATCTCTCACGCTGCCTGCGCGAGGGTTTGTCATCGAGGTCGAGGTCGTCCACGTCCTCCTCGAGGGTCAAGGCAAGGAGGATCTCGGCCTCGTCCCGGTTGTCGTGGTCATCGAAGATGTGGGAGCTGTCGGCCATCACCCGCTCTCCGAGGTCGAGTAACTCCTCGACAGTGATCGCCTCTCCCATCGGGGCATGGTAACCATCGGCGAGCGCAGCGAGCACCTAGCCGGACTTCGGCGCCGGATCCGGTCACCACACACTAGGCGGAAGAAATCGGCGAGCGCAGCGAGCGCCCACCAGGTGTGTTTCTAACCGGCCTCCGGAGGCGGGGCTTGTCCTCGGTCGGTACCTCGATGCTCGGGCACTCGAGCTCGGTAGAGAGGACGATCGTCGTGCGGCTGCGGGCGACGCCGCTATCGAGCGGATCCTGCGAAGCAGCTGCTCGAGGTCCTTGTTCGTTGCGGTGCGGATCTTGACGAGGTAGCAGTCCTGACCGGCGACCCGATGGAACTCGAGGACGTCGGGCTCGGCGCAGATCCGCTCGACGATCGTGTCGTCGTTCGCGTACTCGCTCCCCTCGGAGAGAGTCACGAGGGCGAAGGCGGCGTGAGAGCGGTCCATGGCCTCGGGGTCGAGCACGGCCGTGTAGCCCGTTATGACCCCTCGCTGCTCGAGCTTCCTAACCCGTTCGTGGATCGCGGGACCCGAGAGGCCCACTTCTTTCGCGATCGTGGAATGGGACATGCGTCCGTCCTTGCGAAGGAGGGCAAGGATCTGTCGGTCGATCCGATCGAGCTCGGCGGGCATATCGCTACCGGGCCTTCTCGGACCAACCGACCGACAGGTACGTCTTCGTGCTAGTGATCGTGCATCTCCCTCGAGTCGAGATTGTTGGACCAGTCGCTGCCGTCCTTGCTGGAGACACCGAACCTTACTGCCAGGATCTCGAAGCTTACGAGACCGCCTAAGAATGCTAACCCTTCTACCATCTTGACCACCTATTTCCTAAATTGTTGCTACCGATTGACGTTGCTTACTGTAGCACCACTCCCCTGCCTCGTCAAACACTTCCAAGGCCTCAAGGGCGTTTTGCATAGGTTACTTCAGGAGAATCTTCTGACTGATTAAGAAAGTTAACCGCCGCCCCGCTTTTGCGGCAGTTTGCGGGCTCTGGACTTACGATTCGTAGGTGGCGGCCCTCGCTACCGCCGCTTCCTTCCGCGCCAGGAAGGTGGCCCCGGGGCCGATTTCCTGGCGCGGCTCGACAACAACGACAGAGGGACGCGCGAAGGGCCGGGCCGAAGCCGGGCCCTCTTAGGCGGGTCGAACCGACGGCGCTTAGGCCCCCATGCCTATCCGCTGGGAGGTCTGGAGCGACTTCCCCTCGGTCTTCAGCGAGGGAGCCACCATGACCTCAGCCTTCTGGAACTCCTTGATGTTGGCGTAACCGCAGGTGGCGAGGCTCGTCCGGAGAGCCCCGAAGAGGTTCAGACGCCCATCGTTCTCGTGCGCCGGGCCGGTAAGCACCTGCTCGAGCGTTCCGAGGGTCGAGGTCTTGACCCGGGCGCCCCGGGGAAGGGTCGGGTGGAAGGTCGCCATCCCCCAGTGGTAGCCGCGCCCGGGAGCCTCCTCGGCCGTGGCCAGAGGCGAGCCGACCATCACGGCGTCCGCTCCACATGCGATCGCCTTGGCTATGTCGCCCCCCGTCCTCATGCCCCCGTCGGCTATGACGTGGCAGTAACGGCCGGTCTCGTCGAGGTGACGGATGCGAGCCCCAGCCGCATCGGCGATCGCCGTCGCCTGGGGAACCCCCACTCCGAGGACACCCCGCGTGGTGCAGGCCTGGCCCGGCCCCACACCAACGAGAACCGCCACTGCGCCCGTGCGCATCAGGTGGAGTGCGGTCGAGTAGGAGGCGCAGCCGCCCACGATCACCGGCAGCTCGTAGGTGGAGATGAAGCGCTTGAGGTTGAGGGGCTCGGTGCGGGTTGAGACGTGCTCGGCAGACACGACGGTCCCCTGGATGACGAGGACGTCCAACTCGGCCTCGAGAGCGGTCTTGTGGTACTGCTCGACCTTCTGAGGCGTGAGAGAAGCCGACGCGATGACGCCCGCTTCCTTGATCTCGCGGATGCGCTTGTAGATGAGCTCTTCCTTCACCGGCTCCTTGTAGAGCTCCTGCATCCTTATCGTCGCCTTGTCGTCCGGCAGCTGGGCGATCTCAGCCAACACGTCGTCGGCGTCCTCGTACCGGCACTGCACGCCTTCGAGGTTCAGGACCGCGAGGCCCCCGAGCCGGCCGATCTCGATCGCGCTGCGCACGGAGACCACCCCGTCCATGGCGGAGGCCATGAGGGGAAGCTCGAACTTGAACGCGTCGATCTCCCAGGAGATGTCGACGTCGTCGGGGTCGCGGGTGCGCCGGGAGGGAACGATGGCTACGTCGTCGAACCCGTAGGCCCTCCGACCGGACTTGCCGATCCCGATCTCGATCTCCAAGGGGGCCTCTCCTTCCTGCGGCTCATCCGAGCGGCGTTACCTAAGAACGTCTACGACTTTTCTACCATCCGGAGTGGTCCCTATCCTGGCTCACCAGCCGACCGGCCAACTCATCCTCGAGCCTGGCGACGTCTGCGTCCACCATGATGTCGACGAGCTGCTCGAACCCCGTCGAGGGCGCCCACCCCAGCTCGCGCTTCGCTTTGGAGGCGTCCCCTAGAAGGTAATCAACCTCTGCCGGTCGGTAATATTTCGGATCGACCTCGACGTGCTGCTCCCAGTCGAGACCCACCCTCGCGAACGCCCTCTGGGCGAACTCCCTCGGCGTGTGCGCGTCTCCGGTGGCGATCACGTAGTCCTGCGGCTCGTCCTGCTGGAGCATCCGCCACATCGCCTCCACGTACTCGGGCGCGTAGCCCCAGTCCCTCAGCGCGTCGAGGTTGCCGAGGTAGAGCTTGTCCTGCAGGCCCGCCTTTATTCGGGCCACGGCCCTCGTGATCTTCCTCGTGACGAAGGTCTCGCCCCGACGCTCGCTCTCGTGGTTGAAGAGGATCCCGTTGCAGGCGAAGAGGCCATGGGCCTCCCTGTAGTTGACGGTCATCCAGTGGGCGAAGACCTTGGCCACCCCATACGGGCTGCGGGGGTGGAAGGGGGTCGCCTCGCTCTGGGGCGGGGGGGCCGCCCCGAACATCTCGGACGAGGAGGCCTGGTAGAAGCGGGTGGCGATCCCCGAGGCCCTGATCGCCTCGAGCATCCGGACCGTCCCCATGCCCGTCGCGTCCGATGTGTACTCGGGGATCTCGAAGGAGACCTTCACGTGCGTCTGAGCCCCCAGGTGATAGATCTCGTCGGGCTCGAGGTTGCGGATGAGGTTCACGAGAGAGCCCGAGTCGGAGAGGTCCCCGTAGTGCATGAAGAAGCGGACCCCGGACTCGTGAGGGTCCCTGTAGATGTCGTCGAGGCGCTGGGTGTTGAAAGAGCTGGCCCTGCGGATGAGCCCGTGGACCTCGTAGTCCTTGCGGAGCAGGAGCTCGGCCAGATAGGAGCCGTCCTGCCCGGTTACGCCTGTGACGAGGGCTTTCTTCATGCAGGTCAGGATAAGCGGGAAAGGGCCATGGGGGCCGGGCAGGAGATGGACGGCGCGATGGCGTACTCTCCCTCAGAGACGAACGAAGAGTTCACATATTCACATGTGAACCACGGATGCCCGTGGCCTCAGCAGGATGGTACGGGCGGCACCGGCCACAGCGCCGGATTTCGCGGATCGACGGAGGTTATGCCGTAATGGACACTTTGCATTTCTCGACGCGGCTCAGACGCAAGAGGCGCCGCCAGAGGATGCTGCTGGTGGTCTGCCTCTCGACGATGCTCGCAGCCGCCGGTGGCATCCCGGGGACGAACCTCGGCTTCGATGCCCTGCGCAAGCTAACCGGCTCGAACGCGAACGTGAAGGTGTCGGGGGGCATCGAGACTAGCGAGAGCGCCGCCTCCGCTCTCAAGTTCCGCCGCCAGGTCTTCGCCGAGCGCCCGGACCCGACCCCTTCCCCCACGCCGACACCCACCCCGGTCGCAGAACCGACCCCCGAGGTAGCCGAGGTAGCTCCCCCGGCACCCCCCGCCGCTCCAGCAGGCTCGATATCCGGGATAATCCAGGCGGCCGCGGCCGAGTACGGGGTCGACCCGTCCTGGCTCCTATCGATCGCCAGCTGCGAGTCCGGGCTCAACCCCAACGCCTACAACCCTGCCGGCTACTACGGGTTGTTCCAGTTCGCGGAGCCCACGTGGGCCGCGAACGGCTACGGCTCGATCTGGGACCCGGTCGCACAAAGCCGGACCGCGGCTCGGATGATCGCCGGGGGCCAAGCCAGCGCCTGGGGCTGCGCCTAGCCACCGCCTACTCCCTGCGCCACGCGGAAGTAGGAGACGAAGGGCCGCGTTCGAAGATCAACCCCCTCCTACCTTGACAGGGGCTTCCCGGGACTCACAATGACCCTCACGGAAGCGGCCTCACCGCTTCAGGGGCAACGGGGAGGTTCTTGTTGAGCTCAGAGGCGCACCCGCGGTTCTACCGCTCGAGTCGCACGAAGGTCATCGCCACGGTCCTCCTGGGCATCGGCGCCCTGGGTGGGGCGGGGATGTTGGCGGGGGCTCTGGTTCCCGAGGGCGAGCGACCGGCGCTCCAAGGGTCGTCCCTCGGCGATCAGGGAAGCGGTCCCGCCCCGTCCTTCCAACCACGCTCGGCTCTGCCTCAAGTCACCCCGTCCGCCACGGCCACTCCTTCGGCCGTGCCCTCTGTAGCCCCGTCGACGGCGCCCTCCCCCTCGGCCCCGGCTCCGTCGGCCTCGGCATCTTCCTCTCCTTCCGCGCCCACACCGTCTCCCTCTTCGACTGGCGGAGTCACCTCCTCCCCCACCTACCTGGTGAACGGCACCATCGAGGTCTCGCTGCCCCCTCCATGGGAGGCCTACGGGGAGAGCGGTGACGGCAAAGGGGTCTACTTCATGAATGGCCAGGGAGACTGGGCCTTCGTCAAGGCAGCCCAGGTGTTGAACCTGGACGAGGAGCTACGGAACGCCGAGGCCCTGATCCCGCTCACGATCGACAACTTCGTCGACCCGGAGTACTACACGCAAAGCACGGTCTCCGAAGTGGAGCTCCAGGAGCCTTTCGGGGACCTCGTCAGCCTGGGCTCCGCCGGGTACGAGGCCCTGTATGTCGACTCCCAGTCGACGGCGGAGATCTTCGGTACCTACTGGCTCGGTATCCGCTCGGACGGCCAAAGCATCGCGATCACGGCGGAGTCCTCCCCCGCCGCCCATTTCTCAGATGAGGCGTGGAGAGAGTTGGTGGAGAGCGCGGTGAACAGCTTCGCCTACCCCAACGGCTAGCGGCGAGGGCCTAGGGGGCGCCCGGCGGACCGGAGGAGCCGGCTTTGCCTAACGGGCCGTGAGGAAGTGGTGGTGGGGGTGATCCTCGGGAGGGTCGAGGTGGCCCCTCTTGGTGAAGTACCCAGACACGGCCTCCGGTAGCTCTTCCTTCGGCAGCTCGGTGAATCCGAAGTACGAATAGAACCCGACCCTTTCCCCGTGGCAGCAGAGGTAGAGCTTGCCGCCGATGCTGTTCATGGCGGCCTGCATCAGCCCCCGCCCGATCCCCTCTTCGCGCCGATCGGTGCGGACCACGACGTCGTCGACGATCACGACCTGCGGGGCCACTTCGATCATCCTCGTGGTCCCGACGACCTTGCCGTCCCTCGCGATGAAGATCTTGCCTTCGCTCACGTCGGAGTGTGCGAAGCCCTCGGCCTCCCACATCTCCTGAACATCGGCTTTGTCGTGACGGCTGGCCCGTGTGATGAACATGGGGCGTTAGCTCGCCTTCAGGTCCGTGGCGGCGGATCTGAGCTGTTCGAGCACTTCGGGGGGAACGGTCACGCCGTGCTTGCCTCCGGGCAGTCCCCTGTCGGGGCGCATGTCGCCGTGGTAGTCGCTGCCACCCGACACGATCAGACCGAACCTGTGCCCGAGGGCCCGGTACGGCTCCTGCTGGACCTCCGGAAGGTCACCGTGATAGCCCTCGATCCCTTTTAGACCTGCGTCCACGAGAGGACCGATGAACCGCTCCAGCTCCTCGATAGGCAGCTGAAGCGTGAAGGGGTGAGCGAGCACGGGAACGACGCCTGCGCCCACCATCAGCTCGACGGCCTCCACGGGCTTCAGAAGCTTTCTCCCGATGTAGGCCTTGGCTCCTTTGGCCAGGTAGTCGTCGAACGCGCTCTGGTAGTCCGGCACCGCGCCGTGCCGGACCAAAACGGCGGCGAAATGCGGCCTGCCGATCTGCGCCCCCGGCCCCCCCGCCTCGGCCTCGACCTCCTCGAACGTGGTCGGGATCCCGAGCTCGTTCAGGCGGTCAACGATGATGCGGTTGCGGTTCGCCCGGTGGTACTGCAGATCGGCGAGCGCAGCCGACAGGCTGTTGTCCTCCTGAGGGATGAAGTATCCGAGCAGGTGCATCGTGGGTCGGCCGGTGGGCTCGAACCCCAGCTCCTTCAGATCCTCGACATCGCACGAGATCTCGACGCCCGGCACCACTTCGACGTCGAGCTCGCGCCCGGCTTGGATCGCGTCGGCGCACCCCGCGTCGTTGTCGTGGTCCGTCAGCGCGAGGGCATCGAGGCCCGCTGCCGCCGCTTTGGTTACGAGCTCTCGGGGAGAGTCCCCTCCGTCGGAAACCGTGGAATGGGAGTGAAGGTCTATCAAGGGTTCGGTACTAGACCTCGATGAACTTCAACTCGACGAGCTTGTCGATGACTTTCTGCGCCGACTCGTCGACGTTCTCGGTGTCGGTGTGGCACACGACCTCGGCAGACTCGGGAGCCTCGTATGGGTCATCGATCCCGGTGAAGCCCTTGATCTCGCCGGCGCGAGCTTTGGCGTACAGGCCCTTCGTGTCGCGCTCCTCGCAAACCTCGAGCGGAGCGTCGGCATAGACCTCGACGAAGTCCTTGATCATGTCCCGTGCTTCCTGGCGGATGGCGCGGTAAGGAGAGATCGCTGCGGTGATGACGAAGACGCCGTTCCGCTGAAGGAGGTGAGCGACGAAACCGATGCGACGGATGTTCGTGTCACGGTCCTCCTTCGAGAAGCCGAGGCCCTTCGAGAGGTTCTCGCGCACGACATCACCGTCGAGGATCTCGACGGGCACCCCGGCGTCCAGAAGCTTCTCCTCGACCACGTGGGCGATCGTGGTCTTGCCCGACCCCGACAGTCCCGTGAACCAGATGACGGCGCCGCGGTCCCTGCTTGCTTGCTTCATGTTGTCTCCTCCCGAAGT
>JAUJNU010000111.1 GCA_030448085.1 Actinomycetota bacterium | reverse complement strand
GACGATGTCGAGGTCGAAGCTCGAACCGAAGATGCCGGTGCCGAGGAATCCTTTGTTGTAGGCGTCCGCTATCGCGGCATCGAGCCTGCGGGAGCCGAGAGCGAACTCACCCCGGCAATAGATGAAGGCCTTGTTCGCCTGGTTGGCCCACGCCGCGATGATGATCCCTTCGATCAGGCCGTGGGGGTCCCGCTCCGCCAGCTCGCGGTCCTTGAACGTTCCGGGTTCGCCCTCGTCGTGATTGACCACGACGTACTTGGGCGCCACGTTCTTCGGCACGAACGACCACTTCATCCCAGTGGGGAAGCCTGCGCCCCCTCGTCCACGCAGGCCGGACGCCTTGACGAGGTCGATCGTCTCGTCCGGAGTCATCGTCGTGACCACTTGACGCGCCGCCTCGTAACCGCCGTCGTCGATGACTCGGCCCATGGTCCAGGAGTCGTAGGGGTAAGTGCGGGCGCGGCGGAGGGTGACGAAGACCTCGGGGGAGCTCCCGTTCTGCATCAGGTCGCCTGCCCCTTCCACGCCCCGTTCGAGCTGTCGGTGCCGGGGACGGGCGGGCGGATGCCCGGAAGCATGTCGGGAGGAGGAGCTTCGCCACCGACGAGACGAGCCTCTTCGGGGCGTATGCGGTGGCCGGCGCCGGCGAGAGCCGTCTCGCGAGCTACCTCCTTGTGGGTCTTCACTCGCTCGCCCCACACGCTCGTGACCATCTCGCCGCGCTCGATCTTGTCCACCATCTCGAGCGCGTCTTGGGGACTCACCTTGTAGAAGTCTTCGTAGTTGATCTGCATCGCAGGGGCGCCGTCGCAAGTGGCGAGGCACTCGGCGGCCTCGAGCGAGAACTTTCCGTCCTCGGTCATCCCGCCGGCCTGGACACCCAGCCGCTCCTCGAGCGCCCGCAGGACCTTGCGGGCCCCCAGGTGGGTGCACGAGATGTTGCGGCAAACGGAGATCAGGTAGTCACCCTGCGGCGATTGCTTGAGCATCGAATAGAAGCTCGCGACCGCCAGCACCTCAGCCGGCGTGAGCGCGAGCAGATCGGCTACGTCACGCATCCCGTCCTCGCTCACGTGTCCCTCTACCGACTGCGCCAAGAACAGGAGCGGAAGCACGGCGGAGCGCGCGTTCGGGTACTTGTCGATGATCGACTTCGCGTCGTGCCGCACCCCATCGAGAACCCTCATCTATCGACCCCGCCCATGATCGGGTCGAGTGACGCGATGGATGCGATGAGGTCGGCCACCAGGCCCCCGCGGGCCATGGGCCCGAGGCACTGAAGGTTCACGAAGGATGGGTCGCGGACATGGCATCGGTAAGGGTTGCTGCCGCCGTCTGAGATCGCGTAGCAACCGAGCTCTCCCCGCGGGGACTCGACGGTCGCATAAGCCTCTCCGGACGGGACGGTGTAGCCCTGCGTCGAGAGCTTGAAGTGATGGATCACTGCTTCCATCGACCTGTTCAGCTCGGGCCGCGGGGGGTGCGTGATCTTCGGCTCCATGTTCTTGAACTCTCCGCCGGGCATGTTCTTCATCAGCTGCTCGACGATGGACACCGACTCCCGCATCTCCTGCATCCGGACCTTGTAGCGCTCGTACACGTCGCCGGCCGTAGCGATCGGCACGTTGAACTCCACCTCGCCGTAGGCCTCGTAGGGGATGTCCCGGCGCAGGTCCCAATCGATCCCTGAAGCGCGGGCGATCGGACCGGAGCCACCGAGGGCGTCGACCTCCTCGGCGGTGATGACTCCGATGCCACGCGTGCGCTCGAGGAAGACCGGGTTCTCGGACAAAAGCTCTTCGTATTCCTCGATGCGGGGTCGCATCATCTCGACGATCGCCCCGACCGCCGTGGCCCACCCGTCGGGCAGGTCCTCCCAGACACCCCCCGGCACGAAGTAGCCGTGATTCATCCTCAGGCCCGTGACCATCTCGAAGAAGTCGAGGATGACCTCACGCTCCCGGAAGCCGTAGAACATCGCCGACATCGCGCCCATGTCGAGACCCTGGGTGCCGAACCAAACGAGGTGTGAGGAGATGCGGTTCAGCTCCGCGATCATCGTGCGGATGTACTTCGCACGTGGGGGCACCTTCAGGTCGAGAAGCCCCTCGACCGCACGCGAGTAGACCTGTTCGTTGAAGAAGGGGGCCAGGTAGTCCATACGTGTGACGATCGTCACGGCCCCGCGCCAGGACTGGTCCTCGCACTCCTTCTCCATCCCCGTGTGCAGGTAGCCGATGATCGG
>JAUJNU010000110.1 GCA_030448085.1 Actinomycetota bacterium | reverse complement strand
GTCGTGACGCCCCATCTCGGGGCATCAAACGCTGAGGCACAGGACAAGGCCGGCGTCACGATCGCAGAACAGGTGCTTCTGGCCTTGCGCGGGGATTTCATCCCCTACGCGGTCAACGTCGAGGTGGGGAGCGACATCCCAGAGGCCGTTCGGCCTTACCTCCGCCTTGCCGAGCGCCTCGGACGGTTGGCGGTGGCCCTTACCGGTTCCGGTATCGAGTCTTTGCGATTCGAGTACCACGGGGGGATAGCGGACCACGACACTAGAGCCCTCACCCTGTCGGCCTTGAAGGGCGCGTTCTCGGCGGTCAGCCACGAGCCGGTGACCTTCGTCAACGCTCCGCTGCTCGCCAAGGAGAGGGGCATCTCGTATTCCGAGTCGAAGACCTCGCAGTCGCTCGATTACGTGAACCTGCTCGAGGTTCACGCGCTCTGCAGGGGCGAGACGGTCTCCGTTGCGGGGGTCCTGGTCGGAAAGCGAGATAACGAGCGCCTGGTGCGCGTCTACGGTTACGACCTCGACATGGCATTCCACCCCGCGATGGCCTTCTTCCGCTACGAAGACCGGCCCGGTGTCGTGGGGATAGTCGGGAGTCTCCTCGGCGAGGCAGGGGTGAACATCGCGAACATGCAGGTCGCCAGGCACACCGAGGGGGGAGAGGCTCTGATGGGCCTCGCCGTTGACTCCGAGATACCGCAAGATGTCCTTCAGGGGATCGCGTCCCGGGCACTCCTCGTGGATGCGCGACTGATCGTCGTTTAGGCGCAGGGCGGGAAGGAAGGGGCAGTCACATGGGGGTCCAGCCGGTCGAGAAGATCTGGATGAACGGAGAGCTCGTACGTTGGGAGGAGGCGACGGTTCACGTCCTGACCCACGCCCTTCACTACGGGACCGGGGTCTTCGAGGGCATCCGCTGCTACGAGACCCCCGAGGGGCCGGGCGTCTTCCGTCTGCGCGACCACCTGGCGAGGATGGTCCGCTCCGGGAGGATCTTCATGATGGACATCCCCTACTCGGTAGAGGAGATGGCCGAGGCAACGCGTCAGCTGATCAGGATCAACGACCTGAAGAGCTGCTACGTCCGCCCTATCGCCTACCGTGGCTACGGCGACGTCGGCGTCAACCCGGAGAACAACCCCGTCGATGTGAGCATCGCCGTCTGGTCGTGGGGCGCCTACCTCGGCGACGAGGCGCTGGAGAACGGGGTGCGGATGACGATCTCCTCTTGGCGTCGTCACGACCCCAACATCATCCCGCCGGCCGCCAAGGTCACCGGGGGTTACATCAACTCGGTCGCGGCCAAGCAGGAAGCCCTTCAGAAAGGGTTCGACGAGGCGATCATGTTGAACTCGCAGGGCTACGTCTCTGAGGCCACGGGAGAGAACCTGTTCGTCGTGAAGGACGGCGAGGTGCTGACACCCCCGCTCGCGGCCGGGCCGCTCCCGGGGATCACTCGCAACACGATCTTCACGATCGCCGAGGACCTGGGTATCCCGATCCGAGAGTCGCTGATCTCCCGCTCGGACCTCTACCTCGCGGAGGAGATGTTCTGCTCCGGGACGGCTGCCGAAGTCACTCCGGTGCGGGAGGTCGACGGGCGTGTGATCGGCGACCCCGGCCCGGTGACTCATGCGATCCAGAAGAAGTACTTCTCTATCGTGAAGGGCGAGGACGAGAAGTACGCCGAGTGGCTGGACGTCGTTAGATAGCCACGTACCCTCAGGTGCCATGACCATCGTTCGGACCAGGTTGGAGCCCGCGCCTAGCGGGTCGATCCACGTAGGCAATGCTCGCACCGGTCTCTATTGCTGGCTCGTCGCTCGCCAGAGCGGCGGCAAGTTCGTGTTGCGGATAGCGGACACCGACGCGAAGCGCGCCACCGATGAGAACTACAGGGCCGTCCTCGAAGATCTCGCCTGGTTGGGGCTCACATGGGATGAGGGTCCCGAGGTCGGCGGCGAGCACGGCCCCTACCGTCAGAGCGAGCGTCTCGATAGGTACGAAGAGGCCGCGGCCCGCTTGATCGAGCAGGGTGACGCCTATCCCTGCTACTGCACCGCCGGGGAGCTGGACGAGCGCCGCAAGCAGGCTCAGGCCGAGCGCCGCACCCCCGGCTACGACGGCCGCTGCCGCCGGCTGAGCGAGGAGGAGAGGCGGGCGTTCGAAGCTGAGGGGCGCGTCCCGGCCACTCGGTTCGCGGTGCCGGAGGGTCGCATCGTCGCGTTCCAGGACGTGGTCCTCGGCGAGATAAAGACCGAGACGG
>JAUJNU010000109.1 GCA_030448085.1 Actinomycetota bacterium | reverse complement strand
GTGGGCGCAGAGCGTTCCGGAAGGGTTCCGCTTCGTGGTGAAAGGTCATCGAGCGATCACCCCACGTGCGGGGGCACCCGACCTCCTCGGGGACTTCCTCTCGAACATGAAAGCGCTCGGCCCCCAGCTCGCCGCGATCTTCTTGCAGTTCCCGCTCAAGCGCGACGGCAACGAGGTGAGCTTCGAGAAGTTCCTGACCGGGCTCACCACAACCGTCCCGGTGGCCTTCGAGCTCAAGCACCCGTCATGGCACACGCCCGACATCGCAGAGCGGGTAGCCGCTGCGGGCGGGACCCTGTGTGTCTCCGATCGGGAGGGCAAGGCGCCGGACGAACTGCCGCAGGGCCCCGTGGGCTACGTGCGACTCCGCGGAGGCACATACTCCCCGAAGGAACGAGCGAAGTGGAAGGCGTTGCTGGAAGCCGAAGCCCACGAGCGTGATGTCTACGCGTTCGTTAAGCACGACGAAGGCCCCGGCGACGAATTCACCGGGGTCGGACTCGCCAGCTGGTTAGTGGGAACCACGGGGGCGGCCAGAACTAACTAGCGAACGCATGTTCGAGTCATCGGCTGCGTGGGTAGAGATCCCGCGTCCCCGGAAGACGAGTGGAGGAGGAATCGATGAGCCAGCAAGATGTCTCTCAGAACCCTGAGAAGGACCCGCAGGAATGGGTGACCGGCGACGAACCCATGACCGGGCCCCAAGCTTCGTACCTCGAAACCCTTGCCAGGGAAGCCGGGCAAGACGTCCCGAGCGACCTCACCAAGGCTCAAGCGTCCGAGACGATCGAGGAGCTGCAGAAGAAAACCGGTCGCGGTCAGGACTAACCGCAGGGATACCTCCGGCGACGCCTAATCACCCCGGCATGAAGATTTCGGCACGACCCATGCGCGCCCTGATCGGTGCGATCTCCGCGGTCGGCGTCCTGCTCGCCCTGGTCCCTGCATCCGCCGGGGCGACCACCTACCCAGAGCTTGTAAAGCCTCGCGTCGTCGTGGCCGTCATCGACACCGGGATCAACCCGTACCACGAGTACTTCAACGCCGGCGGCTCTCTCTACGGCAAGGGCCGTCCCTCGAGCGTGACCCCTCAAGTGCTCAGGGAGTTCGGCATAAAGAAGGACCACATCATCACGCTGACCCGCACGGGCAACTTCACCTCCGACTTCGCCAAGGACAAGGCCCAGTTCGACCAGATCGAACGCGGCGAGCCCTACTGGTTCAAGGGCACCAACATCATCGGGATCTCCTTCGAGGAAGGCCCGATGCTCCGCCCCGACGGCAACGAGAGCTCGCACGGCATCGGCACCGCCGCAGCGGTCCTGGGGGCCAACCCGGAAGCCGTGGTCGTGGCGGTCGAAGGCATCAACACCGAGTCCGAGAAGTGGGCCTTCACGAACCCGGCGGTGGACATCATCACCACCAGTTACGGCCCCCCGGTCCCGACGCTCAACCACCTCTCGAACAGTTACACCGGCGTGGTCAAGAACGGCAAAGCGCACTTCGGAGCAGCCACCAACGACCCGCAGTACGCCGGCACGGACGAGACCTCCGGCCCGTGGTGGAGCATCGGCATCTCTGGCTTCGAGGAGGGCGACAGCAACGGACGTCAGCTTTCGTCAGGGAACGTGCCCGACTTCGTCGGCGACTTCACACAAGAGCTCCCGTATTGCCGTAGCTGTGAGGAGGGCAAACGGGCCGTCAGCGGCACGAGCTTCGCCACGCCCCGCAGCGCCGGCACGTTCTCGAAGATCCTTCTTCAGGCCCGTCGGACATCCGGCCACGTCGGCGGCATCACCAAGGGCAAGGGTGGTCCTCTCCTGGTCAGTGGCAAGCACGACTTCACGGTGTGGGAGATGCGACGCGCTCTCGAAGAGGCCGCTTACTACCCGGGGAGCCAGGACTACTCTCAGCCCGACCCCACCGCGGTTCCGGTAGTGGATCAGGCACCCTGGTACCAGACCGGCTGGGGACTCATCTCGCCCGATAACGAGTACCGGGTCATCCAAGAGACACTCGGTCATCTCGGCATCGGCGCCAAGCCCAAGCGCACCAAGCCCCAGGGGGCGTGCGACTTCATGACTCGCAACATGGAGGCCCGACGGGCTTACTGGGAGCGCGTAGCGGTGTTCGGACAGGGTTTCGGCCAGAGCGAGGACCCCTACATCTACTGCTAGTCAGACCGTGGTGGCTCCGATAGCTAGAGCCTCTTCGATCTTCGCCGAGGACGCTGAGAGCTGGATCAGGGCGGAGTTCGGAGACGACGACGAGGC
>JAUJNU010000108.1 GCA_030448085.1 Actinomycetota bacterium | reverse complement strand
GCCCTCCTCGCCCGCGCCGCCCGCCTTGTCGGTCCCCGGGCCGGCGGCGGCCGGAGGCCGGGTCGGGCGGAACCTCGGTTGCTCCTCCTGCTTGATCGCCTCGGGCGATGACGTTCTCTGGTCGAGGCGGGCGGGGGAAGTCCACCCGAACGCGAGCACCACGAAGATGGTGTCCGCCCTGGTCGTGGCGCGCGGCCACGTGGGCTTCGGCGAGGCGGTCACCGTCTCCGCCGGGGCCGCGGCGACGCCCGGCGGGGGCGTCAACCTGGTTGCAGGCGAGAGGCTCAGCGTCCGGGAGCTGCTCAAGGCGATGCTCATCGCCTCCGCCAACGATGCAGCCGTTGCCCTAGCCGAGCACGTAGCAGGGAGCGAGGCGGCTTTCGTTGCCCGGATGAACCGGTTGCTGCCCCGCATCGGCGCTCACGACAGCCATTTCGCCAACGCGCACGGCCTGGATGCCCCGGGGCATGGCGCCAGCGCCCGCGACCTTGCCTCGGTGGCGGGCGAGCTCCTCGCTGACCCGCGCCTCGCGGCGATCGTTGACACCGACCGGACCAAGATCCGGGCGGGCCGCAGAACGATCCTACTGAAAAACACTAATCTTCTACTCGAGCGTTACCCGAACGTGATCGGCGTGAAGACCGGGTTCACCGCAGGCGCGGGCAACGTTCTCGTCGCGGCGGCCCGCAGGGGACCAACTGTTCTGATCGCGGTGGCGATGGGATCGACGGACTCCTTCGATGACGCGCGCCGGATGCTCGGCCACGGCTGGAGGATCCTCGATCGAAGAGCCGCACGAGCCGCCGATAGGGCGCGCACCTGGGCCCTCGTCGCCGTGCGGGTGCTCCAGGTGCTGGGGTTGGTCGGGCGGTGAGCGAGAAACCGCGGTTGATGATCCCCGCGGCGGAGCTGCGGTCGCGGGTCCAGGCCCTGGCGGGGGAGATCGCCCCCACTCTGTCGACTTCAGAGCAACCTCTATTCGTCGGGGTTCTCAAAGGATGCACCCTCTTCATGTCCGATCTGGTACGGGCTCTGCATGAAGACGTTGAGATCGACTTCATCTCGATCTCCTCCTATGGGGACACGCGCGAGCCTTCCGGGGTCGTGAAGATAGTGAAGGACCTCGAGACCGATATCGAGGGACGGGATGTCGTGATCGTCGAGGACATCGTCGACACCGGCCTCACCCTCAACTTCCTGAGGACGACCATGTTGCAGCGCCTACCCCGCTCCCTCAGAACCGTGACGCTGCTCGACAAGTCGGCACGACGACTCGTCCCGGTGCCGCTCGAGTTCCGCGGTTTCGACATCCCGGATGTCTTCGTGCTCGGATACGGGATGGACTGGCAAGGCAAGCTTCGCAACCTCGAGGACCTGTTCTGCGTGAGCGACCTGAGCGTCCTGATCGAGGATCCGCAAGCCGTCTCTCCAGCCCTGTTCGGGCTGTCCGAATAGAGGTTGCAGGGTGTTAGTTTCGAGCGATGCTCGAGCTGGATCTGGTCGGGGTACGGGTAGAGCTTCCCTCGAACCAACCCATCGTCCTCCTCAAAGAGATGGGCGGCACCCGCTATCTTCCGATCTGGATCGGGGCGGCGGAGGCAACCGCCATCGCGTTCGCCCTTCAGGGCATCGAGACGCCACGGCCGATGACACATGACCTTCTGCGAGACATCCTGCGGGAGACCAATGTGCAGGTCGAAAGGATCGTCATCTCTGACCTCGTCGACCAGACATTCTTCGCCACGATCCGGATGGTGGCGGGCGGCAACGCGGTCGAAGTCTCGTCCCGCCCCAGCGACGCCATTGCCGTCGCGGTGAGGCTCGGCTGCCCGATATTCGCCGCCGAAGAGGTGCTCGAGCAGGCGGGCATCGAGCTTCGCGACGACGAAGAGGACGAGGTGGAGAAGTTCCGGGAGTTCCTGGATCAGGTCAGCCCCGACGATTTCCTCACCGGGGGCTAGACCCCAAATCTGCACCTCCCATCGAACGTTAACGTTGACACCACGCGCGCCCTCATCTAGTGTGTGACACCGTCGTAGTTACGAGCGTGTCGAGCCAAACCGGCCCGGCGTTCGCCAAGCCCGGGGTGGGAATGCCCGGGCGCTGCAAAGCCGGGAGGCGACATGGAGATCGATGGTTATCGAGGGCCCCAGACCTGCAAGATCGTCGGCATCACGTACCGACAGCTGGACTACTGGACCCGCACCGGGCTGGTCAGGCCGTCGTTGCAGGCAGCCCGTGGAGGCCGGCCTGGTGGATCGGCTCCGGCTGCTGACCTTCCCCCT
>JAUJNU010000107.1 GCA_030448085.1 Actinomycetota bacterium | reverse complement strand
GTCGCGTAGTGTGCGGGGTCGTGGGGTGCGAGCTCGCGGCTGGGGATATGGAGCGCCCCGTTGCGGCACACCAGGATATCGGGGTCGGCGTCCCAGAGCTCGGCGCTCACGGCCCTTTTGTGGCGGGCGAGGCTCTCGACGCTCGCGACGAGCGCCGCCGTCGGCCTGATGCCCTCGGGTTTGGCCGCCACGCACACCTGCTCCACCTGGCGCTCGACCTCGTACTCTGCGGCTGGGGACCACACGCCCGGTTGCCGACTGCCGTAGCGCATCCAGCCCCCGAGGCCGAAGACGGGGTCCTCAGGGTAGCGCTGCGCCCACCGGTCCCGAAGCTCATCATCTGTGGGCTTGCCGTCCTTCGCCCGCTTGCGGGCCGCACCCACCTCGCGCTCGAGGTCGTTGAGGTTGAGGTCCTTGCCGAGCTTCTCCTTGAGGTGCCTCTTGGCGCTCTGGTAGACCGGGACGCTGGCCTTGGCCAGAGCATCCAGGTCTGCCCACACGAGGTCAGGGTCGCCGGTCTCCTCGACCTTCTCGACCAGGGCCTCGACGCGCTCGGCGGAGCGGTCCCAGCCGAACCACCCGGCGATGAGCTTCGGCACCCCCGGCACCCACTCCTCAAGCGTCGGCCCGCCCCGGACGGGCTCGTCGTCCTCGAACGTCCGCGTGGTGTCCTCCACGATACGTTTCAGGTCCCGGTATGCACCCGGCCGGTCCTTGCCAGGCGGGTACCCCGCGCAGTCCCAGGCGTCCTCCAGTATCTCAAGAACGGTCTCCCCGTCCAGGCGACCAGGCCGGAGCAAGAACCCCGCTAGGGCCAGCGCGAAGTCGTGCCTGCCGCCATCGGGGAGGCTCCTGGCGACGAGCGCCTTGGTAGCGAGGAGGCGGAATGGTCGTAAGGGGTCCTCGCCCTCCAACCCGGCGGGCTCCCCGAAGACGTCCCAAGCTATGGGCTCACCCGACTCGTGCAGGCTCGGTGGGAAGACGGTGCCGTGTCCGGTGCCGCGAAGCTCGAGGATCATACCGTCCCTGTCTTGGAAGGCGACGCGACGGAGGCCGGGGAGGACGTAGAGCCTGTGGCTCCTCGGCTTCCCAGCCCGCCCGAACACAGCGCCGGTCTCGGAGAGGGTCTCGTCGGCCATCGCGATGGCTTCCTGGCAGTCGAGGTCGCAGTCGACCAGGTCGCCCGACGCCTCGCCCAGGTCCACCCCGACGCTCGCCACCTCCGGGCGCACGAACACGTCCCGGATCATGCTCTCCAAGTAGATGGGCGAGCCGTTGCCGATGTTCTTGGTTCGGGGATCGAGCCTGCGGACCGCCAGGCCCCGACGCCGGTACTCGGCGACCATCTCCACCATGCGGCCTTGCCCGTTCCCCTCAGCACCGCTAGCAGCCATGGCGCCCATCCCCGCTGCGACGATCGAATCCGCCCCTAGCGCCATTGACGTGAGGCTGCTCGTGATGTATACTATGCTTGTACGGTGGTCTACCCATCGTCACCCCTTTCCGGGTCCCTCCCCGTCGTCGCCAGAGTCCGGGGGAGACCCACGTCTCTCTAACTCGCTTGCCTGTGGTCATTCCCGTTCCGTCGGGCGGTGAGCCCGAGGCTCTCAGCCTGTTCGAGGGCGGCCCGAAACTCATCTATCTGCCAGGGGTCATCGAGAGCGAGCCCTTGGCTGATCCGCATGACCACCTCGATGCCGGGCTTCAGCCGTCCGGCCTCGTAGCGATAAAGCTGCCCTAAGCCCATTCCTATGCATTTCGATGCCCTACGTCTGCCCAAACCCGTCGCCGTTCTTGCTTCCTTCAGTTTCATGCGGCGCTCAACCTCCCTCTGGCCGTTGGTGTGGTCGTGCCGTAATGCCTGTAGGTATTGTATCATATGTGACAATACTCCGACAATTGCTCCGCGCAATTACCAGCACGAACCACCGAGCCCTGGGGCGGGCCGGGGGCCGAGTGAATGCCTCGGTCCCCACACCGTCCGCTAGTCGTTCGCCTACTCGCGTCCTTCGTCGCGGTACTCTTCGTCTATGGGCCAACCGGCCTCATCGACGTCGTAACCGAGGCCCTCTCGGCCATGGAGTTGATAGAAGAACAGGGTCCAAGATTGCCACGAGTAGTCCTTCTCGGGCTCATCATCTGCGTCTTCTGCGCCTGTTGTTGTGCCACTGTCGCCGTTTCCGCCGTCGCGACTCCCCTCTACGAACTCAGCGCCGAGCTCCCGCCCGCGCTCCTCGACCATCCGGTCGTAACCGGCGCTCTCGTCGTCGAGGTAGAGGTCGTAGACCCGGAAGAAGGT
>JAUJNU010000106.1 GCA_030448085.1 Actinomycetota bacterium | reverse complement strand
CACGGCCCACCTGCCCAACATGGAGCGGCCGGAAGAGTTCAACCGGATCCTGCTCGACTACCTCGAGGACGTGAAATAGAGGAGAATGCCGCGGCTCGCTACTACGGTCTGGTCACCCAGACCGGGGCTTTGCCCGGGCCGATCAGCCCGATCTCCCGCGCCGCGGCCAGAGAGAGGTCCAGGTCGTGTCCCGCCACGTAGGGTCCGCGGTCCGTGACGGTGACCACCACGTACTCGTCCCCGTAGGCCACAACCAACTTCGTGCCGAGAGGCAGGCGCTTGTGGGCGGCGGTCAGGGCGTCGGCGTCGAAGGGCTCGCCGCTCGCCATCGGCCGCCCCTCGAACTCCCGCCCGTAGTAGGAGGCGACCATCGTCCGGCCGGCGCGGTCCGGTTCGCGAGCCGGCGCCCGGGGGATACCGCCAACCTGCTGATGCCTGACTTCGGCCAGGTTGGGGACCTTCTCGTCTTCGCGAGCACGGTCGGGTACCACGAGGAGGACGGCCAGCAGGGTGCCCGCCGCCAGGACCGCGATGGTAGTTATCTTCCCAGCGGACGACGACAAAACCCCTCCGACCCTGTGGTGGAAACCCGGAGGTCTATATATCCCCGGAACCGGGAGAATGTAACACAGTGCTACGAATTCGGGGTGATCTTACGCACGAGTCGGAACTTTGTGACGGGCAAGCGCGTAGTATGCGGGCATATCGGAGACGAGGAGGAGAGGCGATGGCCGACGATGACGGGCTCTTTCAGATGGACCTCAACCTGCACCCCAACGAGGCGTCGGGGCTTCTGGACATCGGGGACCGGGCGCTGCTCGGGGAGCACGGCTGGGACCTCGGGTTCTGGGCTGTGTTGGACGAGGGGGAGATCGAGGACTGCATCGCTGCCATCGGCCACCGCGAGGGTTCGCCCGAGGACGAGGGCTGGGAGATCGAACGCCTCCACGCCGAGGTGAGAGGAGACGCCGGCAACACCGAGGACGCCGAGGCGATCACGCGCGACGACCGCACCGGCTCCGTCTACATCCTGGGCTCCCACTTCGGCAGCAAGTCGGGTCCCCTGCAACCCAAACGCGGCTTCGTCGCCCGCTTCCGCGAGTCCGACGTCGGCCACGTCACCGAAGACCCGGCCATGCAGCTCGAGGTCTCCCGCCGGAGCTTCGCCCTGCACCGCCTCATCAACGACGCCCTCAAAGAGGATGGCCCTGACCTGATCCCGCTTGGCAAGCAGTCCCACAAGGCGCTCATCGCGGCGACCATCAAGCGCGGCCACAAGGAAGGCAAGAAGTGGGCCGGCCTCGTGCGCGAGGACGACTACCCGATCAACATAGAGGGCGCGGCCTTCCGAAAGAGCGGCACCCTCCTTTTAGGCCTCCGCTTCCCGACCACGGCCGAAGGACGCCCGATTCTCATCGAACTAGAGGGCATCGACCGCCTCTTCGACCGCGACGACCTCCCCGAGGTCGTAGGCTTCTGGACCGTTGACGCCATCGGCAAGAACGGAGACGTAGCCGGCGTCCGCGACCTCTCCCTCGTCCACACCGGGGACAGCGAAGAGCTGCACCTCGTCACCGGCAACGTGGACAGCCGCGACAAGCAGAGCGTCCTCGTCAAGGACTACGCCGGCGGCCGGCAGACCGTCGCCACCCACTTCCGCTGCGGGCTACCGCAGGACGCCCACTCCGGCGAACTCACGGGCGAGTTCGTCCGCGAGTTCCCGAGCCTGCCGCGCGTCGAGGGCATCACCGTCACCGAAGGCGGCCGCGCCTTCTACGTCACCGACGAGGACGAGGGCGTGCATTTGCGGCTCACGCGTCTGCTGGCAGGTCGAACCTCAACCGGGGTTCGCGAAGGGAGCTAAAGAGCGAGGTCACCGAGGCGGGCCAGCGGACGGGACCTCTGCTCGCTCAAGCGCGAGAGTCACGGTCGGCTCGGATGATCTCCGTGGAATCGGAGAAGCGGCGCCCCTCCGAGGCGAACTTCTCGCGCATCACCCTCGCGCGTCGGGCATACTCTCGGAGATCCTTACTCGCCTTGCGCGTAGGCTCGAGCTTCGTATTCTTCCCGGCCATTCGATGTCTCCGCTCGATCTCGAAGCCCGTGATAGCAAGCCATCTTGCCTTCCGAACGTCCCGGCGCGGCCCCCTACGGGATACGTAGTTATCTCAGGACGTTCGCGCCTTCTACGTTACCGCAAGTTAGTTCGGCTCGCGCCACTCGACGTCGAGCCTTCGGAAGTCCCTGTCGAAGGAGACGATGCCCTCGCCACGGGAGCGGGCCGTCTCTGCGAGCAGCGCATCGGCGAAGTCCACG
>JAUJNU010000105.1 GCA_030448085.1 Actinomycetota bacterium | reverse complement strand
CAGCACGCCCGCCGCGATGCGGTACAGCGCAAACAAGCGGAAATCATGCCGGGAAACGAAACGCAGCAGCCACGAAATCACCGCCAATGCCACGAGAAACGAGGCGGTGAGCCCCACAAGAAGGCTGACGAGCATCCCGTCCCGGGTCAGCCGTTCCAGGTTCGTTGCCAGGTCGAAGAGCGTTGCTGCTCCAAGTGTGGGAATTGCCAGATAAAACGAAAACGTCGTCGCCACCGGCCGGCTCATGCCGCCGATCAGCCCGCCAACGATCGTCGCGCCGGCGCGGGAAACCCCAGGGATAAGGGCAAAACCCAGGGCAAGACCCACGAGCAGCGCCTGCTTCAGCGTGATGTGCTCGAGGGAGCGTAAGGCCGCTTTGCGAGGCCAGGCATACACGAGCCCGAGAACCATGCCGCCCACGAACAAGGAAAGGGCGACCACGAGCCCAGGAAGGGCATAGCCCGAGTAGGACAAACGTTCGGTGGCGAGGCTGCGGCGCGAGGGGTGGCGCACCGAGAGGAACGCTATCGGCAGGCCCGCGACAAGGGCGAGCGCCGCTCCCCCTGCGGAGACGCCGAGGGACCCGACGGCAGCCGGCCACGCCACACCCAGCTCCTCGCCCGCGGAGAGCCCCCGTAGGAACCAGAAGACGATCACCGAGATCGGCAGGACGAAAGAGACGAGGGTCGCTAAGGCGCACCCGATAAGCGCCGGGAGCTTCCAACGACCCAGTTCGATCGGCTGCACCGGCCTCTTGGACCCTGCCCCCGAGCGGTAGTACCGGGCCCGGCCCCGGGCCCTGCGCTCGAGTATCAAGACGACACCGGCGAGGGCGACCAGCATCAGGGAAAGGATCGCCGCGGGGGTGCGGTCGAAGGCCCCCTTGTACTGGAGGTAGATCGCCTGCGTGAAGGCCGGGAAGCGCATCAACGAAACAGCCCCGAAGTCGTGCAGCGTGTAGAGCGCCACGAGGAGCCCACCGGCAGCGATCGACGGCTTCAGGAGAGGCAGGATCACAGAGGTGAAGCTGCCCCAGCGCGTGCGTCCGAGACTGCGGGACGCCTCCTCCAGAGAGGGGTCTAGCCCCCTTATCCCCGCCGCGACCAACAGGTAGACGTAAGGGTAGGTGAAGAGAGTGAGGGCTAGGAACGCGCCGGGGAACCCGCTGATGTCCGGCAGACGCTCCACGCCGAAAGGCCCCTCGAGCGTCTGTTGGAGCATCCCCCGGGGCCCGAGCGCCGCCAGTAGTGCGAAGGCGCCGACGTAGCTTGGGATCACGAGCGGAAGGGCCACGAGCACCGCCCACAGCCGACGCCCTGGAAGGTTCGTGCGGGTGGTGAGCCACGCGAGCGGCACCCCGATCGCGATCGCGGCCGTGGTGACCGCAGCCGCCAATCCCATGGTCCGGAGCGCCAGCCACAACGTTCGGGACCGCAGGATCAGGTCCCAGCTACCAGCGTCCGCCTCGGCTGCGCGGACGACGAGATAGGCGAGAGGCAGGACCATCACGGCCCCGACGGCAAGAGCTGCCAGCCACAGTCCTCTCGGCTCCCGGAGCGAGATGGACCGCGCGCGCGTCCCCGCCCTCACTGCGCTCACGGGTTACAAGAGCCCGGCTTCAGCAAGGAGGGCCAGAGCCGGCTCGAGGCTGCCACCGATGTCCGAGAGGTCGACCTCAGGAGACTCGATCTCCTCGAGGGGGATCAGGCCCTCAGGCGGGTCGAAGCCCTTGGCAACGGGGTACTCGTACACGTTCTCGGGGAAATAGGTCTGCCCCTCCTTCCCGGTAAGGAAGGAGACGAACTCCGCGGCCCGGTCGGTGTTGTCGCCTCTCACGATCGCGACCCCGGCCGTGTTCACGAGAGCCCCCGGGTCACCGCCCGACAGGAAGTGGTTCTCGACCGGGATCTCGCCCTCCTCGGCCTCGATCTCGTAGATGTAGTAGTGGTTAACGAAGCCGGCGTCGATCTCGCCGGCGGCTATGGCCCTCACCGTCGAGACGTTGTCGGGGAAGTACCGGGGCTCGTTCGCTGCGATGCCCTCGAGGAAGTCCCTCGTCACGTCCTCCCCCTCCGTCAGCAGCATCGCGGCGATGTTGGCCTGGAACGAAGCGTTCGTCGGCGGGAGGCCGAAGCGACCCCTCCACTCAGGCTTCGTGAATTCGAAGATCGACTCCGGGAGCTCGTCTTCGCCCAGCGCATCCGTGTTGTAGGCGACGACCCGGGCCCGGCCCGAGGTGCCGACCCACATGCCATCTCGCGCCCTGAACCTCGGGTCGACCCGGTTAAGGATCCGCTGATCGATCCGTTGGAGAAGGCCCGCCT
>JAUJNU010000013.1 GCA_030448085.1 Actinomycetota bacterium | reverse complement strand
ACTTGCGCGCTGGAAACCCTCGAGTGGTACTCGATGCCTGTGAGCGGACCCCCGCGCACCACGAGTGGGGGCGAACCGCCGCCTCCGCGGCCGTCGATCGCCGCCCCCATCAGTCGCAGGGGCTCCACCACCCGGAGCATGGGCCGGCGCCTCAGGGTCGCGTCGCCGGTGAGGATCGAGAGCCCCGGAACGGTCGCGGCGATGCCGGTTAGGAGCCGAAGGGTGGTGCCGGAGTTGCCGGCGTCGAGGATCTCCTCGGGCTCTCTCAGGCCGGCCTCGGGTGGCGTCACTAGCGCGGACCTGGTGGCGAGGTCTACCTCGCACCCGGCCCCCAGGGCGGTGAGGCAACGAGCGGTGGACATCACGTCCGCCCCTACGTTGAGGCCATCCACCCGTGACACCCCCCGGGCCAACGCGCCGAGCATCAGCGTACGGTGACTTATCGACTTGTCGCCCGGGACCTCCCATACCCCACCCAGAGACCCCCCGTCACGCCGTCGCCTCATCTACTTCATCTCTTGTCGATAAGTCTCTAAGTCATCTCCCGGCAGGAGGTCCGGACCGTGGCCCAGGCGGATCAGCTCGTCCCTCAGGGTGGCGGCCGCGGCCTCACCGACGACCGTCAGCTCGAGCCTCCCCCTGCCCCCTTCGGCGGCGTGATCGATGTGTAGATCTTCGATGTTGACCCCCACCCTGCCGGCGGCCGCGGTCACTCCGGCGAGGACCCCGGGGCGGTCGGGGATCACCATGGCAAGGGTCACGGATTCCGCCCCCACGCCCGGCTTGGAGAACAGCTCCAGCTTCGCCCGACGGGCCGCGAGGAGCCAGTCCCGCAGGTCGTCCCAGCTGCCGCGACGGATGAGCCCTTCAACCTGGCGGACCGCGGCATCCACCTCCTCCAAAGCATCAAGTACAGCCTCACGGTTATGGTTGAGGATACCGACCCACATGTCGGGGTTGCTCGCGGCAAGGCGCGTGACGTCCCTGAAACCGGATCCTGCAAGGCGCATCAGGTCGGGCTTGCCCGCGGCCGCGGCGGCGGTGGCCAAGGCACTGGAAACGAGCTGAGGAACGTGACTCAAGCGGGCGACGAGCCTGTCGTGCAGGGCGGGGTCGAGTACCACGGTGCTCGCCCCAACCGCCGAGACGAGGTCCTTGGCATCGGTATAGGCGCGCTCCGACGTCCTGGCGGTGGGTGTGAGGATCCAGGTGGCACCTTCGAACAACGCAACGCTTGCGGCCTCGGGCCCGTGAAGCTCCGACCCGGCCATCGGGTGCCCTCCGACGAACATCTCCCCCACCAGTGACTCGCCCAGGGCCACGACCCCGCTCTTCGTGCTTCCGACGTCGGTGATCACGCAAGCAGGGTCGAGGGCCGCCGCAGCCAGCTCGAGGATGTCCCCGGTGTTATCCACGGGCGTGGCCACGAGCACGGCGTCGGCGCCCCGGACGGCCTCAGGGACGGAAGGGGCCGTGGCGGTGAGGGCACCCATCCTGAGGGCAACGGAAGAGGCGGCGGGGTCCCTGTCGAAGCCGACGATATCCCAGCCCGGCCGGGCCCGGCGGTAGGCAAGGCCGAAGGAGGCCCCGATCAAACCGGTCCCCAGGACGGCAAGCTTTGGCATCTCCTATTCCGGGAGGTCGGTTCGCAGTTGGCTGGCCCCGCGGAGGTAGACGTGCCTGAGGGTCGCCCTGTCGCGGTTCGAGTAGAGATGCATCATGACCCTGATGCATCTGCCGATCGCCCCCTCGACGTCGATCTCGGTTGCACACAGGAGCGGCACGTCCGAGATGCCGATCCCGCGAGCCGCCGCCGCCGGGAACTCGGCTACCAGGTCGGGGGTAGAGGTGAAGACGAGGCTGACCAGGTCGGGGAAGCCCACCTCGTTCCTCGACATCATCTCGGTGAGGAGCTCCGCGGTGGCCTCCACGATCTGACCGGCGTCATCCTCCGCCACCGTTGTCGCCCCCCGTAAGGCTCTTAGGCGCAGCTCGCTCATCGGTCCTCTTGTCGACTTGTAGATTTACCGACGGCCGCTTTGGCCCCGAGCGGCTTGCCTCGGCGCCCGAGGCCCTTCGACCTCGCCCCTCCCGCCTTCCCCCGTTCGGCGGCCCCGCTCCGACTGGGCATAGAGGTCCCGGACCTCGGACGGAGCCAGACGCCTGAACCTCCCAGCCTTCAGGTGCCCGAGATGGACGTTGCCGATCCCCGTGCGCACGAGCCTCCGGACGGGGTGATGGATGGCTTCGAACATCCGCCTGACCTGCCGGGTCCTTCCCTCGTAGATGGTGAGCTCGACGAGTGAGAAGGTGGAGAGCGCTCGACAACGAGAGCCTTGCCGGCAGGGTCATCCCATCCTCCAGCTCGATGCCCCGTGTGAGCTTCGTGAGGGCCCGCTTGCCGACGTTCCCCTCGACCTCGGCGAGATAGGACTTCGCAACTCCGTACCTCGGGTGCGTGAGGCGCAGGGTCAGGTCCCCGTCGTTGGTCAGCAGGGAGGGCTCCTCGGTCTCGATGTCCAGCCGCCCCACCGGGAAGACCCGCTGGGGCAGGTCCACGAGATCGAGAACGGTGGGCCTCCTGGGGGTCCTCCACCGTCGAGACGACACCGGGAGGCTTATTGATCAGGTAGGTCACCTGACCCGTTCTCAGCGGAACCGGCGAACCGTCTACTTCGACTTCATCCTTATCGATGTTGATCCGGCGGCCCAGCTGGGCCCGTCCCGTTGACCTTGACACCCGCCGCGATCATCTCCTCGACGGCACGACGGGAACCGATGCCGCGGAGCCAGGACCTTCTGCCAGCCGCTCCCCGTCCACGGTCAGGCGCCCGGCGCCAGCCTGGACTCCATCTCCTCTACCGACTCTGCATCGGGCATGAAGGAGGACAGAGGTGGGAGCTCCTCGACCGAGTTGACACCGAGGAGGCTGAGGAAGTCCGCTGACGCCGAAGAGCACCGGGCTCACTGGCGCTTCTTCCTTGCGACCGGCCTCTACGAGGAGCCCGCGGCCCACGAGCGTCCTCACCACGCCGTCGGAGTCGACGCCGCGGATGTCCGCGATGGCCGACCTAGAAAGGGGGCCCTTGTAGGCGACGATCGCCAGGACCTCGAGGGGCCGGCCCGGTAAGGCGGGAATGGGTGGTGCCACCGACGAAGCGCTCCAACCAAGGGGCGCAATCGGGGCTGGAGTAGAGGCGCCAGCCACCGGCGGCCTCACGCAGGACGAACCCCCGCTCCTCTTCGGCGTAGGAGCTGGCGAGGCCGGCGAGAAGCCGCTGGACCTCGGCGGTGGGCCGCTCGAGGACCTGGCCGATGGGGACGCCGGCACCGGCTCCTCCCGCAGGAGGAGGATCGCCTCGACCACCTTCCGATCGTTCACTATCCGGCCCCTTCCACCATGTACTCGTCCCTGCATGAGTATCTCCTCCGGCTCCTCGGAGGCGGTCCAGCGGGCCTCGATATGTCTCGAACCGCTCCGCCTGATGGAGCTCCACCGCCCCGGCCTTGAACAGCTCGAGCAGGGCGAGGAACCGGACCACGATCTCGATCCGTTCCCCATTACCCCGGCAGAGCTCCTCGAACGTCGCAGATCCCGGGGCGAGCAGCCCCGTCACCATCTCTTCGACCGCATCCCGCACCGACACCCGGATCGGGCTGATGTGCTGGGTGTCCAGGACCGGCACAGGACGTGGGGTGAGTGCCCTCACCGCCCCGCGCGAGGTCGGCAACGGTCACCGTGATCTGGGCGGTGACCTCCTGCGGGAGGAGAGCGGGCTCGAGCGCAACCTGCCGAGGGTGCGAACGATCCCTCTTCGAGCCCCACCGAGATCCATTCCCCTGCCGACCTGAAGGTCGAGCACTCCACGAGCCGAGCGAGGAGCAGGTCCCTTTCTTCCAGCAGTGCCAGGTCTGCATCGGGGTCCGAGGAGCGACCCGGAAGGAGGCGCTGGGACTTCAACTCGAGGAGCGTCGCAGCGACCACCAGGAACCCGGTGGCAGTCTCGAGATCGAGGTCCTCCAGGCTTCGGACCGTGGCCAGGTACTCCTCGGTGATCGCGGTCAGGGAGATGTCGTAGATGTCCACCCGCTGCCTCGTGATGAGATGCAGGAGCAGGTCTATGGGGCCTTGGAAGACCTCGAGGTTGACGGAGTGGGTCATCTAGCCTCTACAAGTCGACATATCGATACCGCGCGGCGGCCGCCGCCGGCATCAGCTTAGCCCGCGCCCCGCTCTACCCCTGGGAAATACCCCGAGGAGAGGCCCTGTGCCCCGCTCATCGCGGGCCCCCTTCAGGAACGGGCGCTAAGACCCACGGCCCCGTACACGTCGTGCATCGTCTTCGCCGCCACCTCCGCCGCCCTCTCGGCCCCAGAGGCCAACTGACGCCCGGTCTCGGCAAGGTCTTCCAGGCGGGCCTCGTACCCACGCCTGATCGGCTCCAGCCATTCGACCAGGGCGTCGGCGACCTCCTGTTTGAAGCCGCCGTAGCCACCCCCTTCGAACCTCGCCTCCAGGTCGGCGAGGCTGGTACCGGAGACGACGGACAGGATCGTGAGGAGGTTCGTGATCGCGGGCTTGTCCTCTGCCGCTTTCACTTCGGAGCCGGAATCGGTCACCGCAGAGCGGACCTTCTTCCGGATCACCTCGGGGGGGTCGACGAGAAGGATCTTCGATTGGGGCCGCGGAGCCGACTTGCTCATCTTCTGGAGGGGGTCGTCGAGGGCCATGATGCGAGCCCCGGCTGGGGGCACCCAGGCTTCGGGCACGACGAAGGTCTTGCCGAAGGAGCCGTTGAACCTGGTGGCGATGTCCCTCATCAGCTCGATGTGCTGGCGCTGGTCCTCGCCGACGGGGACCCCATGCGCCCTGTAGAGGAGGACGTCGGCCGCCTGGAGGACCGGGTAGGTGAACAGCCCCACCCCCACCGACTCGGTCTCCCCCTTGGACTTCTCCTTGAACTGCACCATCCGCCTCAGCTCGCCCATACGTGCCACGCAGTTGAAGACCCAGGCCAGCTCGGAGTGGGCGGGGACCGCGGATTGGATGAACAGCACGGCCTTCGCCGGGTCCACCCCGCAAGCCATCAGCAGCGCCCCGGTCTCGATGCTCTTCCTCCGCAGCACCTTGGGGTCCCAGGGGAGGGTCATGGCATGGAGGTCGACTATGCAGAGGAAGGACGTTGTCTCGTCCTGCAGGCGCACCCAGTTGCGGACGGCGCCGAGGTAGTTACCGAGATGTATGTCGCCCGTGGGCTGGATGCCGCTGAACACGCGTCTTGGACTAACCATCAACCTTCGCTTTAGGGTGGATTGCCGCCGGGCTCCTCAGACGGCTGACTACAATACCCGCCTGTGACAACCCCACTCGAACTCCTGCTGGACGATCCCCTCGCTTTCGTGCTGCTCGCGGCCGCCCTCGTGGGGGCGCTGGGCCTGCACGAGTACGCCCACGCCCTGGCCGCCGACCTTCAGGGGGACCGTCTGCCTCGAGCGATGGGGCGCCTGACCCCCAACCCGATCAGCCACCTCGATCCGATGGGGACGATCCTCATCTTCATCGCGGGCTTCGGCTGGGCCAAGCCCGTGGAGTTCAGACCCCAGGCGCTGGCGTCGAAACGTTTCGGGGCCGCCATCGTCGCGATCATGGGCCCGATGATGAACCTGCTGCTCGCCTACGCCGCCGCGCTCCTCATCAATCTGATGTTCAGGGTCGACCTCGGGCCCGCCACCGACATGATCTTCCGGTTCCTGACCACCTTCTTCTCCATAAATGTGGTCCTGGCGGTCTTCAACCTG
Source organism: Actinomycetota bacterium (assembly GCA_030448085.1). Next base: position 23,151 of record JAUJNU010000013.1, on the reverse strand, counting down.
ATCCCTCTACCCCCGCTCGACGGTTCCCGGCTGCTCACGATCTTCCTGCCGCACGACAAGCAGAAGGTGATCTTCTTCCTCGACAAGTACGGGTTCATCATCCTGATCGGCCTCGTGCTGCTGGGGGTACTGGGCCGGGTCCTCTATCCCCTCGCGGACGCGGTCGGGAGCCTCTTGGCAACCCTGGCGGGGCTGTGACCGCGGCCCGGCTACGAGTGACTAAGTCTCCAGATCAAGAAGTCGACTAGTCGCTAAGTCGGCGCAGGAGAACGGAGTCCTCTCCCCTGGCCTCGAAGTCCTCGAGAACGTACCCGAGCGCGGCTCGGACGATCCGGCCCCGGTCCGTCGCCACACCGTGTGTGGCTCTCAACTCCAGGCGGGCCCTCTCAAGAGACATGAGGTCCTCCCTGGTGCAGTAGATCGTGATCTTCTCCTCGTGACGGGGGCCCTTGGCAGGAGCCGACTCCACGGGAGCAACCTGTAGTTTTGTCGACTTGTCTTCTTGTGGCTCAGGCTTGGGGGCCCTCTGAGCCGGCTCCGATGTGCGCCTGAAGAGCTCTTCAGCTCCCGGCAGGCTGGCGCGGCGTGACACGTTCGATCACCTCCTTGGCGAGTTCCCGGTAGGCGGTGGCTCCCCACGACGTAGGGGCGTAGGTGAGGATCGGCTCCCCCGCCACCGGTGCTTCGGCGAAGCGGATGGTCTTGCGAACCGTGGTGTTGAAGACGGTGGCCCCGAACGCTTCCCTCACCCGGGCGAGAACCTCCTTCGAGTGCAACGTCCTCGTGTCGAGCATCGTGGAGACGATACCGTCGACCTGAAGTCGAGGGTTGAGGCGTTCCCGAGATCCGCTCGATCGAGTCCATGAGGAGACCCATCCCCCGCAGCGCGTAGTACTCGCACTCGAGGGGCACGATCACCCCGTCGGCGGCGGTGAGGGCATTGATTGTCAGAAGCCCGAGCGAAGGCGGGCAATCTATAAGGATGAAGTCATACTTGACCCTTAGTGGGGTCAACACACGCATGAGAGCCTGCTCTCGGGCGACCTCTTGGACGAGGAGCAGCTCGGCCGCCGCCAGGTCGATGTTCGAAGGGAGCAGGTCGAGGTTCGGAACCGAGGTCTTCTGGATCACCTCGTTCGTGTCACGGGAGCGATCGAGGAGGGCGTTATAGACGGAGAGGTCGAGGGCCCCCGGCTCGATGCCGAGCCCAAGGGCGCAGCCGCCCTGTGGGTCGAAGTCGACCAAGAGAACCCTGCTCCCCGTCTCGGCAAGCGCCGCGCCGAGGCTGATGGTGGTGGTGGTCTTGCCCACCCCGCCCTTCTGGTTCGCCAGAGCGATGATGCGAGCGTCCCCCATCAGCACCTCCTTAGCTACATGTAGACAAGTCCCCTTGTGGGGTTGTGGAGGTTATGCCCTCACCTGCGTCTTTGCAAGGGCTAGGGCTTGAGGAGAGAGGCGAAGGAGGACCCCGCTCCGCCATACGGGACCCCGAGCAGGTCGCTGATGGTGGCGCCGCAGTCCGCGAACGTCGACCTCGTGCCGAGGTCGCGACCTCGCTCCAAGGCCGCTCCTTGGACGAGCAATGGCACCCGTTCCCTCGAATGGTCCGTCGTCGGCGTAGTGGGATCGTTGCCGTGGTCCGCCGTCACCACGAGGACATCCTCCGGGCCGAGGGCCGCTTGGATCTCGGGGAGCCGGGCATCGAAGGACTCGAGTGCCCGCCCATATCCGGCCGGGTCGTTCCTGTGCCCGAACTTCTCATCGAAGTCGACGAGGTTCGCGAAGACGAGCCCCCTGTCGATCGACCTGAGCGACCGGATGATCCCATCCACACCCTCGTCGTTCGACCTGGTGGAGTGGGACGAGGTGACGCCCCGGCCCGCGAAGATGTCGGAGATCTTCCCGACACCGACCGACTGCAACCCTGCCCCAGCCACCGAGTCGAGCAGCGTCTCCCCCCGGGGCTCCACCGAGAAGTCGTGGCGGCCGGGGATCCTGGCGTAGGTCCCCGAAGCCCCCGAGAACGGGCGGGCGATCACTCGGCCGACCTCATGGGCTCCCCGGAGCAGCACACGCGCCATGCGGCACATCTCGTAGAGGGTCTCGAGCGGGACGACATCGATATGGGTCGCGATCTGGAAGACGCTGTCCGCCGACGTATAGACGATCGGCTTCCGGGTGCTGAGGTGCTCGTCGCCGAGACGGGCGATGATCTCCGTTCCCGAGGCGGGGACGTTCCCCAGCACCTCCGTCCCGACCATGCGTTCGAACTCGCTGATGACCTCAGGGGGAAAGCCGTTCGGGTAGGTGGGGAAAGGGCTCTCGAGGATGATGCCGGCGATCTCCCAGTGCCCGCTGGTCGTGTCCTTGCCCGCGGAGCGCGGCTCCATCACCCCGAAGGACCCGGTCGGCGCCCCCTCCGGGCAAACCCCTCGCACCGAGGCCGTGCGGCCCAAACCCAGGGCCCCCAGGTTCGGCAGGCTGACTCCGCCGACGGCCTCGGCCAGGTGCGGCAGCGTTGCGCTCTCCTCGTCGCCGAAGAACGCTGCATCCGCCGCCGCCCCTATCCCCACGGAGTCGAGGACCACGAGGGCAACAGCGCGGGCGTTGCCGGCGATCAGCCTCTCTCCTGCTTGCAGGTGACGCAGAGCGACGCGGTAGGGACGGCCTCCAACCTTTCGATCGGGATGTCCGCCCGGCAGGCCTCGCAGCGGCCGTAGGTCCCGTCTTCCAACCTGTCGAGCGCCGCCTCCACCTCGGATCGGGTGGTGGTTAGCTGCTCCTCGAGCGCCATCATCTCGGAGCGTCCGGCGGTCGCCTGGGCGGTGTCGGCGAACCCCTCGTCCATGTCGCCCTCGCCGGCCTTCAGCTGCGCCTCGATCGACCTGGCTTCCTCTCGGAGCCGCTCCTCCATCGGGGCGTACCTGGTGTCGCTCACTTCGATCCCCCCAACTCGCCTAACCAGCCGAGGCCCTCGGGTGGGCGGCGAGGTACACCTCCCGCAGGCGCGTGTCGCTCACCAGGGTATAGACCTGGGTAGTGGCAAGGCTCGCATGCCCGAGGAGCTCTTGCACCACCCGGATGTCTGCCCCGGCATCGAGCATGTGGGTCGCGAACGAGTGCCGCAGCGTGTGAGGCGACACCTTCTCCGCCAGGCCGGCCGCGGACGCGTAGCTTTTCAGGAGCTTCCAGCATCCCTGACGGGTGAGCCGGCCTCCGCGAGCGTTGAGGATGAGGCCCCCCCCGGCGTTCGCGGCCCTGCGAGCCAATTCGGGGCGGGCGGCAGTGAGGTAGTCCCCCACCGCCCCCACCGCCCAGCGCCCGATCGGGACGCGGCGGGCCTTGCTCCCCTTGCCGGCCCGGACGAGGATGGACCCCTCATCGAGATCCACGTCGTCGAGGTCGAGCCCAACCAACTCCGAGATCCTCAGGCCCGCCCCGTACAGCACCTCGAGCACGGCTCTGTCGCGACGGCCCAGGAGGTCCGCCCGGGGAAGCTCGAGGAGGGCCTCGACCTCGGCTCGAGGTATAGCTTTCGGAAGGGACCGGGGCTGCTTCGGTGCCAGCACCCTTGCCGTGGGGTCCCGCTCGACCAGCCCCTCGCGTGCGAGGAAGCGATAGAAGGACCGCAGGGAGACGAGGGCCCGCGCGACCGAGGAAGGCGCGAAGGGTTTCGTAGCGGGCTCCGTTCCCCCCCGCAACCGCTCGAGGTATTCGACGAGGTCGTCATGGGATGGTTCCTCGTGAAGGGCCCCCCGCGCCGCCCTGTACCGTCGCCACAAAGCGAGGTCACGCCGATAGGCGGCCACCGTGTTGGGGGCAAGCCCGCGCTCGAACTGAACCTGGGCCAGGAACTGATCGATCCAGCCGTCGATAGCGGCCGGGGCTGCTTCGGCCACGACGGTCTTAGGCCAGCAGCCGGCCGAGCGGCACGTACTCCAGGCCGTGGGCCTCAGCAACGGGCTGGATCACGACCTGCCCCTCGTAGACGTTGACTCCGAGCGCCAGCGCCGGGTCCTCCCGCACGGCGGTCTCGAAGCCCGAGTTCGCCAATTGAACGACGTAGGGCATCGTTGCGTTCGTGAGCGCGTAGGTCGAGGTATGAGGCACCGCTCCGGGCATGTTCCCGACACAGTAATGAACGACATCTCCGACCGTGTAGGTGGGGTCGGAGTGGGTCGTCATGTGAGATGTCTCGAAACACCCGCCTTGGTCTATCGAGATGTCAACGATCACGGCCCCCGGCTTCATCTGCTCGACGACCTCCTTCGTCACCACCTTCGGAGCGACGGCCCCGGGGACGAGGACGGCGCCAATGACGAGGTCGGCGGAGGTAACGGTCTCTTCGACAGAGAGACGGTTCGAAGCGAGCGTGAGGATCTTTCCCTGATGGATCCTGTCGATGTCCCGGAGCTTGTTGATGTTCTTGTCGAGCACGACGACCTCGGCCTCCATGCCCTGCGCGATCCAGGCTGCGTTCATCCCGGACATGCCGGCGCCGATCACCACGACTCGGCCCGGACGGACGCCCGAGACCCCTCCTAGAAGAACCCCGCGGCCCCCGTGCTCTCGCTCGAGGAAATTCGCCCCAACCTGAGGGGCCATGCGGCCGGCGACCTCGCTCATCGGCGCGAGCAGTGGCAGGGAGCGGTCGGGCAGCTCGACGGTCTCGTAGGCAACCGCGGTCGTGCCGGAGTCCACGAGCGCACGTGTAACCGGCTCGCTCGCGGCCAGATGCAGGTAGGTGAACAGCACGAGGCCTTCCCGCAACCTGTGGAACTCCTCGGGCACCGGCTCCTTCACCTTCAACACCATGTCCGAGGTCGCGAACACGGCATCCGCGTCGGGAAGGATCGATGCCCCGGCGCGTTCGAACTCTTCGTCGAAGATGCTCGAGCCCCGGCCTGCGTTCCTCTCGACGACCACCTCGTGCCCGTCGACCACGAGCTCCCTTACCCCGGCGGGGGTGAGGGCGACGCGATACTCGTTGTCCTTCAGCTCCTTGGGAACGCCTACCTTCATCGCCTAGAGCTGGATCTCCGTCAGCGCCGACAGGTCTTGTGGGACCTCCGCCCCGATCGAGGCGCCTATGAAGTCCCTGAAGAGCGGGTGTGGCTTGTCCGGGCGGCTCTTGAACTCCGGGTGGAATTGGCTCGCCACGAACCAAGGATGGTCGGCGAGCTCGATGATCTCGACCAGAGTCCCGTTGGGCGACTCCCCGGAGCAGACGAGACCGGCGTCCTCGAGCTTACGCCTGAGGCGGGGGTTCACCTCGTAGCGGTGCCGGTGACGCTCGTAGATCAGCTCCGAGCCGTAAGCGGCCGCAGCTTTCGATCCTTCCGACAGCTTGCAGGGGTAGGCGCCGAGACGCATCGTGCCCCCGAGGGCACCGAGGTCCTGGCCGGCGAGGATGTCGACGACGGGGAAAGGAGATGCAGCCTCGAACTCCGAGGAGTTCGCGCCCTCGAGCCCGGCGACGTGGCGGGCGAACTCGATCACGGCGCACTGCAGGCCCAGGCATATACCGAGGAAAGGGATCTCGCGCTCGCGGGCGAAGCGCACGGCCTGGATCTTGCCCTCGATCCCTCGCACCCCGAATCCGCCGGGGACGAGGATCCCATCGAGGGAACCAAGGGTTTCGCCCAAGTCGGCGGTCTCGAGCTGGTCGGACGCGATCCACTGGATATCGACCTTCGTGCCGTGGAAGAACGCGGCGTGCTTCAGGCTCTCCACGACCGAGAGGTAGGCGTCCGGCAGGGTCACGTACTTGCCGATCAGGCCGATCTTGACCGTGCCCTCGGCCGAGTCGATCTTGTCGACGAGGCGCTTCCACGGCCCCACGTCGGGCTCGGCCGTACCCTCGATCCGCAGGTGGTCCACCACGAAGTCATCGAGGCCCTCACTCCGAAGTACCAGTGGGATCTCGTAGATGTTGCTGGAGTCGACGGCGGACACGATGGCCCTGGTGGGAACGTCGGACAGTAGTGAGATCTTGCTCTTAAGTGCAGGGCTGATGGGGCGGTCTGACCTGCACACGATGGCGTCGGGGTGGATCCCGATGCTTCGCAGCTCCCGTACCGAGTGCTGCGTCGGCTTGGTCTTCAGCTCCTCCGCCGGACCCATGTAGGGGACGAGCGTGACGTGGATGTAACAGGTGTCATCCCGGCCGAGCTCTGTCTTCAGCTGGCGGATCGCCTCGAGGAACGGAAGGGATTCGATGTCTCCCACGGTGCCGCCGATCTCGGTGATGAGGACGTCGGCGCCGGAGTCCTCTCCCAGCCCGCGGATGCGCTCCTTGATCACCTCGGTGATATGCGGGATCACCTGGACCGTGTCACCGAGGTATTCGCCCCTCCGCTCCTTCGCGATCACGCTCTGGTAGATCGCGCCGGTGGTGACGTTGGAGGCCCGGAAGAGGCTCTCGTCGATGAATCGCTCGTAGTGACCGAGGTCGAGATCGGTCTCGCCGCCGTCCTCGGTGACGAAGACCTCGCCGTGCTGGAACGGGTTCATCGTTCCGGGGTCGACGTTGATGTAGGGGTCAAGCTTCTGCATCATCACCCGGAGCCCGCGTGCCTTGAGGAGGCGGCCGAGGGAGGCTGCCGTGAGACCCTTGCCGAGGCTAGAAACCACTCCACCCGTAACGAACACGTGCTTCGCCACCAGACCTCCTCATCTAAGCGCCTTCAGGCTCCGTACGAGGGAACCCCTTGCTGGTGACATCCCGTAAAGAAGTGGCCCATCGAACGGCCGGGGAACGTCACTTCTTTTGGGGAGTCTCCTCACGCTAGCACGCGCCGGACGCAAGGGGTCCTATTTGGAGTCACCCCGTCGTCCCAAAAGGTCGAGCCTCTTCAACCAGTACGACCTATGGATCATTCGCGAGACGGCCCACACCTCGGAGTCCATGTTCACGCAGAGCAGGACAACCACCGCGATCGAGCGGCTNCAACTTCCTCGATGCCAGCCAGGTCGCACGCGTCGCCGACGCCATCCGGTCCGACTACCGGTTCTTCGTCCTGCTCGCCGCCTACTGCGGGCTACGACCCGGCGAGATGTGCGGCCTCCGGGTCCGCCGCCTCGGCACCGCCCGTCGGCGTGTCCATGTCGACGAGACGCTCCAGCCCATCTCGGGCGAGCTGATCAGCGGCCCGCCCAAGTCCTACGAGGTCCGCACTGTGCCTGTCTCGCGGTTCGTCATGGAGGAAGGCGCTGCGCACCTGGCGATGCGGGCCGAGCAACTTGGCTGAGCCCTCGAACCCGACGACTGGGTATTCGGCAACGAGCAGGACCCGGCCGAGGGTCTCAACCGCGACAGCTTCCGCAAGTGGGTCATGGTCCCGGCGCTCGAGGACGCCGGCCTCTCACCGATGGTCCGCACGCACGACCTCCGCCACACCTGCGCGTCGCTGCTCATCAGCCTCGGCGCCCTTGGCGAACTCTTCCTGCGATCTGATCCGTTCCGTCAGCTCGTCGATCTCGGCGTTCAGCTCGTCGTTCCTCTGACTCACCGAGTCCACCTTGTCGTTCAGGATCTCGAGGGCTGGGCCCCCGAGGACCCCGGTCCCCATCACGATGCCGACGCTAAGGGCCAGGAGCACCGCGACTATGGAGATGAGGTGGTACCGGAAGTCGATCACGAGAACAAGCCTTGCATCATGGAGTCGAAGACGCCGCGCGCTTGGAGCCACAGCAACTCGAGGTAGAGGCGCACCACCGGCGAAAGGGAGATGGCGACGATCAGGGAGAGGAGCGCTGCGCCGAGGAGCATCGCCAGGTCGACTCTTCTCACCCTTCCTCTGTAGAGCCGGCTCACGCCCTTGGCGTCCACGAGGATCGGGCCGACCCTCAACCGGACGAGGAACGTCGAGGCCATCCCGCGGCGACCCTTGTCGAGGAACTCGACCAGGTTCGAGTGCGTGCCCACGGCAACGAGAAGCTCGGCGCCCCGCTCGTAAGCCAGGAGCATGGCGATGTCCTCGGAGGTGCCGGCCGCCTCGTAGACGATCGCCGGTTGCCCCAAGGCGTGCACCCTCTCGAGCCCGGGAGCGTGCCCCCCGGGGTACGCATGGACAACGAGCTCCGCCCCGGAAAGAAGGGCTTCCGTCGTCACGGAATCCATGTCACCGACGATGATGTCGGGCTTCAGGCCGAAGTCGAGGAGAGCGTCCGCCCCACCGTCGACACCGACGAGCAGGGGCTTCACTTCTCTGACGTAGGAGCGGAGAGCCCGCAGGTCCTCCTTGTAGTCGTACCCGCGCACGACGAGCAGCACGTGGCGGCCTTCGAACTCGGTCTTCACCTCCGGGAGGCGAACCGCCTCCAGCAGGACATCGCGCTCGTCCTTGATGTAACCGATCGTGTTCTCAGCGAACCGTTCCAGCTCGGCCGAGATCCCTTGCTTGGCGGTATCGAGCACCTTCTCGACGTCCTCGACGGTGAGGAGCCGCCCTCTCCCGAGCTCTCGCGATCCGCTGGGCGACAGCTGGAGGAGACGGTCCTCTTCGATCGCCACGCGGGAGCCTTCGATCACATTCATGACCCCGGCCCCCGCATCGTCGATGAGCGGGATGCCGGCGGAGCAAAGGAGAAGAGGCCCGAGGTTCGGGTACCGTCCGGTCGCGGAGCGGGCTGCGTTGACGACCGCCCTGGGTTGCCGCAGCACGAGGGCTTCTGCAGCAACCCGGTCCACGTCTTCGTGGTCGATGACCGCTATCTCGCCCGGTTGGAGCCGGGTAAGGAGGTCCTTGGTGCGCTTGTCGACTCGGGCCGTCCCGATGATGGCCCCCGGGGTGTTGTGGCGGTTGCGCCTGCGCTTCAGCCGGGGGCTCACGACCCCGTACCGGTCGCGGCAAGCTCGAGCAGCTCCCGAGCGTGCTCCCTCGCCACGTCCGAGCCCGGGAGCCCCGCCAGCATCCGCGACAGCTCCGAGACCCGCTCGTCCCCCTCGACACGCTCGACGACCGCGACCGTCCTACCGTCCGCCTCCTCTTTCCGCACCCTGTATTGAGCCGACGCGAACGCGGCGACCTGCGGCAGGTGCGTCACCACCAGGACCTGGACGCCGGCGCTCTCGGCCAACTGAGCCAAGGCAGCGCCGACCGCTCTGGCGGCCTCACCCCCGACGCCGGCGTCGACCTCGTCGAAGATCATCGTCCCGACGAGGCCCGTCGTCGTGACCAGGTGCAGAGCAAGAGAGATCCTCGACAGCTCGCCGCCGGAGGCGGAGCGGGCGACCGGAAGCGCGGCCTCGCCCTTGTTGGGCGCCACGAGCAGCTCGACATCCTCGAGACCGCCCTCGTAGAGATCCTTCGGCTCGAGCCCCACCTCGAATCGGGCGCCGGGTAAGGCGAGATCGTGGAGGCGCGCCTCGACCGCTGCCGCCAGGCCCGGGGCCGCCTCCCGCCTCATCGACGTCAGCCGCTCGGCCGCCTCGGATGCCCGCCGAAGGAGCCGCTCGTGCTCGCCGCGCAGATGCTCTATGTCCTGGCCGGCGCGGCCGAGCTCCTCGGCCCTCGTCCTGGCGGAGGCGAGGTATCCCATGACGTCGCTCTCCTCGGGGCCGTACTTGCGGCGGAGCCGCGCGATGACCCCGAGGCGAGCGTGCACTCCCTCGAGGGCGTCGGAGTCCGGAGCCGTGTCCACGCCGGTCAGCTCCGTGGCCACGTCCGCAACCTCGTAACGGGCGGCCTCGAGCCTGTCGGCGAGTGGCGTCAGCCCAGGGTCTCCGGCGGCTGCCTGCCGCACCGCTGACTCGGCCGTTGCAAGGGCCTCGTCGGCCCCGCCCTCACCCGTCAGGGATTCGGCTGCCGTTGCCACTCCCACCGCGATCGTCGAGGCGTGCTCGAGCCGGGACGCCCGCGCCTGGAGGTCGGCAACCTCCCCCTCAGCGAGGGAGGCTTTCTCTATCTCCGCGATCTCGTAGCTGAGGACATCCAACTCCCGGCTCCGGGATCTCTCGCTCGCTTCGAGCTCCTCCAGCTTCCGCCGGGCGGCTCCGGCGGAACGGACGGCATCTCTCACCTCATCGACAAGATCGGTGGCCGCGGGGCCTATGAACGAGTCGAGAAGCCCCCTCTGATAACCGGCACGGCCCAGATGCGCGTGCTCGTGTTGCCCGGCGATCTCCATGAGCGCACCGCCCGCCTCGCCGAGGACCGCGAGCGTGACGAGGCGTCCGTTGATCCTCGCCTTCCCGGCGCCCTTCGGCGGGGATGGACCGGGCCACGACCCAGCTCCACCTCGTCCGAGCCCTCCTCCACAGGGACCCCTTGCTCCTCCAGGAATGCGACGACCGGGTGGTCGCTGGGCACTATGAAGCGACCCTCGACCGTTGCCTCCTTAAACCCATTACGGACGAGGGAGCGCTCGGCGCGGCCCCCGGCGAGCAATCCCGCTGCGGCCACGAGTAGGGTCTTGCCCGCGCCGGTCTCGCCCGTGAGGGCTCCGCTGCCCGGCTCGAAGGAGAGCTCGGCCCTCGCAAGGACGCCCAGACCCTCCACCACCACCTCGCTCCACATCCCTCGAATCCTACGGGCGGGGGGGACGCGAGATGGGTGTTTCAGCCCTCAGCGCCGGCCCCCGGGAGCCCGAGCTTGGAACGCAGCCGCTCTATGAAGCCGGGTCCGGCAAGGCGGGCGAGGCGCAAGGGCTGGGGATGCCTGCGGACGAGGACCATGGCGCCCGATCCGAGGTCGCATCCGAGTGCACCGTCGAGAGAGACCGAAGCTTCCTGCTCCTCTCCCTCCAGGGCGAGCTCAACGGTTGCGTCCTGCGACAGGACGAAGGGGCGGGAGAAGATCATGTGAGGGCTGACCGGCACGACGACCATGCACTCGGCCTGTGGGGAGACGATCGGCCCTCCCGCACTGAGGGCGTAGGCGGTGGAGCCGGTTGGAGTAGCCACGATGATCCCGTCCGCATTGAAGGCCGCAAGGCTCTCGCCGCCGATCTTCACAACGAGGCGAACGAGCCGGTGCCTAGTCACGCGTTCGACGAGGACCTCGTTCAGGCCTACATAATCGATCTGCTTACCACCGGTGCTGACACGGCAGGCGAGCATCATCCGGTGCTCGATGTGGTGTTGGCCGTCCAGGACCTGCTGCAGGGCCGGCTGCCAGTCCGCCGCATCTGTCTCTGTCAGATAGCCGAGGGTCCCGAGGTTCACACCGAGAAGCGGCGCGTCCGCGGCATGCGCAGCGCGCGCAGCCCGAAGCATGGTCCCGTCTCCACCGAGACTGACGACCAGATCCGGCTGTTTGTCGACGAGGGCGATCCCGTTCGAGTGGAGGAATCGCTGCACCTCGTCACGCAGCTCGACCGCGCGCGGCTTTCCGTCGTGCAGCACGATCGACACGCGCCCGATCACGAGGCTGCCTCGGCTACCGCTCGGTCGACCGACCCGAGGTCCCCGTCGGCTCCCCTTTCGAGGTGGACGAAGAACTCCCGGTTGCCGGCCGGCCCCGGAAGCTCCGAAGGCACGGCCCGGGCGAAGCCGAGCCCCAGGGTGTCCGCCTCCTCGATGACGGAGTTGATAGCAGAGGCCCACAGCTCCGGGTCGCGCACGACTCCCCCTCTTCCGACAGCCCCTTTCCCGACCTCGAACTGAGGCTTCACGAGAAGGACGAACGCCGCGTGCGGCTCGGCCAGGGACACGAGGGAGGGAAGAACGAGCCGTAAGGAGATGAACGAGAGGTCGCCGGTGACGGCTTGCGGGAGGTAGGGAAGGTCCTCCGGTGCGAGCGCTCTCACGTTCGTCCTCTCGAGCACGACCACCCGCTCGTCGTTCCGGAGACGCCAATGGAGCTGGCCGTACCCGACGTCGATGGCGATCACCCCCGACGCCCCACCTTGCAGCAGCCGGTCGGTGAACCCCCCGGTCGAGGCACCGGCATCGAGCCAGGTCCGGTCCTTCACCTGGACGTCGAGGCGCGCCAGAGCACGGTCGAGCTTGTCCCCACCGCGGGAGACGAAGCGCGCGGCCCCCCCATCGATCTTGATGTTGTCGTCGGGGCTGATCAGTGAGGCCGGGGTGGGAGTGGGAAGGCCCGGGATCAAGACAAGGCCCTCGTCGATAACCCGCTTCGCCTCGCTGCGGGTCGCGGCAAGGCCTCTGCGGACGAGCTCAGCGTCCAGTCTGGCGCGGGGGGTCAACGGGTAGCTCCAACTCTCGCTCCAATTCTCGATACAGATCGTCCAGCAGCTAGAGGCGCTCCCCGTCGCTTGCCTCAGCCTCGGCCACGTCCAGTGCTTTATTCAGCTGCGGTTGGCCGGGCGAGGGTGGCTCCATCTACCAGCCGCCGGACGAGGGACGGCGGGACCGCGCCCGGCACACGGCGGCCGCCCCCCTCGTCGTCCACTAGCGCGAGGTCGACTTCGTGGCCGTGGGCTTGTTGGCCGTGGGCGTCTTGTCCGTGGGCTTCTTGACGTGGGCTTCTTGGCCGTGGGCTTCTTGGCCGTGGGCTTCTTGGCCGTGGGCTTCTTGGCCGTGGGCTTGTTCCTCGTCGTCTTCGTGGCCCCGGGGCCCGGCTCTGCGGCCGTCGGCGAGCGGAGACTTTCGATCTTGTCCTCTAGCCGGCCGATGCGCCTCTCGAGCCGGTCGAGGTCCTTCCTGCGGATGAGCCCCAGAGACTCCACCTGAGACTCGATCTCGCCCCTCAGAAGAGAGATGACCTCGCGTCTGTTCTCCATCGCGAAGGAGACGGAGCTCTTTCACGGTGCTCGAGGCTTTGTCCCTGCGAATCTCCCCGGACTGCACGAGATCTCTAACGATCTGCTCCGCCGGTGTCGCGTCAGCTCGGCTACCCCCGAGGTAACGAGTGCCACTCTGCGCAACTCATCGAGCACGTTAGAACCTCCTTCTCGGCGCGGCCAAGGGACTACAGCCCCCAACCTATACTCGCTCGGTGCTGAGCCTCATCCCGATCTCGGACGCCAATCCCACCAGACGTACGCCGTACGTAACCCTTGCCCTCATAGCCGCGAACATCTTCGCTTTCTTCCAGGAACCGGGCTTCGGCACCAACATCGAATCGACGGCCTACTTCTTCGAGAACGCCCCGGTGTCTTGCCAGTTGGCGGACATGTGTCCGGACGCGGTCAACTTCGGTGGGGGGCTGATCGTCCCGATCCCCGACCGGGGCATCGGCTCCTTCCTCGTCGCGATCCTTTCGATCTTCCTTCACGCAGGCTTCATGCACATCATCGGCAACATGCTGTTCCTCTGGGTGTTCGGCAACAACGTCGAGGACTACCTGGGGCACGAAGTACCTCGTCTTCTACCTGCTGGGCGGCATCGCCGCGCCGATGGCCCACGTCCTCACTCACACGAACGACATCGCCCCCTCCGTCGGCGCTTCGGGAGCGGTGGCCGCGGTGATGGGGGCCTACATCCTTTATCCGCGCCCGGGTGCGGGTCCTGGTCCCGATCTTCATCGTCTTCCTGACGACCATGTCCGCTCTCCTCGTGCTCGGGGTCTGGTTCGCCTATCAGTTCCTGATCGGGCTCCCGGAGATAGCCGAGCGGGTAGGCATCGGGTCCCCCGGCCTGGGATCGAGCCAGGTGGCCTGGATGGCGCACGTGGGCGGCTTCGTCTTCGGTCTCATCGGGATCTACATCCTTGGCGGCCGCCCCCACCCGGCCCCCGCGCTCAGCCCCTACCTACCCACCCGGCGCTTCGGCCGCGGCCGGTTCTGAGTGGATGTAGGCACGAGATCTGTACCTGTTTCCTGAAGAGGAACCCGTTCAGACGGGGGCGGCGAGGGCGGCGAGGGCCGCTACCACCAGATCGGGCTGAGGGTCGGCGGCGGCAACCTCCTCGACCGATGTGACGCCGGAGAGAACGAGGATGGCCAACCACCCCCTGGCCCGTGCCCCGGCCAGGTCCGTCGCGGGCTGATCGCCCACCACGCCTATCCGGTCGGCGCCCTCCAGCCGCCTCGCGGCCGCGGCCATGATGGGCGGGAAGGGCTTGCCCATGACCTCTGCCTTGTGTCCCGCCGCGACCTCGACCGCCGCGAGCATGGCCCCGGCCCCCGGCCGAAGGCCCTCGGGGGCCGGGTAGGTGGCGTCGGAGTTCGTAGCGAGGAAGACCGCACCGGCCCGGACGAGATTGGAAGCCACCCTCACGTCCTCGTAAGTGAACTCGGGGTCCGCCCCGAGGACGACGAGCTCGGCCCCCTCTGCGTCGTCAAGGGGGAGGAGCTCCACCCCCGCCGCCTCGAGGTGTTCCCGGATCCCGTCCCCGCCGATCAAGAAGCCCCGCGACCCGCCGAGGCCACGTCGGCGCACCTCGTCTCCAGTCACCGCGGCGGAGCTGAGGATCTCCTCGGGGGTGACCGGCACCCCGATCCGCTCGAGCTTGTCCACGTACTGGGCGTCGGTCCAGCGAGAGTTGTTCGTGCAGAAGAGGAACCGCACCCCTGCGGCGCGCAACCGAGCCACGGCAGCTGCCGAGCCCGGGACCGGCACCTCACCCCTGTACATGACGCCGTCGAGGTCGCATACGAGGGCGTCCACCTGCTCGCTTATCATCCCGCTCCATGCCGGAGCTAAGGCCTTTTCGGGGGATCCGTTACCAGTCGTCGGGAGACCTCCAGGACCTCGTATGCCCCCCTTACGACGTCATCTCGGACGACGAGCAGGTGTGGCTTCATGAACGGCACCCCCACAACGCGGTGCGCCTCGAGCTGGCCCAGACCAAGGGCGAGGGGGCGGCCAAGTATAGGGACGCTGCAGAGACGTTCGGCAGGTGGATGGAGGAGGGAGTCCTCGCCCCCGACCCCACCCCCTCCTTCTATGTCTACCGTCAGGACTTCACCCCTCCCGGCGGCTCGCGCAGCCGCGTGGCCGGGGTGATCGGGGCGCTCGAGCTGGAGAAGTTCGGTTCGGAGGCCGGTGTGCTCCCCCACGAGCGGACGATGGCGGGGCCGAAGGCGGATCGGATGGCGCTCCTCGAGGCGATGCAGGTCAACATCTCGCCGATCTATGCGATCTACCGCGGGGCCGGCGGGCTCGCCCCCTTCTTCGACGCGCTGGAGCACCGCCCCCCGGCGGCCCGCTTCCAGGACGAGGTGGGGATCCTTCACCGACTCTGGGCGATCGGCGCTCCCGCCGAGGTGACGATGCTGTCCGAGGCCCTGCGCCCCGGCCCCCTCGTGATCGCCGACGGTCACCACCGCTACGAAACCGCCCTCGCCTACCACGAGAGCCGGGCCGGAACCGCGGGGGATCACGGGGCGACCATGTGCTTCTGCGTGGACGCGGACGCAGAGGACCTCGTCGTCCTCCCGTACAACCGGGCCGTGATGGCCGACCAGCCCGCGGAGGAGACGGTCCTGCGGCTGACAGAGCTCGGCGCGATCACAGCGACCGACGCAGAAGGTGCGGCCGCTGCCCTCGCAAGCTCGGAGGCCGACCATCCTTTCCTGTTCGTGACCGAAGCGGGCACGTTCACTCTCGAGGTCTCCGCCGGCGCCGTCGAACAGGTCGTCGGCGACCGGGCGGCGGCGTGGAGGGCGCTCGACGTGGTGGCGCTGCACGAGGTGGTGCTCCCGCGGGTGTTCGGCTCGGTCACGGACCTCAGGTTCTCCAAGGAGCCGGAGGAGATCCAGAGGCTCGTGAGGGAAGAAGGCTGGAGCGCGGGGGTGTTACTTCGCTCCCTCGCGGCGCCTCAGATCGTCGCGGTGGCCAGTTCAGGAGAGCGGATGCCTCAGAAGGCGAGCTACTTCTGGCCGAAGGCCATCACGGGGATGGTTTTTCGCTCGCTCCGCTAGCGGCTTTGTCGGCCTTCGACCCTCTCTTTGGTTTGGCCGTCGCGGTCTCCTCGGGATCCGAGGCGCCGGGCGTGGACGCAGCCGCCGCAGGTGCCACTTCCGTCTTCGTCGCGTCTTCCGCCGGGAGCGCCTCCGGCGGCCCGCAGGCGCGGCAGGGGCTCAGCCCCTCGGCGGCCGCCTGCTCGACCGATAGCGCGGTCAGGTTCTTCTTTCCCTGGAGGATCTTGCAGTCGGGCCGGTGATAGACGTCCTTGCCGGCGATCACCTGCTCGCCCGCCCCCGCAGCTCCGTTGGTCGAAGAGATCTGCATCCGGTTGAGGTTGCGGCTGAGAAGCAGCGCCATCTCGTCGAACCTGTTGGTGAGGACCTGCCGCTCCGCCCGGATCGTGGCCAGCATGAGGAGCACGCCCCCCGTGATGACGAGCGCCAGGCCGACCAGGCCCCCCGAGAGGATGTAGGGGAACTGACCCTGGATCGTGTTCCGGTTGGCGGCCCCGTCCCACGCCTTGTACATGAGGATGAACCCGCCTGCGATGAAGACCAGGCCGAGCAGCCTGCCGAGACGAACACGACGGTCCACGTCACCGCTGAGGGACCGCCAGAGAGCCTTTAGCTTCTTCACGGGACGACATTAGCAAAGCCGCGCGCCACTCGCCCCGTGACGGCGCGCAAAGGTGATTAAACGACCACGAGTGTTATCTTTTCTTCAGGCGGGAGCCTGGCCCTGACCAGCAGGAACGGCGGGCCACACGGCGAAATCGTAGGAAGAAAGGCAGAGATCTCAAATGGGGAGGAACAAGAGGGTGACTCGACGCGGACGTAGTGGTGTCGCTGCAGGCCTCGTCGCGGTAGGTGTGATCGCCGCTACCCTCATCCCCTCCCTCTCCGCCTTCGCAGACAAGGCTGAACCTGCCGTGCTCGCCCGCGCCTGGTACTGGGAGCAGCAGAGGTCCCAGAAGGTGCCCAACCCCTCCGGCGGGGATGCCGCGACGCTGGAGCTGACCAACCCCTTCTGCCCGCAGCCCGCCCCCGGAACGGGTGCTATCCCCGGGACCTGCAGGGAGGGTCGCCTGCCGATCCAGGTGCTCGGCGGCGATTACGAGACCCCGGACATGATCTCGGCCATCTCGTTCGACTCCTTCGCCTTCCCCCTGGGCGCGACCGTGAAGAACTTCACCCTCACGATGCGGGAGGCGGACGACGAGCAGAGCGAGCCCTTCAACGCCGACGGGAAGCTGATCCAGGCCTGTCTCGTAACGGAGTTCTTCGGCGACGGCGAGGCCCGCGAGTACAAGGAGAGGCCCAAGTTCAAGTGCAGCAAGAGCGATTCTGTCGCGAAGCGCAAGACGATCAAGCCGAAGAAGGCGGGCGACCCGGAGATCAGGGTCTGGACCTGGGATCTCACCGACTTCGCCCAGAGCTGGACCGAGGAGACGCCCCCCGTCGCCGGGGTCATGCTCTTCCCGAAGAAGGGCAAGGGCTCCGAGCCCGGCGACAACAACGAATGGAGGGTCGTGTTCGACGGACCTCAGGAGAAGGGTGGCGTGGTCACCTCTCTCACCTTCGAGCCTCCCCCACCTCCCACGACGATCCCCACGACGACCATCCCGACGGTGACCACGTTGGCCCCTGAGACGACGGTGCCCCCGGCAACGGGAACGAGCGGGACCGAGACCTTCACGCCTCCCGGTGACTCCGGGGCGCCTGCCGGAGGAAGCGTTTCGGCCGATCCTCCAACCGGAGGCGACACCGAGGTTCCCGACGACACCACGCCGGCCGAACCGGTCTCAGCCGGGGCCGAGCCGATCGCCGACGAGCAGCCGCTTCCTCCGATCGAGAGCTTCCCCGGGTACGTATGGCTCGCGCTCCTGGCGGGGGCCTTCGGGTTCTCGCTGGTCCGCAGGGCCGTCGTCGAGTCGGCCACCGGCGTCAGGCCCGACGGCGTCCTCGCTCAGATCCGCCAGATCAACGCCGAGCGCCGCGGGGCCCAACCGGCGACCGCCTCCGGCGCCTCCGCCCTGGGCGCTTTCTTCTCGAACATCGGAAGCAAGACCAAGTCCCTCACCAGCAAGCTCCCGTTCAGGAAGAAGGGATAGACCCACATGACCCGTAGCCGGCTCCAGCTCGTCGCAGTCCTATGTCTGATGCTCCTCGTCGCCGCAGCATGCGGCCAGAAGCCCGGCGTGGCCCTGAGGCCCGAGGGGGTTTCCGTCGCGGCTGGAGGCACGGGCGGGACGCTCCAGCTCCCCGAGGGGACGGCCCTCGACGAAGAGGGGAACCTGGTCGACACCAAGACCGGTGAGGTCATCGCCACGGCCGAAGAGCTCGAAAAGCAGAACCCCGGCTTCGCGGCAAGCCAGAACACGAACAACGGTGGCCCCACCGATGGGGGAGGCGACCAAGGCCCGGGGCCCGGCCCCGACCAGCCCGGCGACACCCCTCCGGGAGAGGAGCCCCCGCCCGGCCAGAAGCCTCCCGGCGATGACGATGGCCCCGGTGCCGGCGGAAACGTCACCGGCGTGAGCGATGACGTGATCAAGATCGGGATCCATGCCCCTATCACGGGCGCCGCTCCGGTCCCGACGCAGTCCTTCGAGAAGGGCAAGGATCTCTACTTCAAGTTCCTGGAGTCGCAGGGCAAGAAGATCAACGGCCGCCGCGTCGAGGTGGCCTTTCGCAACGACAACTACAACCCCTCGCAGGCCGTCACGGCCTGTCGTGAGCTGGTCGAGGACGAGGGGGTGTTCCTCCTCGTCGGGGTCGCCGGAGCGGATCAGCTCCAGGCTTGCGCGCAGTACGCGCACTCTGTCGGAGTCCCCTACATCTCCGGTGGGGTCACCGAGATCGGTGTGAATCAGATCCCCGGTTACTTCGCGGCGTGGATGAGCTACCCGCAGCAGGGGCCCCTTCTCGCCGATTACCTCGTGACGAAGGCGGGGGCCGGTGACGAGAAGAACGGGATGCTGCGCTTCAATACGCCGGCTTTCTCCGACGCGAACTCCTCCTGGATCAACGCGATGAGGGAACGCGGGGCCACGGTCGACTACAACCGCGCGATCTCGAAAACCGCTGGCCAAAGCGACGCACAATCGGTGGCCACCGAGCTGCAGGCGAAAGGGATCCAGAACGTCTACGTCCTGACCTCGCCCACATTCTTCATCCAGCTGGCGAACGCGGCTCAGAGCCAGGGGTACAGGCCGCACTGGGTCGGAGTCGGCCTCTCGATGGCCCTCGACACGGTCGCGAGCATCGCCTGCCGTAACGGAAGGTCGATCGACGGCGCGCACTTCTTGAACCCCACGCCGTCCTTCTTCGACTCGAACAGGTTCGACCCCAGCTTCCGCAAGGCCGGAGGCACGGACGACATCCAGTTCGGGCTCTGGGGCATCTCCAAGCTCCTCGCCCAGATGCTGGCCAAGCCGGGACGGGACCTGTCGCGTGAGCGCTTCGTCTTCGCGGTCGAGAGATCCAAGTTCAGCACGGGGATCGGGCCGCCCGTCGCGTACAGTCCAGACAACCACTTCGGCGGACAATCCATGCACCTCAACCGAGCCGACTGTTCGAAGAACGCATGGGTGACGGAACAGGCCTTCGTCAGCGACTTCAAATAGCTCGCTAGCCTTCTGCTGCTCCGTGCGTTAGCTTTCCGGTCACGATGAGAACCGGGATCGTTTCAGCCGCGCTTGCCCTCATCATCGGGCTGATCCTTTTGGCCGGAAAGAACGTGGTGGGCGGGCCCAACGCCTTCGTCGTGATCGGGGTGGTGAACGGCGCCGTCTTCGGGCTCGTCGCTCTGGGCCTGGTGATCGTCTACAAGGGAACCCGGGTCTTCAACTTCGCCCAAGGCGAGTTCGGCACGATGGCGGCTTACATGCTCTTCCTCGGGATCGCGAACGACCGGATGCCCTATGGCCTTGCGGCCGTCGTGGCGGTGATCGGTACCGTGGTGCTCGGGGTGATGCTGGAGCGGATCTTCATCAAGCCCTTGATGAACGCCCCGAGGGTGACCCTTCTGGTGGCCACCATCGCTCTCGCCCTGCTCGCGATCGGCGCCGAGATCCTGCTATTCGAGGCCGAGCCGAGGGAGCTCCAGCCTGCTCTTGCCGGAGTCGGCCCCGATGGAACCCTCAGAGGCATCAGCGTGTTCGAGCAACAGATCACTCCGCAGAACCTCCTCGCCATCGGCACCCTTCTCGGGCTGGCCGTCCTACTCGGATACTTCTTCTCTCGCACGAACCTCGGTCTGGCCGTCCTTGCTACCTCGCAAGACGCTTTCGCCACCCGCGTGGTGGGGATCGGCATCCAGCGCATGTCGATGTTCATCTGGGGCTCTGCGGCTTTCCTCGGCGCCGTTGCGGGGATCCTCTACGTCCCCACCGTGGGCTTCCTCTCCCCCGGGGTGATGACGAGCAACATCCTCATCCCCGCCTTCACCGGGGCGGTGATAGGCGGGATGACGAGCCTTCCGGGAGCGTTCATCGGTGGTGTAGTGATCGGGCTCGTGCAGTCGCTCGCTCTGTGGGCGGGGGGCCACTTCACGTTCGGAACCGACCCCCTCACCGGCGCCCCGAAGATCCTCGGTGAGATCGTTCCCGGGGTGGAGCAGGTGGCGATCATCTTGGTCCTTCTGATCGTGCTGCTGGCCCGGCCTCAGGGTCTGCTCGGGAGGGAGGCATGAGCGCCACCGCGGCCGAGAGCGTTCCCGTGGCAGCTTCTCCTCACGCAGCGAGGTGGCGGCCGAGCATCCGTGGTTGGTCCGTCCGCATCGGGATCCTGTTGGTACTCGGAGCGGCCGCCGGGTACGGTCTGACGCGGCTGAGCCCGGTAGACGCGGGAGAAAGGGTCGCCGTCGCGGCGATCTACGCGATCATCGGCCTTTCCCTCAACATCGTCATGGGCTACACCGGACAGGTCTCTCTCGGCCACCACGCCTTCGTCGGCATCGGGGCTTTCGCATCCGCCTATTACGTGACAGAGACCGCGGGCTGCACCCTCGAAGCTTGCTCCCTCGGCGCTTTCTTCACCGGGGTGGGGGTTGCCGTAGTGATCGGGGCGCTCTCCGCCGGCTTGCTAGGCCTCGTCGCCCTTCGGATCAAAGGTCTCTACCTGTCGCTGATCACGTTGACCTTCGGCTTCGTAGCGGTCAACTCGATCTTCGAGATCCCATTCCTCACTCGCGGTGGGGCAGGCATGCCCGCGCCTCGGCCCGAGCGTTTCTCGAGCGACCACGAGTACATGTTCCTGTGCCTCGTGTTCTTGGCGATCTGCCTTTTCATCGACTGGAGACTCGTCTCCTCCAAGGTGGGGCGGGCGATCCTCGCGGTCAAGCAGTCGGAGCCCGTAGCGGCTTCCTACGCCGTCAACGTCACCTTCTACAAGGTCTTCGCCTTCATGTTCTCGGGAGCTTTCGCGGGCCTCGCGGGGGCCCTGTTCGCCCACCGCAGAGGGATCGTCGTCTCCAACGACTTCACCTTCCAGATCGCTCTCCTATGGGTGCTGATGGTCGTCGTCGGCGGACTCGGCAAGAGGGGCGGCGTCGTCATCGGCTCGGCCTTCTTCGCCTTGTTCACCTTCATCATCACCAAGATCGGCCCCTTGACGCACTTCATCGAGGACACCCTTCACAGGAATGCGGAGCAATTCACTCTGATCCTCGGTCCGCTCCTGGCCCTCCTAACGCTCATCCAATTCCCGGGTGGGATCGCGGAGCAGATCTCGCCCATCACCCGCTGGTTCTCGGGCGAGAAGTTCTCGATGCATCCCGACGGCAAGAAGCCGAAGCAGCACAAGGGCCTCGGCCACCTGCTGAAGAGGGGCAAGGGACCGGAGGCGCCAGCCGCTGCGGTCGCCTCCCCCGCCACCTCCCCTGAGCTGGTCGGGAGCAGCGCCGCATCGGATGGAGCCTCGAGTGACTCAACCGCAGGGAGCCCGAGCGAAGATGACGAGGGGGGCGCGGAAGGCGACACCGCGGTCCTCCACCTTCAGGGCGGGGATGCCCCCGCGTCCTCAAACGAGCCGGGAAGGGACGCCTGATGGGGGCCGTGCTCGAGGTCAAGGACATGGGCATCCGCTTCGGCGGGCTCGTTGCCCTGAACGAGGTCAACATCCAGGTGCCGGAGTGGGAGATCGTCGGCCTCATCGGGCCGAACGGCGCGGGGAAGACGACCCTCTTCAACTGCATCATGGGCCTCTACCAGCCGAACAGCGGCACCGTCACCTACCGCGGGCGTGACATCTCGCTCCTGCCAACGCATCGCAAGGTGGCTCTCGGTATCGGCCGAACCTTCCAGAACATCGGCTTGGTGCGCGAGCTCACCGTGATCGAGAACTTCCTCCTGGCCCAGCACCCCCGGATCGGCTACGGAGCGGCGGGTGCTGTCTTCGGCGCCCCCCGTTCCTTCTTAGAGGAGCGCAGGCTCCGTTCCAACGCGATGGAGGTGCTGGATTTCATAGGCCTCACCCACCTGGCCGAGTCCAAGCTCGACGGGCTCCCCTACGGGACCTTGAAGCTCATCGAGATCGGGACCGTCCTCGCCACCGACCCGGACGTCATCCTCCTCGACGAGCCTTCCTCCGGCATGGGCCCGGACGAGGCCCATTCGTTCGGAGAGCGATTGCTGAAGCTCCGCCAGTCACTGAACCTCACGGTTCTGATGATCGAACACCACGTCCCGCTCGTCACCGGCGTCTGCGATTACGTCTACGTGCTGAACTTCGGGCAGGTTCTCACCCAGGGCACTCCCCAAGAGGTGAAGAACCACCCCGAGGTGATCGCCGCCTATCTGGGTGCGGAGGCCGAGGACGAAGAGAGCCCCGGGGAGACTGCAGATGCCGCTTCTTGAGGTCGAGGGGCTGAGGGCGGGCTACGGCGCCCTTCCGGTCCTGGGCGGCATCGACTTCTCGATCGAGCAGGGCGAGACCGCCGTCCTGCTCGGCCTTAACGGCGCGGGCAAGACCACGACCGTCCTCTCCCTTGCGGGGCTCCTGAAACCATGGGGCGGCAAGATCGTCTTCGAGGGCAAGGACGTCACGAAGTGGGACCCCCGCAAGCTTGTCGGAGAGGGTGTGGTCCTCGTACCCGAGGGACGCCACGTGTTTCCTCAGCTGACGATCGCGCAGAACCTGCGCATGGGGGCCTGGCCCTACAAGCGGGACAAGAAGAGGACAAAGGAGATCATCGAACAGGCGGTCGAGTACTTCCCTCGCCTGCGTGAGCGCTGGACGCAGCTCGCTGGAACCCTGTCCGGCGGCGAGCAGCAGATGCTCGCCATCGCCCGCGGCCTGATGGCCCGCCCGAAGCTCCTGCTCATCGACGAGTCCTCGCTCGGCCTCTCGCCCAAGCTGACCCTGACGGTCTTCGAGGTGGTGAAAAGGATC
>JAUJNU010000104.1 GCA_030448085.1 Actinomycetota bacterium | reverse complement strand
TGACCGGGTTCTCGAGAACGCCGCCTTCGTTGGCCCCGGGCGCCTCGCCGACGAGGTGAAGCGGAACCTCGACCTCGACCTCTTCGTCGCGGTTGACGACGATGAAGTCGGCGTGGAGGAGCGTGCCGCGAACGGGGTTTCGCTGGATGTCCTTGGTGAGGACGAGGGTGCTCTTACCGTCGATGTCGAGGTCGAGGAGGACGTTCAGCCCCGCGTCGGTGAGGAGGGCGGTGACGAACTCACGCCGGTCGACATCGATCGGCAGCGGGTCCATCCCATGCCCGTAGACAACTGCAGGCACACGGCCGGCAGCCCGTACGCGGTGGGCGACGCCCTTGCCGGTTCCCTCGCGCTTCGACGCCGCCAGCTTTACCTCAGCCACTTCGTTCCTCCATCCATCGGATATGTAGGGCCCGCGCGACGGATGCAAACGCCATCTCCTGGGGAGAGTCGCAGCCGGGGGCCGGTCCAGCCATTATCCCTGCTGAGGGGTCCCGGCTCAAACGGGGCTAGGGCTGGTTCTCTCCGTGGAAGAGCTCGGAGACCGATTCCTCCTCGAAAACGGCCTTGATGGTCTGGGCGATCGTGGGGGCGATCGACAGCACCAGGAGCTTGTCCAGCATCTTCTCGCTGGGGATCGGAAGGGTGTTCGTAGTCACGAACTGGTGGATCGGTGAGTTCTTGATCCTGTCCGTGGCGGGCTCCGAGAGCTCTGCGTGGGTCGCGGCGGCGTAGACCTCGGCCGCCCCTGCCTCCACGAGGGCCTCGGCCCCGTTCACGAGGGTCCCGGCGGTTCCGACCATGTCATCCACGATGACGCAGGTCTTGTTCTTGACGTCACCCACTACGGCGAGGGTCTTACTAACGTTGCGCACGTCCCCCGCCCGCTTCTTGTGCATGAAGGCGATCGGGCCGTTCAGCCCGTGGAACTCGTTCATGTGCTGGACCCACTTCTCGGTGAGGCGGACCCTGCCCGCGTCCGGCGACACGATCACGAAGTCGTCCTCGAGCATCTGGGCGAAATAGTCGGCAAGCAGCGGAAGGGCTGTGAGGTGGTCGAACGGGACGTTGAAGAAGCCCTGTATCTGCCCCGTGTGCAGGTCGACCGAGAGCACCCGGTCGGCCCCAGCGGCCTCGTAGAAGTCGGCGATCATCTTCGCCGCGATGGGCTCGCGGGAGCGGGTCTTCTTGTCCTGCCGGGCATACGGGTAGAACGGAGAGACGGCCGTGATGCGCTTGGCCGAGGCGCGCTTCAGGGCGTCGATCATGTGGAGCTGCTGCATCAGGTGGAAGTCCACGGGGGCCGAGTGGCTCTGGATGACGAAGGCGTCGCAGCCCCGCACCGAGTCGTTGAACCTCACGTACTGCTCGGAGTTGGCGAACTCCTCGATCTCCACCGGGCTCAGCTTCATCCCTAGGTGCCTGCACACCTCTTCGGCCAGCGAGGGGTTGGCGGTGCCGGAGAAGATCATCAGCCGCTTATGAGTAGGTAGCTGCACCCGCTTCTCCGCCTCCCGAGCTAGTTCGGCGCCGCCTTGGGCCTTGTCCTGCCGAGCCTAGATGGTCTCGTCCTCTTGTGGAACAGGCTCCGTCGACCCGCTTCCCATCTTGTCTCCCCTGCCCTCGATGATCCGGGCCGGGACCCCCACGGCCAGGGCGTCATCGGGCACGTCCTGCCGGACCACGGAGCCGGCGCCGGTGGCCGCCCTCTTGCCGATCTTCACCGGCGCCACGAGCATCGTGTCGGAGGCGATGTAGGCGTCGTCGTCGATCTCCGTCTTGTGCTTGCGCTTGCCGTCCCAGTTGCAGGTGATCGTCCCGGCCCCCACGTTCACGCCGGTCCCCATCTCGACATCCCCCAGGTAAGCGAGGTGCCCGGCCTTGCTGCCCTCGCCGATCGTCGCGTTCTTGCTCTCGACGAACGTGCCGAGCTTGGCCTTGCGGGCGAGGCGGGTTCCGGGGCGAAGCGAGGCGAAGGGCCCCACGGAGGCCTCGGGCCCGATCTCGGACCCCTTCACCACAGCGAAGGAGACCTCGGCCTCCTCCCCCACGTAGGAGTCGACGATCCTCACCTGCGGGCCGACCACGGCGCCCGAGGCGATCTCCGTCGATCCCTCCAGGAATGTGAACGGCTGGATGGTCGCGTCGGCGCCGATCGTGACGGTGGAATCGATGAACGTCGACGCGGGGTCCACGATCGTCACGCCTTCGTCCATCCACCGTTCTGCGGCCCGCAGCCTCAGGTGGCGAGCGACCTCGGCCAGCTGCGAGCGGGTGTTGACGCCGGCGGACTCCTGCCAGTCTCCGGGCGAAGCGATGACCCGGTGGTCATGCGAGCGAAGCCAACCGATCAC
>JAUJNU010000103.1 GCA_030448085.1 Actinomycetota bacterium | reverse complement strand
TGAGAGCTGCGGTGCTCGGACTGCGATGTTGCCGTCGCCTGATTCCTGAACCACAGCTCGCGGGAAGCCCTCATCTGCAAGTCCGCTTCGGACCGCGTCGAGATCCGCGGGCCGATCGGTGGTGTACTCGATCAGCCGACCCCCGGTGAATTCCAATCCAAAGCGAAGACCCCGGGTCTCCAACCCCAAAACGGCCACCACCAAGACCCCGGCCGACAGAGCGAACCAAAGCTTCCACCGGGACATAATGTCGGGCGGCCGGTCCTCGAAGCGTTGCCGAAGCCGGCTTCCGACATTCATCCCCAGCAAGAGAGGGTTGCCGGAGACACGTCTGTTCTTCATGAGGAGCTCGACCAGCAGACGCGTAACGACAAGCGCTGTGAACATCGACGCGAGCACCCCAACCGTGAGCGTCAACCCGAAGCCGCGCACAGCGCCGGTCGCGAAGAAGAACAGGATGATCGCCGCCAGGACCGTTGTGGAGTTTGAGTCAGCGATCGCGGACCACGCCTTCTTGAATCCATCGAGGGTCGCGGCTCGGAGTCTGCGTCCGGCGGCGAACTCTTCCTTGGAACGCTCGAATACCAAGACGTTCGCGTCGACCGCCATACCGATCGCCAGAACGAAGCCGGCGATCCCGGGCAACGTGAGTGTCGCCCCGATCCCAAGGAGCACCGCGTAGGAGATGAGGCCGTAAAGAAGGAGCGCGAACGCGGCCAGCAGGCCTAGGAGCCGGTAATAGGCGATGACGTACAGAATCGTGAGCGCACCACCGATGATTGCCGCCTCGACGCTGGCTTTGATCGCAGCATCTCCGAGCGTGGGCCCGACGGTGCGCTGCTCGACGACCTCGACCGGAACGGGAAGCGCGCCGGCCCTGATCAACAGCGCCAGCTCCTTGGCCTCCTCCTCGGTGAAGTTCCCGGTGATAACGGTGTTGCCGCCCGAGATTCCGACGTCGCATTCCACCTCTGCGGCGACACCCGGACTGGAGATGACCTTCTCGTCGAGGACGATCGCGACCCGTCGCTGCGGATTGGTTGCCGGGGCACACGCAGCCTCACCCGTGAGTTGAGCCCACTGGTCTCCCCCTTGTCCTCGGAAGGAGATGGACACGCTCCATCCACCCATTTGCTGGCCCACGGTGGCCTCGGCGTCACCGACGGCATCTCCGGTCATGGCGGCGGGTGCGAGACGAAGGTTTTGAGCTTCCTCGTCGGGGAGGACGAGACCCTCATTGTTGCCGCTTCCTGAGGACGCGTTCGGCCCCATTACCGCTTTCACCGCGTGGAACGTGAGTTGCGCAGTGCGACCGATGACCTCGAGCGCCTCCTCGGGGTCGGCTACTCCGGGCAGCTCGATCAGCAAACGGCGATCACCTGATCGTTGCAGGCTGGGTTCGGAGACTCCCAATTGATCCACCCTGCGCCTGAGCACTTCGAGTGTCCGCGCGACCGTGTCGTCATCGACCTGCTCGAGTTCGGTGTCCTGAGCCTCGAGGACGATCTGGGTGCCGCCTCTGAGATCGAGGCCCAAACGCACGGGGCGCGCAAGGACCAAAGCAATGGCACCTGCGACGACCCCGATTACGAAGATCGATCGCCAAACAAGATGACGTGACAAGAAATGAACTCCTCCAAGAACACCGCGAGCGCCCGCGGCGGCCGGCTACTTAAGCGGGCTGGAGGAAAGGCGGACCTCGTCTGCGGATGGGGGAATGGGCAAGGCGATCAGGCCGTGACGTCGCAGCAAAGGTTATGAAGAACGATCCAGACGCCGCGGGAAGGCACAAGGGTGCGAGCAGTAGGGCGCCCAGCCAGACGCGTCCGAACCCCCGCTTTTCTCGTTCCTGAGAAGGAAGATCGACTCGACCGAATCGCCCCTCACCTGCAAGGCCTTGGTCCAGGGTAGGGGCGAGCATCCGGGCAGCAATATCTCCGCTGTCTCTTTGGGCGGTCGCGCTGCCCCCCAACCAGTGCTCCCCGGGCGCGAACACGAGAGCCGCCACAAAGAGCAAACTCAGGGAGCCGGCGAACCTGTACTTCAAACGTGGCATCAGAACAAGGTACTAGCTTGATGGGAGACACTAGCCCGGCCCGTTCCGACGGGGGGCAAAGTACGACTTCCATGGCCCCTACCCGGTCAACTTCGACCCCAGCTGAGCGGTAGCTGCAAGAGCGGCCGTGGCCTCGTGCGGCGCCGCCCCCCGGGTAGCATGGGGGTAATGAGCGAAGGGCTGAGCTTCACCCTGACCGAGGAGCAGGAGGTCTTTCGCCGCACCATCCGCCAGCTCGTGGAGGACAAGATCGCTCCGCGCGCGGCCGAGATCGACGAGGCCGACGAGTATCCCTGGGACATCGATGAGGTGCTGGTGAGC
>JAUJNU010000102.1 GCA_030448085.1 Actinomycetota bacterium | reverse complement strand
GCCGCCTATTCCTCATCGAAGGGCGGGATCGTCGGTATGACCCTTCCCGTGGCCCGCGACCTTGCGTCGAGGCTGATCAGGTGCGTGGCGATCGCCCCGGGAACGTTCGACACGCCGATGCTGGCGGGGCTCCCGGAAGAGGCCAGAGCCGGCCTCGCGGCGGACATCCCTCATCCTCATCGCCTGGGGCGGCCGCAGGAGTTCGCCGCTCTCGTGAGGCACGTTGTCGAGAACCCGATGCTGAACGGGGAGACGATCCGCCTCGACGGCGCGCTAAGGATGAAGCAGAAGTAGAACGGTAGTAAGTAGCTAGCGGGAGAGGGCTGGGTCCAGGACCCGCGCCTCTGAGGTGCCGTTGGCGGAGGGGTTGCCCGGCTCTTTCGATCCCTGCTCGGATATCTCCCGATCGAGCTCGCGCCATTCCTTCTCGGCCCATCTGAGCTTCTCCACTGCCGATGCGAGGTCGAGGAAGTGAACCGGCACGATGGAGGCTCGCGGCCTCAGGTAGGCGTCCCCGATGAGTGCGTCTAGCTCCCGGCGAGCCGAGATCATCTTCTCCCGGATCTGCTCCAGGCGCTCGTTCTGTTCGGGTGTTGGGTTGATCAGGGAACGCTCCTCATCGAGTCATCGCTGCTTCCATCGCTACTCCGTCGGGGGTCGGGGGACCGCCTCAGCCTAATGGCTCGGGCACCAGCGCACAAGTGCACATATGAGCGGCGGGTATCGTGCCCGGATGCTCTCGGAAGAGGCTGTAAAGGCGGTCCTGCAGGCAGCCTCGGCGACGGGAGCGGACTGGGCCGAGATCTTCGTTGAAGACCGCCGTTCGACGGGGCTGGGGCTCGAGGATTCCCGGGTTGAGACGGTCTCTTCGGGCCGGGATGTGGGGGCCGGGGTGCGCGTGGTCACCGGCGACAGGGCCTCCTACGCCTATACGAACGTCCTCACCAGGGAGGCGCTCGTCGAGGCCGCACGGGCCGCCGGCTCGGCGATGCAGGGCGGTTCGGCCCCCGCGACCATAGATCTCCGACGGGCTCCGGGCCCGGTCCAACACCCCGTGAGCAGACGACCGGAGGAAGCCGAAGCCAAGGAGAAGGTGGGTGCTCTCCTCGAGGCGGACGAGGCGGCACGGGCCGAGGGGGGCATGATCCGGCAGGTCGTCGTCTCTTACACGGACGTGAGGCAGCGGATCCTTATCGCCTCCTCCGATGGACGCCTCGCCGAAGACGATCGAACCCGGGTCCGGCTGGCGGTCAACGTGGTGGCCCAGGACGGGGACCGGATCTCGACGGGTTTCGAGGCGCCCGGGCACTCGGGAGGGCTCGAGCTCTTCGAGGCATTCAGCCCCGCGGGCCTCGGACAGAAAGCTGCGCACAAGGCATTGCGGATGCTGGATGCGCGGCCCTCGCCGGCGGGCGAGCTCCCGGTGGTTCTGGGGCCGGGTCAGGGGGGCGTGCTCATCCACGAAGC
Source organism: Actinomycetota bacterium (assembly GCA_030448085.1). The sequence continues at coordinate 917 of JAUJNU010000102.1, read as the reverse complement.
CTGTGGTCACGGGCTCGAGGCCGACACGCTCGTGAAGGATGCGAGTGTCTACGCGGGGCGTCACGGCGAGCGGTTCGGGTCCGACGACGTGACGATCGTCGACGACGGCAGTGACATCGGGGCGTGGGGCTCGTTCTCCGTGGATGACGAAGGGACTCCGGCGCAACGTACCGTCCTCTTCGACAAGGGTGTCCTCGTCGGGCACATCAGCGACAGACAGTCGGCCGCGAAGATCGGGCACCCGCCGACCGGGAACGGCCGCCGTCAAGGTTACGCGCACCTCCCTCTCGTGAGGATGACGAACACGTACCTCCTTCCGGGGCCGGATGACCCCGAAGAGATCATGAAGTCCGTGTCACGCGGGATCTATGCGGCGGCTTTCTCGGGCGGGCAGGTGAATCCGGCAACGGGCAATTTCGTGTTCGGTATGTCCGAGGCTTACGTGATCGAGAACGGCGCGATCGCCTACCCGATCCGGGGTGCGAACCTCATCGGGAACGGCCCGCAGGTCCTGGGACGGATCGAGGCGGTCGGGTCCGACTTCGACAGGAAGGAAGGGGTCTGCGGCAAGGACGGCCAGCATGCTCCCGTCACCAACGGCATGGCGACGGTGCTTCTTGGTCGAATGACAGTGGGCGGCACGGAGTCCTAGATGGGTGACCTTCAGGCTCTGGCGGAGCGGATGGCCGCGGGTGCTCGAGGTGGCGAGCAGGTCGAGGCCTTCCTCACCCACGCGCGCAGGTTCACGGTCAAGGCGTTCGGCGGTGAGGTGGAGTCGGTGTCGGCGGCGGAGCCGAGGGGGGCCGGGGTAAGGGTGGTGTCCGAGGAGCGCGTCGGCTTCGCCTTCACTACCGATCTGACCGATCCGGGCCTCGAGGATGTGGTGGCGCAGGCGCGGGTGAACGCCGCCCTAGCCA
>JAUJNU010000012.1 GCA_030448085.1 Actinomycetota bacterium | reverse complement strand
CATTCCTCTACCAAAGCCTTCCGCTCGTCGTGATCGCATACGTCGTGCTCTTCCTGCCGCAGGCGACCGAGCCCCTGAGGACCTCGCTCCTTCAGGTGGGCCCGCGCGTGGAGGAGGCGGGCCGGGCTCTCGGCGCCACTCGCACCAAGGTCTTCGCGCGGCTCCTCGCGCCTCTCATCTCTCGCGGCGCGCTCGCCGGTGCGGCCCTCGTCTTCCTCACCTCGATGAAGGAGCTCCCGGCAACCCTGCTCCTTCGGCCCACCGAGTTCGAGACGTTGGCGACAAGGGTCTGGACGGGGGCCGCGGCCGGCGCTTACGCCAAGGCAGCAGCGCCCGCGCTGCTGCTCGTGGTGGTATGCGCCCTACCTTTGTATCTTCTGGTCAGGAGGGTCGAGGTTCAGGATCTAGAGGTGAAGGCGGAATGATGACGAGCGGGAACGGCAGCGTCCTCAGCTGCACCGACGTGACCCGCCACTTCGGTGAGGTCGCGGCCCTCGACGGGTTCACTCTCCAGCTCCAGGCCGGGGTCCTCATGGCGCTCCTCGGCCCCAGCGGGTGCGGCAAGACGACTGCCCTGCGGGTGATGGCCGGCTTCGAGCGTCCCGGGTTGGGCGAGGTCTTCGTGGGCGGCCGCAGGGTCGCCGGCCCCGGCACCTGGGTGGAGCCTGAGAAGCGCCGCATCGGCATGGTTTTCCAGGACTGGGCTCTCTTCCCGCACCTCGATGTATGGCACAACGTCGCCTTCGGCTTGAGAGGCGACTGCAGCGAGCGTGTGCGTGAGGTGCTCGATCTGGTCCGCCTCTCGGAACAGGCGCGAAGACTCCCGCACGAGCTCTCCGGGGGGCAGCAGCAACGAGTAGCACTTGCTCGGGCGCTGGCGCCATCGCCCGAGGTGATCCTCCTCGACGAGCCGTTCTCCAACCTCGACGCGACATTGCGCGCCAGGGTGCGGGCCGAGGTGCGCGGTGTCCTGACGGAGGCCAAGGCGACCGCGATCTTCGTCACGCACGACCAGGAAGAAGCCCTCTCGATGGCCGATGAGCTGGCGGTGATGGCGGATGGGCGAGTCCTGCAGGTGGGGACGCCACACCAGGTCTACGGGGCCCCGGCTTCGAAGAAGGTGGCGGTGCTGGTCGGGGAGTCCAATTTCCTGCCCGGGATGGTCTCCGGGGGCCGTGCGACTACCGTGCTGGGCGCGATCGCGGCCCCCGGTCTGGCCGACGGTCCGGTCGAGGTGATGGTGCGACCCGAGTCGCTCATCGTCGAGAGGAGTGCGGACGGTGGATCCCTTGTAGAGGACGCCGAGTTCTACGGTCACGATCAACTCGTCAAAGCCCGACTTCGCGACGGCACGCCGCTGAACGTCAGGCTTCTGGGGCCCCGGCCGGACCTCGAGGTGGGGGCCGAGGTTGAAGTGAAGCTCGCCGGTAAGGTGCACTTCTTCGCACCCGATGGAGAAGCCGCTCTGTTCCCGTTCTGCGGACGGGTCCCCGAGATCGTCGGATGAACACGAACGAGAGAAAGGGAAGGACATGCTGACAAAGAAGGTCGCAGCCGCCATGAACGACCAGCTTCAGAAGGAGCTGCAGTCGGCGTACGTGTACCTCGCGATGTCCTCTTACACCGAGTCCCTCAGCCTGCCCGGCGTGTCTGCATGGCTCCGGGCACAGTGGGAAGAGGAGCTACAGCATGCGCTCAAGTTCTACAACTACATCATCGACCGCGGCTCTCGCCCGGAGTTCAAGACGCTGACCGCCCCGCCCGCCGAATACAGCTCGCCGCTTCACGTGTTCGAGGAGGCCCTCGAGCACGAGAGAGCGGTCACCCACTCGATCAACGATCTCTACGGCCTGACGACAGACGAGAAGGACTGGGCCTCGCAGGCTTGGCTCGGTTGGTTCGTGACCGAGCAGGTTGAAGAGGAGAAGTCGGTGGGCCAGATCGTTGACGACCTGAAGAGGGTGGGGGATCAGGGGGAGGGCCTGTACCTGCTCGACAAAGCGCTGGGCAACCGGGGAGACGGCGGGCACTAGCCTGTTCAGGCCGATCCCCGGGGAGTTCGGGGGCCCCGCAGTGGCCCTAGCTCAGGCTCCGTCCGGCAGGACCCAGAGGTTCCGCGCCAGCCCTTCCCCCACGGCGGCCGTGGCTCCTTCGACTTCGACGACCAGCGTCCCGTCGGGGGCCACCTCGAGCAGCCTTAGCTGCCGTCCCGGCATCAGCTTGTTGTCCTCCAGGTACTTCAGGACATCGTGGTTGAGCTCGACGTCTTCGAGCAGGCGGCTGAGCCGCGCCCCCTCCCCGGCCTGCAGCGCGCCGAGCGGGCGCAACTCTGACCAGGGCACGGCGGGTCCGGCGCCCGGGATCGGGTTGCCGTGGGGGCAGGTAGGGGGGCCCTCGAGCTTCGCGAGGATCGCCTCTTCTACTTCGGCCGTCATCACCTTCTCCCAATCTTCCGCCTGCTCGTGGCAGAGGTGCCACGGGATGCCGAGGATGTCGACGAGCATGCGCTCCGCGAGGCGGTGCCGACGGACCAGGGCCTCGGCGAGGGGCCGCCCGGACGCCGTCAGGTGTATCTCCCTACCCGGCCTCTGCTCCACGAGGCCCTCGGCAACGAGTCGCTTGACTCCCTCGGACACGGTCGCGCCGGCCAGCCCGAGCCGCTCCCCGATCCGAGCCTGCAGGACCTGCCGCCCCCTCCTCCTCCAATTCGTAGACCGCTTCGAGGTACTCCTTGAAAGCGGGGTTCAGCGTCCTGAGATCGGGCGATGTGGCCATGGGGATGATTGTAAGTGTCCGGTAACGGCCCCTGGTGGACCAGGGAGCCTCGGGCTCATCCCCAGAGAGGCTCCGTCGAGACCGCTGACCCGCGGTAAATCAGGGGTCGGCGTAGGTGGGTGAGCCAATAAAGGTGACGGACGGGTCGACTCACCACGTGCAGTTACCGGAGCTTCCACACCTGCCAAAGCCGGATCGCGGAGACGGCTATCCAGATGAGGCCGGTACTCCACAGAAGGATGCCTCCAAGCCGGATAGCCGAAGCGACGAGGACTCCCCGAAGAGGCCCATCGTTCCGTATACAAGGACGGCCGCAGAGGGAGGAACGTCCCGCCCTGTCACCTCGTTTGGTCGGCCTCTGGGGCCTCTCGCTCCTTACGTCGGCGAAGCGGGGCCTTGTCGATGTCTTTCTTGGGGACCGAGGCGATACGGCGGGCGGCATCCTCGAACTTTTCAAAGGGTGTCGGTTCGGGCCCAGCCGCTTTCGTCATGAGAAAAGGATAGGGCCTCCTTCCCAAACAGCTAGGAGGACCCCTAACTGTTACTGGCAGTAGTCAGGGAGGCCAGGGATCGGAGGCGTACCCTCCCCCGGCCTTCTGCCTAGGGACCTACAACTCTTTTTGCAGTTGAGCCCGACCCAAGGCGTTTCTTGTCGTACCCCTGGTTATGTTGATCCAAGCACCGCAAGAAGGACGGATGGATCCGGCCGCGCCTGAGCCTTAGGAACACGACATGCAGCATCGATCCGACAGAGCCGCCGTCCTTGCGGCCCTCGACCGGAGCAATCATGAGATCGGAGCCCAGCACCGCGAGCGGCTAGCCCGCATCGTTCGCTGCGATCGTCTTCGGGCCTGGGAGGGGACGGCGTTCGCTCCTTCGCCCAGTGGCTCTCCGGCCGCTACGGCATCTCGAACTGGAAGGCGCGGCGTCAGATCGACGCGGCTTACGCGCTCGAGGCCCTTCCGCGTATCGCCGCGGTGCTGGCCTCGGGGTCCTGTCACTCGACAAGACGGTGGAGCTCACTCGCTTCGCAACCCCTCAGACCGAGCGCAAGCTCATCACGTGGGCCGTGCGGGTCAGCCCTCTGCGGTTCGTAGGCGCGCCGACTGCGAGGGCAAGGCGCAGCCGACGAGGCGAAGAAGGCCGACGGGGAGCGCTACCTCAACCTGTGGCAGCGGGATGATGGCTGCGTCCAGATAGACGGCCTGCTGGCCCCCGCCGAGGGGGCGAAGGTGAAGAGGGCGATCGAGCGCCTGGCGAACCAGCTCCCCCAGATGCCGCGCCGGAGGCGCCGGAGGCCTTCGAGGACACCACCTTCGAGATGCTGTGCGCGGACGCTCTCGCGCGCTGCTTGCATCCGCCCAGATCGAGGGGGACAGCGACCCCGACCGAGCGACCGTGGTTCTCCACGTAAGCGCCGAGAGTCTCATCTCCGACAAATACACGAGCGAGCTCGAAGGAGGTTGCGGCATCCATCCCGCCACCGCCGAACGGCTCTCCTGCGACTGTCGCCTGCAGAAGGTGTCGGAGTCCGGCGGGCTCGTGACGGCCGAGCCGATGACACAGAGCGCCCCGCGCTGGCTGAGGCGGCTCGTCCTCAGGCGAAGCAGTGGGACGTGCGCCTTCCCCGGGTGCGAGTCCCGGGCTTTCCTTCAGTGTCACCACATCGTCCACTGGTCCCGGGGCGGCAAGACCGTCTACGTGAATCTCGTGGCGCTCTGCCACTCACATCACAAGCTCGTCCACGAGTACCGCTGGAGCGTGATCCTCGAGAACGACGCCCCCGTCTTCTTCCGCCCCAGCGGCAGGGTGTACGACCCGGCCCCCCCGGATGCGGAAGCCAGGTTGGAGCAAGGGGTCACTATCGAGATGTGACAAGACAGGAGGCACCGCCATCCGGCTCGATCGAGGAGCTGTACGGCATCCCGAATCATGTCCTTCAGGAGGCGCTGATCCACCTGGCTGAGGAGCCCTACCAGCTGTCCCGTGAGATGGCCGGGGCGTAGTTCCCGGCCCGAATGTAGGCTCGGGTTCGATGTCCCCGGCCAAGAAAAAGACCCGCCCGAAGCTCCTCCTCCTGGACGGCTACTCCCTCGCCTTCCGCCTTCTACGCGCTCCGGAGGACCTAGCCACGACCGACGGGACCCAGACGAACGCGGTCTATGGGTTCACCTCGATGCTGATCAAGCTTCTGCAGGAGCAGAAGCCGGACTACATAACGTGCTGCATCGACATGGGTGCGCCCCTCGAGCGGACGGCGGAATTCCCCGAGTACAAGAGCAACAGGACTCAGGCATCCGACGGTTTCTCCGGGCAGGTACCGCTGATCCTCGAGGTCCTGAAGGTGATGAAGATCCCAGTCTTCGGGATACCCGGGCACGAGGCGGACGACATCATCGCCTACCTCGCTCACGTCGCCGAGGATGAGGACCTCGAGGTGAAGGTGGTGACGGGGGACCGGGACTTCTTCCAGCTGGTGAACGACCGGATCCACGTCCTCTACAACCGGCGGGGGATCAGCGACATCGTGGAGATGGACCCGGTCGCGGTCGAGCGCGCTACGGCGTGCCCCCTCGAAGTACGTCGCGCTGAAGGCGCTCGAGGGCGACACCTCCGACAACCTCCCCGGCGTCCCAGGGGTCGGCACGAAGACTGCCGCCAAGCTCGTCCAGAAGTACGGGAGCGCAGCCGAGGCCATAGCGCACGCCGACGAGCAGACGCCGAAGTTGCGAGCGAACCTCGCCGCTCACGCCGAGCAGGTCGCGATGAACAAGAAGCTTTCGACCCTTGCGGACGTGCCCCTCGAAGGGGTGACGATCTCCGACCTGCGGATGGGGGAGTGGGACATCGCCGCGGTCCGCGAGCTGTACATCTCGCTCGAATTCCGAACGCTTCTCGAGCGCCTCCTCTCGGACCTGCCTGAGGTGGCGAGAGGCGAGGGCGAGGCTTTCGAGCTGGAGCTGCGCACTGTCGCCTCTCCGGCAGGGCTGGCGTCCCTAGCGAGCGAGCTAAGGGACGCGGGCGAGTTCTCCGTGGACCTCGTGCGAAGCTCGCCCCGAGGCCTCCCTCGCTCTCTCTCCTTCTCCTGGGGTGGGGGAACCGCAGCTTTCATCCCTATCGGTCGGACGGGCGTAACGACCGAGGAGTGGGTGGCGGCCCTGAAGGACGTGCTGGAGGATGAGGGGATCACGAAGGTCGCCCACGGCGGCCGGCCGGTGGTTCTGGCGCTCTCGGCCGCCGGCGTTGCCCTCGACGGCCTCCGCCTGGACACCCACATCGGTGCCTACCTCCTCGACCCTGGCGCCCCGAGCTACGGGCTCGAGGACATCGCGCTCAAGTACTCGGGCCGCGAGCTGAAGGCCGTCGACGGTGTGAGCCGTGACGATCAGGGGCAGGGCACGCTCGACCTGGGCTCGGAGGGGCTCCTCGAGATCGAGGCCGAGGACGCCTCCCTTCGAGCCCTTGCCGTTGCCGAGATAGCTACCGCCGTCGAGCCCGAGCTTGAGCGCCTCGGCATGAAGGACCTCTACGAGGAGATCGAGCACCCCCTGATCCACGTCCTCGCCCGGATGGAGCAGATCGGGGTGAAGCTCGACCTCGAGCACCTCGCCGTCATCGCGCGGGACCTCGAGAAGCGGATCGGGGTGCTGGAGGCGGATTGCTACGAGCTGGCGGGGGAGCGGATCAACCTCGGTTCACCGACGCAGCTCCGAACCCTCCTCTATGACAAGCTCGGCCTCAAGACGACGAGGCGGACCAAGAGCGGCCTTTCGACAGACGCCAGGGCGTTGCAGCAGTTGATCGACCAACACCCGTTCGTGCCGAAGCTGCTGGAGCACCGGGAGCTCAGCAAGCTGAAGAACACCTACATCGACGCCCTGCCCCCGTTGGTCGACCCGGCGGACGGGCGCGTCCACACCACCTACGACCAGACCGTCGCCGCTACCTGGCGTCTGTCGAGCACGAATCCCAACCTCATGAACATCCCCGTGCGGACCGACCTCGGTAAGCAGATCAGGAAGGCGTTCATCCCCGAGGACGGCAATGTCCTGCTCTCCGCGGACTATTCGCAGATCGAGCTGAGGGTCATGGCCCACCTGTCCGGCGACCCGATCTTGATCGAGGTCTTCGCGAACGGCGAGGACATCCACGCCGCCACCGCAGCCCGGGTGTACGACGTCGCTCCGGAAGAGCTGACGACCGGTCAGCGCTCGGTGGCCAAGATGGTGAACTACGGGCTCGCCTACGGGATGGGAGCCCCGGGCTTGGCCGAGCGCTTGGCGGTCACGGTGCCCGAGGCCCAGGGCATCATGGACTCCTATTTCGAGGTCTTCGAGGGGGTCGCCGACTTCCTCGACACGGTCGTGAAGCAAGCCCACCGCGACGGCTTCACTACGACGATGTTCGGCCGCAGACGCTACCTTCCGGAGCTCGGGAGCGGGAACCCGAGGGTGAGAGCCATCGGCGAGCGGCAGGCGCTGAACGCTCCGATCCAGGGCTCGGCGGCGGACATCATGAAGCTGGCGATGATCAACGTGGAGGGGGCCTTGGCAGAGGAGCTGCCCCGGACCCAGATGATCCTCACGGTTCACGACGAGCTGGTCTTCGAGCTGCCGGAGGAAGAGAGCGAGGCGGCGTCGAAGTTGGTGGCCCGGGAGATGACCTCTGTGTGCGACATGGCGGTGCCGCTCGAGGTCGATATCTCCTTCGGCGCGGACTGGGCTGAAGCCAAGGGATAGGGCCGGCTCGGCGGCCTCGGATGGGCCCCGATCACCCCCCTTGAGCGGTCGGCACGCCCTCAGAGCAACCCTCTATACTGTCTCGGCCCCCTTTGGTAGGGGGCTTATCTGTGAAGGAGAGGGTCCGACTAGATGAGTGATCAGCAAGACGGGGCTGCTCAAGCCTCGGAGAGCAAAGGCCCGTTGGGGCGCGTGGCACAAGCAGCAGGCACCGTGCTCGAGCAGGCCAAGGACGTGGCCGGCGCCGCCGTCGAGAAGGCCGCTGAGGTCGTCCAGAACGTGACGTCCAATGGTGAGGAGACCCTGCCCGACGGGCACGGCGGCACCATCACCCGCACGGCCCCCTCCACCTCCGGCTCGACCTACGCCGGCGGGACCATCGTCGAGAACGACGTCGGCGAGTCGATGGAAGAGCTGATGGCGGCGATCGACGCCACCATCAAGCCCTTCGACGACGGGGACCTGATGACTGGGACCGTTGTGAAGATCGACAAGGACGAGGTCCTCCTCGACATCGGCTACAAGTCCGAGGGCGTCATCCCGTCGCGCGAGCTCTCCATCCGTAACGATGTCGACCCCTCCGAGATCGTCAGCATCGGCGACCAGCTCGAGACCCTCGTCCTCCAAAAGGAAGACAAGGATGGCCGGCTCATCCTGTCCAAGAAGAGGGCTCAGTACGAGCGCGCCTGGGGCAAGATCGAGGAGATCAAGCAGGCAGACGGCACCGTCAGCGGCCCCGTGATCGAGGTCGTCAAGGGTGGCCTCATCGTTGACATCGGCCTCCGCGGCTTCCTTCCGGCCTCGCTCGTCGAGATGCGCCGCGTGCGAGACCTGCACCCCTACGTGGGCAAAGAGCTCGAGTGCAAGGTCATCGAGCTCGACAAGAACCGCAACAACGTCGTCCTCTCTCGCCGCAAGTTCCTCGAGGAGTCCCAGGCGGAGCAGCGCCACGACTTCCTGGGCTCCCTCAACAAGGGAGAGGTGCGGCAGGTGTCGTCTCATCGATCGTCAATTTCGGTGCTTTCGTGGACGGCGGTGGACGGTCTCGTCCACGTCTCGGAGCTCTCCTGGAAGCACGTGGATCATCCCGGCGAGGTCGTCGAGGTGGGCCAGGAGGTGAACGTCGAGGTGCTCGACGTCGACCTCGGCGAGCGTGTCTCGCTCTCTCTCAAGGCGACCCAGGAAGACCCGTGGAGGCGGTTCGCCCGCAAGCACAACGTCGAGGACGTCATCGAGGCCGGGTCACCAAGCTGGTCCCGTTCGGAGCATTCGTCGAGGTCGACGACGCTATCGAGGCCTGGTCCACATCTCGGAGCTCGCCGAGCATCACGTCGAGCGGGCCGAGGACGAGGTCAGCGTCCACGACCGTGTCATGGTCAAGATCATCGACATCGATCTGGACCGCAGGCGCATCAGCCTCTCCCGGAAGCAGGCGATGGCGAGCGAAGAGCTCGAGGCGACGACCGGGATCTCGCAGGAACCTCGTCCTCGAGCTCCGCCGATGATGCCGAGGCATCCGCGGACGAGGCCTCCGGAGGCGCGAGCAGCGGATCGAGCTCGAGCCCGAGGCGACCGAGGCGGCCGCCGAAGGCAGCGACACGGCAGACGCCGACGAGACGGACTCGGCCGCAGATGCCGGAGACGCCGGCGCGGCAGAAGGCGCGCCGCAGATGCCGGAGACGCCGACGAGGCAGTGGCGGCGGCGGGCTACACCGCTCCCGCAGCGATCCGCTCGCGCCCGAGGCTGCGGTCGAGGACGAGACTCCCCTGGACACCGAGGAGCTGCTCGGCGGGCTCGAGGCGCAGGCCGCCCCGGGGCCCCGAGCGACGATTCGACGACTCCATCGAGTCGATCGTGCAGGACATGGCGCGAGCGGGGCAAGTAACACCCCTCCCTCATGCTCTTCGCAGGCCTCACCGGCGGGATCGGTAGCGGGAAGTCCCACGCTGCCTCGTTGCTCCGGGACAAGGGGGCCGAGGTCATCGACGCCGACCAACTGGGACGAGACGCCCTCGCCCCCGGTATGCCGGGCTGGCACTCCGTCGTGGGCCGCTTCGGGCGCGACGTCCTAGCGGCGAACGGCCTCGACATCGACAGGAAAGCCCTCGCCCGCCTCGTGTTCTCAGATCACGAGGCGCTCGCCGCCCTCAACTCGATAGTCCATCCCGCGATCCTGAGCGGCATCGCCGACGCCCTCGAGCCGCTGAGGGGGACCGACGAGGTGGTGGTCCTGGACGCAGCGCTGATCGTGGAGATGGGCCTCGATACGGATCTCGACACCCTGATCGTCGTGACAGCCCCGCCGAGCGCTCGCACCGAGCGCCTCCGGGCCAGCCGTGGCATGACGAGCGAGGAGGTGGCCGCCCGCATCGGCGCCCAGGCCCCGAGGAGGATCTCGTCGCCCGGGCGGACATCGTCGTTCGCAACGACGGGAACATATCCTCCCTCGAGGCTGAGGTAGACCGGGTGTGGGGCCTGCTGAGGAGCGCTCCGCTTAGATGATCGACATCGTCTTCTTCGATGTCGGCGAGACCCTTCTTCGGCCTTATCCCACCTTCCACGAGCTGTTCGCCCGCCTCTGCACCGAGGCCGGGTACGGCGTCGACGCTGCGGAGGTGGGCCGGGTGCAACAGCGCCTGGCCCCTCACCTCGTCGAGCTCGCGGAAGAGAGCGGCGTGCAGGACCCTTCTCTCTCGACGCTGAGGCCTCCAGCACCTATTGGAGCTACCTCCTACAGGCGGCTCCTGCAGGAGGTGGGGGTGGAGGACGAGGCTCCTGGTCGACCGCATGTACTCGACGTTCTCGAGCAGTGCCTCCTACAAGCTGTTCGACGATGTGCTTCCTGCTGGGCAGCCTGAAGGGCGATCTGAGTTGGGGATCATTTCGAACTTCGAGCGATGGTTGGAGGAGATGCTCGTCGAGCTCGAGGTTGGCGCGTTGTTCGAGGTTGTCCGTCATCTCGGGGCCGAGGGTGTAGAGAAGCCCGATCCCCGCATCTACGAGCTCGCTCTGGAGCGGGCGGGCGTAGACCCCGCGGGTCCGTGCACGTGGGGACTCACCGGATATGGACGTCGTGCCGGCGTCCCAAGTGGGGATGCACACGATCCTTCTCGACCGCTATGACCGCTATCCCGAGGCGCCCGGCCCCCGCGCCGCCTCGCTCGGTGATGTGGCCGAGGTGGTTAGGTCTCTCTAGCCCGCACCGGCTCGAGGATGACGACGGGGATATCCCGGTTCGTCTTCTTCCTGATAGGCGGCGTATCCGCTATAGCCGGCCACCGCCTGCGGCCACATGCCTCTCCTTCTCCTCCGTGGTCGCCCTCCTGGCCCTCCGACGCTCCTTCCTGCGCCCCACCTCCACCGTCACCTCCGGTGTTGCCGTCGTGGTTCAGGTACCAGGTCGGGTGCGTTCGAGCGCCTCCGTTGGAGGCGATCAGGACGAGGTCGGGCCCGTCCTCGAAGTGCACCAGGGGGGCGACCCGCTCCTTGCCGGTCCTGCGACCCACCGTGTGCAGGAGGAGGACCTTGCAACCGAGCACCTTGCCGCCGAGCCGACCCCCGGAGAGCCTGTACCCCGCGAGCGTGGAGGTCGGTCACGACCTTCTGCAGCTTGGGCGTCAGACCCTTGTAGGGGCGGCCCGCGTCCCGGTCTCCATGCCCTCCCAGTTGTCCCGCCGGCGGCCGGGATGATCAAGGGGCCCCCTCAGTTGCTATCCGGGTCGTAAGCCATCGTAAAAAGCAATAGGAATTTCCCGCCTTTGCGCCTGAGGACGTCCCGCCACAGCTCTTCGGACCGGGCCGTGAAGACATCTTCCGGGAGGGCGGGCTCCGTGACCCAGTCGCCTCTCGCCATCTCACCCTCCAGCTGGCCCGGCCCCCAGCCGGCGTAGCCGGCGAGCACCTTCGCCCGCTTCACCCGTGGTGGGTCCTCGAGCGGCATGATGCCGACGCTTGCGAAGGCGAGCTCGGCACGGCCGCTGGCTCCACGAAGTCGGCGAGGACGGTGACGATCTGAGGTTCGACGGGGCCACCGATGTACAGTTTGCCGTCGTCGGTGGGGAGGTCGGCCAGCGGGGGAGCGATGTCTTCGAGGAGAGCGGTCGAGGGCTGGTTCAGGACGAAGCCGAGGGCCCCTGCTTCATCGTGATGCGCCATCAGGATCACGGTCTGGCGGAAGCTCTCCCCCCACACCGGCTCCCGCCAGCAGCAGCAGCTGCCCCCTCACGCTCTCCATACCCCTAGATGATGGCGCACCTCGGCTCGGCTCGAAAACAGTCTCACGGGGTGACTAAACTCGTTCCTTCCCCTTTCAAGGTCGTGTCCGACTTCGCCCCTGCAGGAGATCAGCCCTCGGCTATCCACGGCCTGGTGGAGCGTGTGCAGGGCGGTGACTCGTTCTCGACCCTGCTCGGGGCCACGGGCACGGGCAAGACTGCCACCGTGGCATGGGCGATCGAGCAGATCCAGAAGCCAACGCTCGTGATCGCTCCCAACAAGTCGCTGGGCGCTCAGCTGTGCAACGAGTTCAAGAGCTTCTTCCCGCACAACGCGGTCGAGTACTTCGTCTCCTATTACGACTACTACCAGCCGGAGGCGTACATCCCGTCCTCGGACACCTATATCGAGAAGGACTCGTCGATCAACGACGAGATCGAGCGGTTGAGGCACTCGGCGACGAGCGTGCTGCTGCAGCGGACGCGGACGTGCTGATCGTTGCCAGCGTCTCCTGCATCTACGGGCTGGGCTCTCCTGAGGAGTACATGCAGCAGGTGATCACGGTCGCCCGGGGTGGCACCGCGGACCGCGACTTCATCCTCCAGAAGCTCGTGGATATCCAGTACGAGCGGAACGACGTGAATTTCATCCGCGGCAAGTTCAGGGTCCGGGGCGACACGATCGAGGTCTTTCCTGCCTATGAGGAGCTGGCGGTTCAGTCGAGCTGTTCGGGGACGAGGTCGACCGCATCATCGAGCTCGACCCACTCACCGGCGAGATCACCCGAGCTGGACTACGTCCGGATCTATCCGGCCTCGCACTATGTCGCCTCCAAGGAACGTATGGAGCGGGCGATCGAGGCGATCGAGCGGGAGCTCGCCGACCGGCTCTACGTCCTCGAGAACGAGCGCAAGCTGCTCGAGGCGCAGCGCCTGAGGATGCGCACCCAGTACGACCTCGAGATGATGCGCCAGGTCGGCTTCTGCTCCGGCATCGAGAACTACTCGAGGCACATCGACGGACGCGAGCCGGGGTCCCGCCCGAACACATTGCTCGACTATTTCCCGGATGACTTCCTCGTCGTTATCGACGAGTCCCACGTCGCGGTCCCACAGCTGAACGCGATGTACGAGGGCGACAGGAGCCGCAAGACGACCCTCGTCGACCACGGCTTCCGCCTGCCCAGCGCCATGGACAACCGGCCGCTGCGGTTCGACGAGTTCCTGGACACCGTCAAGCAGGTCGTTTTCATGAGCGCCACCCCCAGCCCCTTCGAGCTGAAGCACTCGGCCTCGGCGCCCGTCGAGCAGCTCGTGCGCCCGACGGGCCTCATCGACCCCGAGGTGGTGATCCGCCCCACGAAGGGCCAGATCGACGACCTGATGGAACAGATCCGACTTCGCATCGATGCGGGGGCAAGGGTCCTCGTGACGACGCTCACGAAGAAGATGGCCGAGGACCTCACGGATTACCTCCTCGAGTCCGGCGTGCGGGTGCGTTACCTGCACTCCGATATCGACACGGTGCAAAGGATCGAGATCCTTCGTGACCTCCGCCTAGGCGAGTTCGACGTCCTCGTTGGGATCAACCTCCTGAGAGAGGGTCTCGACCTTCCAGAGGTGTCTCTGGTTGCGATCCTCGACGCCGACAAAGAGGGCTACCTGCGCTCTCAGACGTCTCTGATCCAGACGATCGGGCGCGCTGCCCGCAACGTCGAGGGTCAGGTGATCATGTACGCGGATGAGGTAACCGAGTCGATGCGCAAGGCGATCTCCGAGACCCAACGCAGGAGGAAGATCCAGCTCGAGTACAACGAGGAGCACGGCATCGATCCGCAATCGATCCGCAAGGCGGTGAGCGACATACTCATCGAAGGCTTCGGCCGCAAGCGCGAGACGTCTCTCCCCAACGGCAAGAAGCGCCGCCGGGACCCGGTTGGAGGGAGCCCCGACGAGTTGAAGCGGATGATCCTCCAGCTAGAAGAGGAGATGCATCAGGCGTCCGAAGACCTGAGGTTCGAGTATGCGGCTCGTATAAGGGACGAGATCCACGACCTCAGGCGGGAGTTGCGCGAGGTCGGCTGACCCACCCCCGCAGCTAGACGGCGGAGGTTACGACCTCCGTGCCTGTGGGCCCGAGGGATCCGCCCGCAGGCTCCACCGTCACGGCAGCACCGTCGTACTGGTCGAGGTTCGTGGAGGTCTCGAAGTAGGCGAGTCCCTCGTCGACGTCGAACGTGCCGGCGCTGACCGGCACCTCACCCTTCATCAGCCATAGCTGGTAGGTCTTGTCCGAGGGGGCGTCGGCCAAGCCATAAGCGATGAACGCGGAACCCGTCTCGGTGGGAACCACCGTGGCGGCCGCACCTCCGGGCCCCTTGAGGTCGATCCCGCCGTCGTTGGAGAGGATCGAGGCGAGGGCCTGCTCCTGCCGCTCTAAGTCCAGCTTCAGCTCTGCGTAGCTGAAGCTGAAGACGGCCATGACGACAGCCGCGGTTGCCATCGCGAGCTTGGGGAAGAGGGACCAGCCGCGCTTGGCTTCAACCGGCTGCCTCGCCGGAGCGCTCTCGATGCCGGCAGCTGCGACCACCCGGTCGGCGAACCCGGCGGGAAGCGGCACCTCCTCCACGCTGAGAGCCAGCCGCGACGCGACCTCCGCGTACTTGTCCGCCTCCGCCAGGCACTCGTCACAAGCGAGGATGTGCGCCCTGACGTAGGGCCTCTCCTCGGGCGGGACGGAGCCCAGGACGTGGGCGGCGACGAGACTCTTGATCTCTTCGTGCTTGTCTTGGTTCGTCATTCGTTCGCCTCCATGGAGCCGGCCATCAGATGCCTAAGCTTGGTCAGCCCGTCTCGCAACCGCGTTTTTGCAGTGCCTTCTGGGATGCCGAGCTCCTCTGCGACCTCTCGATAGGTGCGCCCACCGAAGTAAGCCAGCACCAACGCCTCTTTTTGAAG
The DNA here is from genome assembly GCA_030448085.1 of Actinomycetota bacterium. Next base: position 25,824 of record JAUJNU010000012.1, on the reverse strand, counting down.
GTCCGAGAGTTGATCCAGTGCTCCTTGTACCTGCTGCCTTTCCGCGAAACCGTCTGCCGGGCCGGCCATCTCGCCCGGAACGTACCCTCTGATCAGCGATTCTTTGGTGCGCTTCAGTGACTCTTCCTTGCGAACCGCGTCTATGGCCTTGTTCCGGGCCACTCCCAGGAGGAAAGCCTGGAGGCTTCCTCGCTCCGGGTCGTAGGCGCCCGGCCTGCGCCACATGGCGAGGAACGTGTCCTGGGCAACCTCTTCCGCCATCGTCTGGTCTGCCACGACCCTGCGAGCGATGCCGTGGACGAGGCCCCCGTAGGTGGCGATCACGACGCGTAGGGCGGACTCGTCCCGCTCCATGAGCCGATCGGCCAGCTCCACGTCCCTTTTCCTCTCCATGGCAAGCGATCGTAGTGGCATATACCAAGTTCGGTAGGGGGGCCACCACGGATTGGTGAGATGGAAAGGGCTCCCGCCGAAGCGAGGCCCTTTCCTGCCGGCGAGAGAGGGGTCGCTCGCCGAACTCCTTACGTCGATCGGATCGCCTTTAGAGACCCTGCTGCTCTGCGATCGCACCGGCCAGAGCGGCGGCGAGAACGGTGTTGTGGTCGGCGGCGGTGTTAAGAAGGCTGAAGACCTTCCCGTCACCCGCGCATCAGGCTGTCGATCGCGTCCGCCAGGTGCTGAACGTGAGGCTTGAGAGCGTCGGCGACCGTCTCCTTCGAAGTCCTCCCTCGGTCGCACCCTCGATGAGGGCTCCGAAGTCGGCACGGTAGCCGTCGAGGTCCTTGATGGCCTTCTTGGCACCGGCCTCGTCGCCCCCTCGGCCGAAGCCAGGGTGTAGTCGACGAAGAAACCGATGTGCTTGCGCCACAGGCTGAGGAACTGCTTCTCAGCCGGCTTGCCGTAGATCGAGCCGACGGCTGCGGGCGAGGTCCTTGGAGTTTTCGTCCAGGGTGCCAGATGCTGCCGGCGGCGCGTCGGACTCGGGGCCGCTCACTACTGCCTGCTCGATCGCCACGCCAGCCAGGTACACGTGGCTGTCGAGGAGCGAGGTGAGCGCCTGCTGGCGCTTGGATGCCCCGGAGGTGGGGTCACCCTCGAGGCCCTGCTGGGTGCCGATGCCGGTCGAAAGGGCGTCGGCGAGAGCGGTGTTGTGGTTAGCGGCCGTAGAGGGAAGCCGGAAAACCTTGCCGTCACCGGCGATCAGGCTGTCGATCGCGCCCTTCAGGTGAGCGACGTGAGGGACGAGAGCTCGGCCACAGCGGCCTTGGGAAGCTCACCTTCGGTCGCGCCCTCGATGAGGGCTCCGAAGTCGGCGCGGTAGCCGTCGAGGTCCTCGAGGGCCTTCTTGGCAGCGGCCTTGTCGCCACCGGCCGGAAGCCAGGGTGTAATCGACGAAGAAGCCGATGTGCTTCCGCCACAGGCTGAGGAACTGTCTTCAGCTCTCCGCCGTAGATCGAGCCGACGGCCTTCGCGAGGGCCACCGAGTTGTCGTCGAGCGCAGTCGACGCTGCGACTGCGGCGTCGGACCAGGACCGTTGACGACGGCCTGCTCGATCGCTACTCCTGCGAGGTACACGTGGCTGTCGAGCAGGGAGGTGAGCCCCATGTTGAGCTGTGCTGAGGCAGTGTCGATCCCGGTTTGGGTGCCGCCCGTGTCCGTGGTCTCCTCGGATGGAGCGGTGCTGGCGGTGTCGCCGCCGCCCGCTGCGTCCATGGATCCGCCACCGCCGCATGCGGCTCCGATCATCGCGAAGGCAAGTGCTGCCCCGCTCAGTCGTATTACAAGACTCTTCTTTCAACTGGGTGGTTCCTTTCAGTAGGTGCGTTCATGTCGTTGTTGTCCCGGCCGGTTCACTTGGGATGCCCTTTGTTTCGGTGGGCGTAGGTGAGACGGATTGGTCAGCGGACGATGACCTTTCCAGTCATCCCCGGGTGGATCGCGCAGTAGTAGCCGTAGGTGCCCGCCTTCTCGAAGGTGAACTCGAAGGTGGACCCCGGCCCGTCCATCTCCTGGTCGAACAGGCCGTCGGGCTTCGCGCCTTGTTCTTGCTGACGCCGGGCACGCCCTGCTCCTGTCCGATCCCGGACGTGACCGTGGAGGATGTCGTCTTCGTTCGTCCACGTGATCGTGTCGCCGACCGCGAGCTCCGCCGGGTCCGGGTCGAAGTCGAAGTTCTTCAGCACAGCGGTGGCTCCAGTGGCCTCGGCGGGGGCTGCGGGTCGGTGGTAGCGGGACCGTCGTCCATCCCGCCACAGGCGCCAAGGGCCCCTGCCGCCGTCAAGAGCAACGCGGCTATCTTCCTCCGCCCACTGCTCTTCGTGTCTTTGTCTTGCGCCATCTCGTCCTCCGAAGGGGTGTCTTGACTGTGCACTGTCGGATGAGTTCGGGATGAGATGGGTTTTGGATTGGAAATGGGGTAGGACACCAATACGGTCCCGGGCGGGCGACTGAATCGGGGCTAACGCGAGAGGGTGGGAAAACTCGGTGAAAGAACCGGGAACTCCACGGCGCGCTTGGTTTACTGGAGATGCCGTCGAAGACGGCACATATAGGAAGGGAGAGAGTTATGGCAACTGCTGGAGGTACCGTGCAAGGACGGGCGGGACGAAGACCCCCGCGCAGATGTTCGCGCGGTGTTCGGTGCCGTTTACCTGCTCGTGGGTATCGCAGGGTTCGTGGTCACCGGTTTCGACAACTTCGCCAGTGCGACGAACGAGAAGCTGATCATCTTCTTCCTGTGAACCCGCTGCACAACATCGTGCACATCGGGGTAGGCGCTCTATGGCTCGCGCCGGCCAGCCGGCACGCCGCCGCTAAGAGCACGAACACGTTTATCGGCGTGGTCTACGCATTGGTCACCGTTCTGGGCTTCCTCGGGATCCTCGATTTCCTCAACATCAAGGATGCCAGCTCGGCCGACAACTTCCTGCACCTTGCTTCGGCGGCGGCTGCACTGTTCTTCGCCACCGCAGGCGCGGGCGACGACCACGCGGGTACTCGCACCGCCTAGTCCAAGCTTCGAGCTTGCGTCACCGGAAGGCCCGGCGGGGAGCCGGGCCCTTCCGCGCGTCCAGGCTCTGAGTGGATAGAGGCGCTTTTCCTATACCTGATCTCTGAAGAGAAGCCGGGGACAGGCTAGAGGAGGCTCCGGAGCTCGCTGAAGCAGCGCTCGACGTCGCCTCATCGTTGAAGAAGTGAGGGAGATCCGCAGGGTGTCTCCCCTCGAGTCGAGGACGACGTTGCGTTCGAAGAGGGCATGGAGGGTCGCCTCGGCCTGGGTACGACCCCCGGGGATCCGCAGTCGCACCAGACCACCGCGCCGCGGGTCCTCCCGGGGGCGTCAGCACTTCGAGCCCCGCATCGTCGGCGGCGGAGATGATGAGCCGGGCTGCCCTGGTTGCGGGCTCTGATCCGTTCCACCCCGGCCTCCAGGATCAGCTCGAGCCCGCCGAGCGCCGTCCACGCCTGAGGGAGCGTGTAGGTGCCGGTTTCGAAGCGGCGGGCGTCGTCCCGGCGTTCGAGGGCGCTCCGGTTGAAATCGAAGGGCTCTTTGGTGCCGAACCATCCGACCACCGTCGGCTCCATCGCCTGGATCAGGTCGCGCCGACAATAGAGGAAGGCGATGCCCTGCCCCCCGCACAACCACTTCAGCGCCCCGCTCACGAGGAAGTCGATCCCGGCCGCATGCACGTCGATCGGAACGATGCCGCTCCCGTGGAAGTCGTCCACCAAGACGTAAGCGCCCTCGTCGTGAGCGGCGGCTACGATGGGATCGAGATCCATGATCCAAGAGGATTCGAAGAGCACCCGGTTGAGGTTCACGACGGAGGTGCGGTCGTCGATAAAGGAGACGAGGTCCTCCGCCTCGACCCTCACCTTGTCCGGAGTGCCGGCAACCGCGAGCTCTGCCCCCCTCCTCTCCTGCGCTCTCCACACGTAGTGGTTGGTGGGAAAGTCCATCTCGCTGAGGACCACCCGGGGGCGTGCGCTGAAGTCGAGGCAAGAGGCTATCGAGGACATCCCGTTCGAGACGGAAGGGATGATCGCGATCTCGTCCACATCCGCCCCGATCAGCTGGGCGAATCTCGCCCGGCAGGCCTCGAGACGGGGGAGCCCGTGGTCGAACCACAGCTCCTCCGGTCCCAGTCGCTGCCACAGGTCGAGGTGCTCCTCGGCGAGGGCGCGGCTGCGCCTGCTCAGGGGGCCGAGGGAGGCCGAGATGAGGTATGTGCGGGACCCGAGGACCGGGAACTCGCTGCGGTAGGTGCTTAGGTCGTTCACTCCCCGGAGCGTATCCCCCCGGTCGAGGAGGGCTCTTTTCGCGCCCTAGGCGGCTGAGGAAGGGAAGTTACATGGGGGTGGTTTAGGGTCTATGAAATGCCCTCGAAGACCCAAACCACTCACGGACAGCTCGTCGTCCGGGGAGCCAGAGAGCACAATCTGAAGAACGTAAACCTCGAGCTCCCGCGCGACGCGCTGATCGTGTTCACCGGGATATCCGGCTCGGGTAAGTCCTCCCTTGCCTTCGACACGATCTACGCGGAGGGTCAGCGCCGCTACGTCGAGTCCCTCTCCGCGTACGCCCGTCAGTTCCTCGGGCAGATGGACAAGCCCGAGGTCGACTTCATCGAAGGCCTGTCGCCGGCGATCTCGATAGATCAGAAGTCGGCGCCCAAGAACCCCCGCTCCACGGTTGGGACCATCACCGAGATCTACGATTACCTGAGGCTCCTCTACGCCCGGATCGGACGCCCGCACTGTCACAACTGCGGGCAAGCGATCGCGAGGCAGACGCCGGAGCAGATCGTCGACCAGGTGTTGGCGATGTCCCTGGGGACCCGTTTCCAGGTGCTCGCCCCGATCGTGCGGAGCCGCAAGGGAGAGTTCACGAACCTGTTCGAGGACCTCGCTCGTCGCGGCTACGTACGGGCCCGCGTCGATGGCGAGGTCAGGGAGCTGACCGCCAAGATCAAGCTCGACCGTTACTTCCAGCACGATATCGACGTGATCGTGGACCGGCTCGTCATCAAGGAGGGGATCGCCAGCCGTCTCACCGACTCGATAGAGACCGCGCTGAAGCTCGCAGAGGGTACGGCCGCGATCAACGTCGTGGACGACGAGGCGGAGGACATCCTCTTCTCGGAGAAGTTCGCCTGCCTCGATTGCGGGATCTCGTTCGACGAGCTGGCGCCGAGGAACTTCTCGTTCAACTCGCCCTACGGCGCATGCGACCTATGCGACGGCCTCGGCACGCATCTCGAGGTCGATCCCGAGCTGGTCATCCCGAACGACGACCTCACGATCCAGGAAGGCGCGATCGCACCCTGGTCTGGCCGATCGCTCGAATACTTCGACAGGCTCCTCGACTCCGCCGCCAGCACCTTCAAGTTCAAGACCGACGTGCCGTTCAGGTCGCTCTCGAAGAAGGCCCGCGAGCTGATCCTGCACGGCGCCGGGGACGAGCAGATCCACGTCCGGTACAAGAACCGTTACAACCGCACCCGCTCCTACTGGACGACGTTCGAGGGAGTGATCCCGTGGCTCGAGCGCCGCCGGGCAGACACCGACTCTGACCACGTGCGGGAGAGGTACGAGCAGTACTTCCGGCAGGTCCCCTGCCCCCGATGCGGTGGGTCGAGGCTGCGTCCCGAGTCTCTCGCGGTGACCCTTGGCGGGGTCAACATCCACGAGCTAACCGAGATGTGCATCGGCGAGACCGACAAGTTCCTGCGCCAGATCGAGCTCGAGGATCGCGAGATGGCGATCGCAGAGCGAGTGGTGAAGGAGATACATGCCCGGCTCGGGTTCCTGCTCGACGTCGGCCTCGACTACCTGACCCTCGGCCGCGGCTCTGCGACCCTGGCGGGGGGCGAGGCGCAGAGGATCCGGCTTGCCTCCCAGATCGGGTCGGGCCTGGTGGGCGTCCTCTACGTCCTCGACGAGCCCTCCATCGGCCTGCATCAGCGCGACAACCGCAGGCTGATCGACACTCTCATCCGTCTCCGAGACCTCGGCAACACCTTGATCGTCGTCGAGCACGACGAAGACACGATCAAGACCGCCGACTACGTCGTAGACATCGGGCCGGGAGCGGGGGAGCACGGAGGTGAGGTCGTCTACGCCGGAGCGTTTGCCGGCCTTCTTCGCAAGAAGGATTCCTCGACCGGACAGTACCTTTCTGGACGGAAGTCGATCGAGGTGCCCGCCGAGCGCCGGCGGCTCGTTCGTGGCGAGATAAAGGTCAAGGGAGCGCGGCAGCACAACCTTCGAGACTTGGACGTGTCGTTCCCGCTCGGGTCCTTCGTCGCCGTCACGGGCGTGTCGGGATCCGGGAAGTCGACCCTCGTCAACGAGGTGCTCTACCGGGCGGTGAACCAGGCGCTCAATCGGAACTCCCGACTGGTCCCGGGCAAGCACAAGTCCGTTGTGGGCCTCGACCTGGTCGACAAGGTCATCGACATCGACCAGTCTCCGATCGGCCGCACCCCCCGCTCGAACGCGGCGACGTATACCGGGGTCTTCGATCACGTCCGCAAGCTTTTCGCCAAGACTTCAGACGCGAAGAGGCGCGGCTACCAGCCGGGCAGGTTCTCGTTCAACGTGAAGGGCGGACGCTGCGAGGCCTGCGCCGGGGACGGGACGATCAAGATCGAGATGCATTTCCTCCCCGACGTGTACGTGCCCTGTGAGGTGTGCAAGGGCAAGCGCTACAACAGAGAGACGCTCCAGGTGCAGTGGAAGGGCAAGAACATCGCTGAGGTACTGGAGATGAGCGTCGCCGAGGCGGCCGAGTTCTTCTCGGCCATCCCCCCTATCGCACGCCACATGGAGACCCTGCGTGACGTCGGACTCGGGTACGTGAAGCTCGGCCAGCCTGCGCCGACCCTGTCCGGGGGAGAGGCGCAGCGGGTGAAGCTGGCAACCGAGCTTGCGAAGCGGTCGACCGGCCGGACGCTCTACATCCTGGACGAGCCGACGACAGGCCTGCATTTCGAGGATGTGTCGAAGCTCCTCGGGGTCCTTCACCGGCTCGTGGACGCGGGGAACACGGTAGTTGTGATCGAGCACAACCTGGACGTGATCAAGACCGCGGACCACCTGATCGACCTCGGCCCCGAAGGAGGGGCCGGCGGCGGTTCGGTCGTCGCAACGGGCACGCCCGAGGAGGTAGCTGCGGTGGGCGCCTCCTACACCGGGAGATATCTGCGGCCGTTGCTCGAAAGGGCCCCCCCAGAAGCCCCGAAGAAGCGAAAGAAACAGGGCGTCGCCGCGACCGTGCGCAGCCGCTCGCGCTCCACCATCAGCGCTAGTAGGAGCCGGGTAGAGTCTTGAGGTCTCGGGCGATTAGCTCAGCGGGAGAGCGCTCCGTTCACACCGGAGAGGTCGGCAGTTCGATCCTGCCATCGCCCACCCTCAGTCTCCCTCCCATGGGATATCCACCTGAGGCCCCACCTTTTTCTCGTCATTCGGAAGTAGTGGTTCAGGGATGAGTGAAGAAGGCCGACTACTACCGCGAGGGCACGCATAGAGGAAGCCTCCATCTGCACCGCCCTCGGTGGGGGCTTCCTCTCTCGCGAGGGCCCTTCGCCCGTTAGCGGCGGCGGATAGCGAGGGTTAGGCCGGCCAGCAGGACGAGCAGGGCCGCGGCGAGGATGATCTGGTCCCACTCCGTGGTACTTCCGTTGACGTGAGGATGAGCCAGGAGCATGGTTCCCCTTTCCAGGCCTTTTCAGGGTTCTCTGGGTAGCTGGCTCCTCACGTTAGCCTCTTTAGTAAGGGCGGACCGCCCACCAGGAGGAGACGGGGTCATGAGGTTGCTTGCTGCCGGGGCTATGGGCGTGCTCCTAGCCGCCACGGCTCCCGCGGCCCACGGGGCCCTGGCTCAGACCTCCGACACGATCTGCTCTTCGCCGACGATCACGGGCAGTGACCTTGGCGAGCCGATCCGTGGGACCGAGGGCAGTGACGTCATCTATGGGGGTGGAGGCAACGACCTCATCTACGGGTTGGGCGGCGTCGACGTCATCTGCGGTGGCCCGGGCGGCGACATCATGTACGGCGATGAACAGGTCGACCTTCTGGAGGGAGGCCCGGGGGTAGACCGCATCGATGGAGGAGACGGGCTCGACACGGTCACCTACCAGTTCGCAACGAAAGGGATCACGCTCGACCTAGCCGCGGGAGAGGCCCGAGGTGCGGGACGGGACACCCTGGTGTCTGTCGAGAACGGGGCGGGCTCCTTCCATGACGACCGACTGAGCGGGACCAATTTGGCCAACACCTTCGAGGGTCTCGCGGGGGCAGACGAGCTGAAGGGGCGCGGCGGGAGCGATGTCCTCGGGGGCGGCACCGGAGGCGATCGGCTTCTCGGGGGGGGAGGGTCTGACTCACTGACGCTCCTCCAGACCCTGGAGCCGGTGCGGATCGATCTGCGAAGTGAGGTCATGCGTGGCGAGGGCCTCGACGTGGTGACGAACATGGAGAACGCGCGCGGGTCCTCGGGGAACGACGTCCTGATCGGGAACAAGAAGCGCAACCGGCTCGAGGGAGCGGGCGGTGATGACACGGTGCGCGGCGGCCCGAACGGAGACCTGCTGGGCGGGGGTCGCGGTGAGGACGAGGTCGATGGAGGCCGCGGCAACGACGTCGCCTCGGGGGGCCTGGATCTCGACGTCTGCGTGAGAGCTGAGAGGACGAGACAGTGCGAATCGAGGGCCTAGACCAGCCTTCGGCTTAGACCACCGCTGCTGACCCCCGGACGAGGAGGCACGGGAGTGGTGGACTACGAGGCGATCATCGAGGGATTGCAGGCGGCTATCCCTTTCAACAACCACCTCGGTCTCAAGTACACAGAAATGGGGCCCGGCCGAGGGGTGGTGGAGCTACCAGAGGACCCACGCCTCACCAACCACATAGGGACCCAGCATGCGGCGGGGATGTTCGCAGCGGGCGAGGCCGCGTCCGGAGGGGCATTCATCGCAGCGTTCTCCGACTTGATCGGCTCGATCATGCCTCTCGCCGAGCGGGCGGACATCGCCTATAAGAAGGTGGCCGAGGGGCCTATCACGGCGATCGCGACCTTCACCGAGGATCGTGCGGAGATAGACAACCGATTGGCGGCCGAGGGAAAGGCTCGCTTCCCCGTCTCGGTCGAGCTGAAGGATGCGGAGGGAACGACGGTCGCAGAGATGACCGTTCACTGGTACGTGAAGAAGCTGGGTTAAGCGGAGCAACCAGAGGCATCAGTCCGGCGTCTAAAGCTAGTCCGTTCGAAAGGAGTGGCGATGCAGAGGTCGGTCGTCGAGGTTGGATCCCTCTTGGCCCTGGTCCTGCTCGCAGGGGCGTGCGGGGGGTCTGGAGGAGGGGCGACGGCCGTCACGACCCCCTCCATCTCGTCGTCCGGAAGCCCGAGCGCCTCCCCCTCGCCGGACCCTTCCTCGCCGGATACCGACGCCACCCCGACGGCCGGGCACGCCCTGTACGAGCAGTGGTTCACGAGGGGGGACTCGCTCTTTCTCACGCTCGAAGAGGGCCCCCTCGTGCAGTCCTCGGGTAGGGCGGCTTTGGAGCTGCTGCTCGACGGGCCGTCCTCCGAGGAGTCCTGGGCCAAGGTTCGAAGCGTCATCCCGGAGGGAACCGAATTAAGGGACCTGGACATCGAGGACGAGATCGCCACCGTCGACCTCTCCGCAAGGTTCGAAGACGGCGGCGGCTCCTTCGGGATGCGGATGCGACTGGCGCAGGTTGTTTTCACGGTCACTCAGTTCCCCAGCGTGAAGGGCGTCGAGCTGCGGCTCGATGGTGCGCCCGTCGAAACCTTCTCCGCTGAAGGGATCGTCCTGAACGGTCCTCAGCGCAGGAAGGACTTCGGAGACCTACTTCCCGCGATCCTCGTGCAGTCTCCGGCGATAGGGGAGACGGTGAGCTCGCCCGTAGAGATCACCGGCACCGCCAACACCTTCGAGGCGACGGTCGAGATGCGCATCCTCGACGCGGACGGCGAGGAGCTGGTGAGCTCTTTCACCACCGCCACCTGTGGCTCCGGCTGTCGTGGAGACTTCAGGGAGAGGCTGGCCTTCGACCTCGCCACTGAAGAGCCCGGGACGGTGGAGGTATTCGAGTCCTCGGCCGAGGACGGGCGCCCGATCAACGTGGTCAGGATCCCGGTCGATCTCGCTCCTTAGTCGCTCTTTCGGTACGGATCGCCCCATTTCAGCGGCGAACTAGTCATTAATCGCTATGCGAGAAATGGCCCGCGATCCGAAGAAAAAGAGCCCTCGAGGGCTTAAGTACTAGTCCTCTCGAGGCCGATGCTCACCTGGATAGGTCAATCAAGGGTTCGGGGGCGGCAAGAGATGTCCATCGTTTTCGGGGTCAGCTGGAACGACTCGAAGAAGGGCCGCCTGGTGGGCGCCCTCCTGTGCGCTCTTCTCCTTTCCGCTTTCCTCACCCCGGGCACCGCCGAGTCGGTCTCCCAGGCCGCCGACCAACTCGTATCGGTCATCGTTCGGGAGAACCCTGGAGCCGGAGGAACCCCCGAGGCTGTGGTGCAGGAGCTCGGCGGCACCGTGGGGGCGCGGATCGAGATCATCAACGGCTTCGTGGCGGACGTCCCCAGCCGCTCGCTTCCCGCACTCGAGGCGAACGACGCTGTGCACTCCGTCACCCCGAACCGCAAGGTCAAGATGCTCCACGTCAGTGACGGGTTCGATGCTTCTGTGGATCCTGGCTCGATCTTCAACACCGCTAACTCCGTCAAGGCTCGTGATTACTGGCGCAACGGGATCACCGGCAGGGGCGTGGACATCGCCGTGATCGACACGGGGGTAGCGCCCGTCGAAGGGCTCACCGTGGACGGGAAGGTCGTACATGGCCCGGACCTCTCCTTCGAGTCGCAGAGCCCCGAGCTCCGGTACCTCGACTCGAACGGCCACGGGTCTCACATGACGGGCATCATCGCCGGCCGGGACAACGCCGCTGTGGCAGGAAAAGAGAACGGCGATCATGACAACTTCATCGGGATCGCTCCCGATGCCCGGGTCGTGAGCGTCAAGGTAGCCAACGCGGTGGGGGGCACCGATGTGTCGCAGGTCCTAGCGGCGATCAGCTGGGTCGTCGAGCATCGCAATGACAACGGGCTCAACATCAAGGTTCTCAATCTCTCCTTCGGCACCGACAGCGTGCAGGACTACCGGATCGACCCCCTTTCCTACGCCGCCGAAATGGCCTGGCACAAGGGCATAGTCGTGGTGGCCGCCGCCGGGAATACGGGTTTCGGTGACTCGAAGCTGAACGACCCGGCGTATAACCCTTACGTCCTGGCGGTCGGGGCCTCCGACACCAAAGGCACGTACGACTCGAGCGACGATGTCGTTCCGGCCTGGTCGAGCAAGGGTGACGGCACCCGGAACCCGGACCTCGTGGCCCCTGGGAAGTCCGTGGTTAGCCTGCGGGTCCCCGGCTCCCACATCGACATGAGGCACCCTGAGGGCAGGGTCAACGAGAGGTTCTTCCGCGGGAGCGGCACCTCCGAGGCGGCAGCCGTCGTATCCGGTGCTGCAGCCCTCGTGCTACAGCAGCGGCCGGGGGCCACACCGGATCAGGTGAAGGCGCTCCTGCGGAGCAGCGCGTCCCCCATGCCGAATGCGGATGCACAGGCGCAGGGGGCCGGGGTCCTGGATCTGAAGAAGGCTTTCAAAACGCCCACCCCCGACTCCGTGCAGACGTGGGACCGTGCAACGGGAACCGGCTCCCTCGAGCTGGCCCGCGGGAGCCTCCACCTCGAGCAGGATGGCGCCCCGCTGGTGGGCGAGCAGGACATCTTCGGCAACACCTGGAACGGAGTTGGCTGGTCCGAGGCTCTGTGGAACGGCAGCAGCTGGAACGGCGGCAACTGGAACGGCGTGGGTTGGTCGGGCGTCGGTTGGAGTGGCGTCGGTTGGAGTGGCGTCGGTTGGTCCGGGGTCGGCTGGTCCGGGGTCGGCTGGAGCGGCGTGGGTTGGAGCGGTGCCGGCTGGGGCGACGAGCCCGGCTCCTCGACCGGGCTCTAGACAGCACCTCTCGGGTGCGGCCTCCCTCCTTACGCGTAGGCTAGACGAATGTCTCAGGCATCGATCGCCCGGTTCTCCCTGATGCGCTTGAGTGGGACCTCCCGCATCTGGCTCCTGAACGCCCTCCTGGCCCTTAGCGCCGCGCTCCTGTACATGCTCGTCCTGCGTGACGTGCCCGCGCCGGTGGGCCCTGTGCGCATCTACTGGTGGGGGATGGCGATCCTGTTCTATCTGGCGGAGATCAGCGTCGTCCACCTCCAGTTCCGGAGGGACGCTTACTCGTTCTCGCTCGCCGAGATCCCTCTCGTCCTGGGCCTGTTCTTCGCCGGCCCGCGCCACCTCCTTCTCGGGCAACTGATCGGAGCGGCCTTCGCTCTCGCGGTACACCGACGCCAGTCGCTGCTGAAGCTGATCTTCAACGTCAGCCATTACTGTTTCGCCGCCTGCCTCTCGGCCACGATGTTCTACGCGCTGGTGCCCACCTACGAGGCCCTGCGGCCGTCGCGCTGGATCGTCACTTTCGTCGCTGCGTTCATCACGTTCCTCGTGAGCTTGCTGATGGTGGTCCTAGCCATCTCGCTGTCGGAGGGGAGGCTCGACCTCGAGACCCTGCCTCAGGGCTTGAAGTACGGATCTGTGGTCACCACCGCCAACGCGAGCCTGGCGCTCATCGGAGTGGCCGTCCTCGCCACCAGATCGGAGGCAGCCTTCCTCCTCGTCGTGCCGGCGGGGTTGTTGTTCCTTTCTTATCGGGGCTACGTCTCGCAGCGCGAGCAGAGAGAGAGCGTCGAGCTCTTGTACGAGTCGACGAGGCTAGCTCACAGGTCACTCCAGAGGGAGTCCGCCATCACGGCCCTTTGCACCCAGGCCCGCAAGATGTTCCGGGCCGAGATAGCCAGCATCACGTTGTTCCCGACCGAGGAGGGCAAACCGGCTCAGCGGACGACACTGGGTCCCGGTGAAACCCTTCGGCTCATGGAGGAGGTCGACCTCCAGCCGAACGAGGGCGTATGGGCGCGGGTCGCTTCCGAGGCGCAGGCGATCGTGATCCCTCGTCCTATCCAGAACCAGCGCCTGAAAGAGCACTTCCAAGCCCGCGGCATCCACAAGGACGCCATGGTGGCGCCGCTCCTCGGGGACGAGGGTGTGGTCGGGACCATCCTCGTCGGAGACAGGCTCGGCGACGTATCCACCTTCGACTCCGAGGACCTGAAGCTCTTCGAGACCCTGGCTAACCACGCCAGCGTCAGCCTCGAGAACGCCGGCCTCGTGGACCGCCTGAAGGAGTCGCTGGCCCACCTCACCGAAATGAACCACCTGAAGGACGATTTCGTGGCGGCCGTCTCCCACGAGCTGCGCACGCCGCTGACCTCCATCCAGGGCTATGTGAAGACGCTCCTCCGTCCCGAGGTCGACTTCGAGCCGGCTCAGCAGAGGTCGTTCCTGGAGGCTGTGGACCGGCAGAGCGAGAGGCTCCGGAACCTGATCGAGGATCTACTCGCCGTCTCCCGCCTGGAATCCGAGGAGATGAGTGCCTCCGCCTCCGCCGTGTCACTGCCGCAGGTGGCGGCCCGGGTGATAGAGGAGGTGGGGGGCAGGGCCGAGCTGCACCCGCTTGACCTCCGGTTCGAGCCGAACCTGCCTCCGATCCACAGCGACGAAGGAAAGATCCACCAGATAATCCTGAACCTCGTCGACAACGCCTTCAAATACTCGCCCGATGGGGCTCCGGTGACGCTCCTCGGCAAGGTCGAGGGTGAGGGGGTCACGATCTCCGTCATCGACAACGGTGAGGGGATCCCGCAGGATGCCCAGCGCAGGATCTTCGATCGCTTCTATCAGGTGGACCAGTCCTCGACCCGCAAGGTCGGAGGGACCGGGCTCGGCCTCTACATCTGCCGCCGTCTGGGTGAAGCGATCGGGGGGCGCGTGTGGCTCGAGAGGTCCGGGCCGGAGGGCTCGGTGTTCAGCGTATGGCTCCCGTCGGTTGCACCTGGCGCCACCCGGCCGGTGCACGAAGAGATGCCGACGGCGCCCGCCCGCACCCTGGACTGACCCCCACGCCTGTTTTGCGCCCGGTCCCTCGGGTAGCGTGAGAGCCAGAAACCTATCGAGAGGAGACGTGTCATGGCTGTCTGCGCGAGATGCGGGAGGGACGTCGAGGAGAACCTTCTCAAGGAGGTCGCGTGGGAGGACGGCGCGGAGCAGAAGCGTGAGCTCGTATGCCCGAACTGTCTCGATGAGCTGATGAACCAGGCAGACGAGGTGCGAGGGATAGCGGGCCAGCACAAGACCGCAGCGGCGCACCTCACCGGTGATTCGGGCGAGGGCGAGCGCAAGAGCATGGAGGAGCGGGAGTAGGCGGCTCGGCTGGTCCGCGAGCAAAGTTGACATAGGCGCACTCAAGTCTCATAATGTCTCCTGACGCAATCTTTAGCGCAGGAGGCACTGAATGGCCAAAGCAGTCGGAATCGACCTCGGCACGACGAACTCCGTTGTGGCCGTCCTCGAGGGCGGGGAGCCCGGGGTAGCACCCAATGCCGAGGGGCAGCGGACGACCCCCTCGGTCGTCGCCTTCTCCAAGAGCGGCGAGATCCTCGTCGGCGAGGTGGCGAAGCGCCAGGCGATCACGAACCCCGACCGGACCATCCGCTCGATCAAGCGGTTCATGGGCACCGATCACAAGACGGACATCGACGGGAAGGGATACACCCCCCAGGAGATCTCGGCCCGCATCCTCATGAAGCTAAAGGCGGATGCCGAGGCGTACCTCGGCGACCGAAGGTCACCGAGGCCGTTATCACGGTCCCCGCCTACTTCGACGACGCCCAGCGGCAGGCCACCAAGGAAGCCGGCCAGATCGCCGGCCTCGAGGTGCGGTGATCATCAACGAGCCCACCGCGGCTGCTTTTGCCTACGGCCTCTACGAGGCGGTGATCGACGATCCTCGTCTTCGACCTCGGTGGCGGGACGTCGACGTCCTCGCTCGACCTGGGTGAGGGGGTCTTCGAGGTGCGAGCCACCTCGGGAACACGACCGAGGCGACGACTGGGACCAGCGGGTCATCGACCACCCCGTGAAGACCTTCAAGGACCAGCACGGCGTCGATCCTCCAAGGACAAGATGGCCTCCAGCGCCTCAAGGAGGCTGCGGAGAAGGCGAAGATCGAGCCTCGACGCAGCAGACGTCGATCAACCTGCCGTTGATCACGGCCACCGAGCAGGCCTGTTCCACCTCGAGCTGACCCTCCCGTCGCCGGAGTTCGAGCGGATGACCGAGGACCTGCTCGACAAGGCAAGGGGCCCTTCCTGCAGGCGGTGAAGGACGCAACGTCAGCGTCGACGAGATCGACCAGCGATCCTCGTGGGCGGTTCGACCCGGATGCCGATGGTCCGCAAGCTGGTGACCGACCCTGGCGGGCGGGAAAGAGCCCTCACCAGGGCGTCAACCTGACGAGGTGGTCGCCAGGGCGCTGCCATCCAGGCGGGCGTTCTGAAGGGTGAGGTGAAGGATGTCCTTCTCCTCGACGTGACGCTGCCTTCGCTCGGCGGCCAGGACGAAGGGGTGTTCACCAAGCCCATCGAGCGAACACGACGATCCCCACGAAGCGCAGCGAGACGTTCACCACCGCAGAGGACAACCAGTCGTCGGTCGAGATACACATCCTGCAGGGCGAGGCAGACATGGCTACCGCAACAAGTCGCCTCGGCAAGTTCCAGCTCGTCAGATCCCCCGGCGATGAGGAACACGCCGCAGATCGAGGTCGCCTTCGACATCGACGCCAATGGACGTGAACGTATCGGCAAGGATCTCGGTAATGGACAGGAGCAGTCGATGACGATCACCGGCGGCACGAAGCTCGCCAAGGACGACATCGACAAGATGATCCGCGAGCCGAGGCGCACGCCGAGGAGGACCGCCAGAAAGCGAGGAGGCCGACGTCCGGAACCAGGCCGACAACGTCATCTATCAATCCGAGAAACAACTCAAGGAGCACGGCGAGAAGTCGAAGAGGCCGACCGCAAAGATCGTCGAGGAAGCCCGCCGATGCCAAGGAGGCTGGCGGGGTCCGACGTCGACTAGATCAGGCACTCCTGGAGCAACTCCCATCCGCGCCGCACAAGTTCGCCGACGTGCTGTATCAGAAGTCCGCCGACCAAACGCAGCAGCAGCCGGCGGCCGGCCCCGATGATGTCGTTGATGAGGTGGTCGACGAGGGCGACGGACAGAACGGCTAGGGGGGCCTTCGTGTCTACGGACGAGCAAGAGGTACGAGTCCCGGCGACCCTTCCCGGAGCCGACGCCACCGATCAGGCGGCCGTCGGCGAGGTGTGGTGGAGGAAGGTCCGCCTGATCTCGACGCGTCGAAGAGGCTCAGCAGGAAGTAGTCATCGACCTGCGCAAGCTGCAGGACGATGCTGAGGGCAAGGGCCGATTACGACAATCTCCGCAAGCAGTCGCGGAAACGCAGGGCGGACGCGATCGCCCGGGGAGAACTCGCCTGGTCTCAGACCTCCTGCCGCTCGTCGACTCGTTCGACGCGCGATCAAGGCACACCGACGACCCCGAGGGCTGAACCTTCTCTCTACAAGCAGCTGACCCAGACGCTACAGAACCAGGGGTTACGGGAGATCGAGGCTGAAGGCAAAGAGTTCGATCCGAAGTTCCACGAGGCCGTCAGCACCGTCGAGGATGAGGCCGTCACCGAGGACGGCCAAGGTAGCCCAGGAAGGGCTACACGCCAGCGAGCACCCTGCGGCCCGCGATGGTGGTGGTTGCCAACCCTCTCGAGTCGGCTGCGAGGGCGGCCCCTCTGAAGACGCCGAGGCAGGACGTAGGCGTGGCTCAGAAGGACTGGTTCGACAAGGACTACTACCAAACGCTGGGCGTCGATGATCGGCGTCGAAGGACGAGATCAAGAAGGCGTACCGAAGCCGCCCAGAAGCACCACCCCGACGCGAACAAGGGCGACTCGAAGGCCGAGGAGGTAGGCAAGGGCAAGATATCCGAGGCGCATGCCGTCCCTTCAACGACGACAAGCGGCGTGAGTACGACGAGGTGGGTGCGAGCCGCCCGTTCCCGGGCCGCCGCTTCTACGGCGGGAGGCCCGGCGCAGGTGATGGGAACGTGCGCGCCAACATCGGAGACCTCTTCGGAGGAGGCGGAGGAGGCGACGGGTCTCGATGACACCCGTCGGAGGCTTCGGGTTCGGCCGGGCGCCTTGGGCGCGCGATGCCGAGACCGAGGTGGCGCTCAGCTTCGAGGACGCCGTCCACGGGACGACCGTCACGCTTCCGCAGGGCGCGGGAAGGTCCGATCCTCCGGCGGTGTCCGACGGGGCCTTCATCCGTCGCGGGACGAGGCCAGTCCGGCTCGGAACGGAGGCCCGGCGGCGATCTCTACGTGCGGGTGAAGGTCAGAGCAGATCCCGTTCTCGATGGGATCCACGGAAACCTCACGGTTCGTCTGCCGCTCACCTTCCCGGAAGCTGCCCTCGGGGACGAAGGTGCAGGTTCCTACGCCTGAGGCGCGCGGTGACCGTCAAGATCCGCCCGGCACACCACGGGAAGGTGCTGCGTGTACGCGGGCAGGAGCGACCAGAACGGGGGCCAGGCGACCTCTTAAGTGAAGGTCGAGGTTCACGTTCCGGCAAAGCTCACGAAACAGAGAAGGAGCTGCTCGAGCGGTTCGCCCAAGAGCACGCGGAGTCTCCGAGAGCCGTGCTCGAGGAGTTCATGGAAGAGGGCAAGGCCAAGGGCAGCCAGGTCTGCGGCTAACGCCTAAGGGGAGAGAAATGCCTGAGGGATCATCCGATCTGGCTACACATCATCTCCATCGCCGCCGAGCCCGCCGGGGTGCATCCCAGACGCTTTGAAATCTACGAGCAAAGGGTCTCGTGCAGCCGAAGCGGACCAGGGGAACAGTCGCCGGTACTCGGAGAGCGACGTCGCGATGCTGCGCCGGATCCAGGACTCACGCAGGAGGGATCAACCTTGCCGGCGCGGATGATAGATCCCCGAGCTCGAGGCCGAGGTGGAGCGGCTGAAGCAGGCCCAGTGAAGCCTCGGAGGCGCAGCGCAGTGGACCGCTCGTCACCCTCAAGGACGTACGCCGGGTTCGTCGTGCGATGAAGTCCGACTCCGTCGAGCAGGACCGCAGGAAACGTCCCTTCGAGGCCCCGCGGCGCCCGACTCCAACCGGCAGCGGGGTCGCTGAGAGAACCAACACCACAAGGAGCAACAAGATGGACCTTACGAAACGACAACGAAGTCCGGTGAGGCGCTGGGCCAGGCCCAGCGGCTGGCCGGCCAGATGAACCACCAGCAGATCGTGCCTGCGCACCTCCTGTTAGCCTCTCATCTCTCAGGCCGAGGGGAGGGTTCTCCTCCCCGGGAAGATGGGGTTACCTCGCGCTCTGAGGCCCCGTATCGAGGGCTGTTCGAGAACGCCTGGGCTGTACGGGGCAGGCGGAGCCGCACCGGACACCGCTGCGCAAGGTTCTGGAGGTGGCGACGAGCGAGGCAGAGACGCCTGGGGACGCCTACATATCGACACGAGCACCTGCTCCTGGCCTTGATAGAAGAAGGCGGCCCGGCCTCTAAGATCCTGGTCGATGCCGGCGTGGATCGGGCAGGTGTCTTGGAGGCGCTGCGTTCGATCCATGGCTCACAGAGCGTCACGGACCAGACCCGAGAACAGGGTACCACAGGCGGCCGAGCGGTTCGGACGCGACCTGGACGGAAGCGGCTCGGCGGGGCAAGCTCGACCCCGTCATCGGGCGGGATGACGAGATCCGCAGGGTGATCCAGGTGCTCTCCTGCCGCACGAAGAACAACCCGGTTCTCATCGGTGAACCGGGAGTCGGCAAGACCGCCATAGCCGAGGGGTCTTGGTTAAATCGATAGTCGCAGGTGACATCCCGGAGTCGCTGAAGGACAAGCGGGTCGTCTCCTCGACATCGGTTCCATGGTCGCGGGGTCGAAGTACGGGAGAGTTCGAGAGAGCGGTTGAAGGCGGTGCTGAGGGAGGATCATAGACTCGGACGGTGAGGTCATCACCTTCATCGACGAGCTGCATACGATCGTCGGGGCCGGAGCGGCCGAGGGATCGATGGACGCCGGCGCGATGATCGCCGATGCTGGCTCGAGGTGAGCTCCGGATGGTGGGGCCACGACTCGGCGAGTACCGCAAGCACGTGGAGAAGGACCCGGCCTCGAGAGGTTTCCAGCCGTCCTCGTAGGCGAGCCGTCGGTGACTTCGACACGATCGCCATCCTCCGTGGCCTGGAAGGAGCGCATGAGGTGCACCACGGCGTGAGGATCCAGGATGCGGCCCTGGTTGCAGCCGCCGTGCTCTCCCATCGCTATGTCACGGGCCGGTTCCTTCCGACAAGGCGATTGACCTCGTCGACGAAGCGGCCTCTCGGTTGCGGGGTATCGAGATCGACTTGATGCTGATCGAGACGACGTGCTCGACCGGCGGGCGAAGCAGCTCGAGATCGAGAAAGCGGCGCTCGACAAGGAGACGGACGAGTCCTCTCAGCGGCTGGACAAGATCGAGGAGGAGCTGCGGGCTCCAAGAAGAGATGGACGCGATGAAAGCGCATTGGAGCTGCGAGAAGGACTGCATCGGCCGCATCAGGGCGATGAAGGCGAGATCGAGGACGCGCGTGGCGAGGCCGAGAGAGCCGAGCGCGACGGTGACCTCGCCCGGGCCGCGGAGTTCCGCTATGGCCGGCTGATGGAGCTGGACAAGGAGCTCGCGGCCGCGAACGCCGATCTCGAGGAGCCGCAGCGCGACCGCAAGTTCCTGAAGGGAAGAGGTCGACGAGGAGGACATCGCCGAGGTGGTCGCCCGCGACGGGCATCCCGGTCGCCAAGCTGATGGCGGGGAGGTACAGAAGCTGGTACAGATGGAGGCGAACCTGCACCGCAGGGTGATCGGGCAGGACGAGGCGGTGCAGGCGGTGTCGAACGCATCCGCAGGGCCTGCTCGTCCCGTCGACCCGAACCGGCCGATCGGCTCGTTCATCTTCTGGGCCCACCGGCGTTGGGAAGATCGAGCTGGCGCGCAGCTTGCCGAGTTCATGTTTGACGACGAGCGAGCGATGAGCAAAGTGGATCGACATGAGCAACATGGCGCAGAGCTGCTGCGCCGTTGATCGGCCCCCTGCCGCGTCGGGTACGACGGCATGGCCAGCCGGACCGAGGCCGCCGTAGATCGCCCACCAGGCTTCGTTGAGCAGATCATTTGTCTAGTACTAGTTGAGACAGTCTGAGGATATGCGTTATTGTTGAGATTTTTGCGTTTGATGTTTGATGAGATATACATGATTTCAATCTCCGCCGATGTCGACGGGGTTCATCCCCATACGCTGAGTGTTTACGAGCGAAAGGGTCTCGTGCAGCCGAAGCGGACCCAGGGGAACAGTCGCCGGTACTCGGAGAGCGACGTCGCGATGCTGCGCCGGATCCAGGACCTCACGCAGGAGGGGATCAACCTTGCCGGCGTGATGAGGATCCTCGAGCTCGAGGCCGAGGTGGAGCGGCTGAAGCAGGCCCAGCAAGCCTCGGAGGCGCAGCGCGGTGGACCGCTCGTCACCCTCAAGGACGTACGCCGGGTTCGTCGTGCGATGAAGTCCGACCTCGTCGAGCAGGACCGCAGGAAACGTCCCTTCGAGGCCCCCGCGGCGCCCGACCCAACCGGCAGCGGTCGCTGAGAGAACCAACACCACAAGGAGCAACAAGATGGACCTTACGAAACTGACAACGAAGTCCGGTGAGGCGCTGGGCCAGGCCCAGCGGCTGGCCGGCCAGATGAACCACCAGCAGATCGTGCCTGCGCACCTCCTGTTAGCTCTCATCTCTCAGGCCGAGGGAGTGGTTCTCCCCCTCCTCGGGAAGATGGGGGTTACCTCCGCGTCTCTGAGGCCCCGTATCGAGGGGCTGCTCGAGAACGCGCCCAAGGTGTACGGGCAGGCGGAGCCGTACCTCGACACCTCGCTGCGCAAGGTTCTGGAGGTGGCGACGAGCGAGGCAGAGACGCTCGGGGACGCCTACATATCGACCGAGCACCTGCTCCTGGCCTTGATAGAAGAAGGCGGCCCGGCCTCTAAGATCCTGGTCGATGCCGGCGTGGACCGGGCAGGTGTCTTGGAGGCGCTGCGTTCGATCCGCGGCTCACAGAGCGTCACGGACCAGGACCCCGAGAACAGGTACCAGGCGCTCGAGCGGTTCGGACGCGACCTAACGGAAGCGGCTCGGCGGGGCAAGCTCGACCCCGTCATCGGGCGGGATGACGAGATCCGCAGGGTGATCCAGGTGCTCTCCCGCCGCACGAAGAACAACCCGGTTCTCATCGGTGAACCGGGAGTCGGCAAGACCGCCATAGCCGAGGGTCTTGCCAACCGGATAGTCGCAGGTGACATCCCGGAGTCGCTGAAGGACAAGCGGGTCGTCTCCCTCGATATCGGTTCCATGGTCGCGGGGTCGAAGTACCGGGGAGAGTTCGAGGAGCGGTTGAAGGCGGTGCTGAGGGAGATAACAGACTCGTACGGTGAGGTCATCACCTTCATCGACGAGCTGCATACGATCGTCGTGGCCGGAGCGGCCGAGGGATCGATGGACGCCGGCAACATGATCAAGCCGATGCTGGCTCGAGGTGAGCTCCGGATGGTGGGGGCCACGACCCTCGATGAGTACCGCAAGCACGTGGAGAAGGACCCGGCCCTCGAGAGGCGTTTCCAGCCGGTCTTCGTAGGCGAGCCGTCGGTGACCGACACGATCGCCATCCTCCGTGGCCTGAAGGAGCGGTACGAGGTGCACCACGGCGTGAGGATCCAGGATGCGGCCCTGGTTGCAGCCGCCGTGCTCTCCCATCGCTATGTCACGGGCCGGTTCCTTCCCGACAAGGCGATTGACCTCGTCGACGAAGCGGCCTCTCGGCTGCGTATCGAGATCGACTCGATGCCGATCGAGATCGACGTGCTCGACCGGCGGGCGAAGCAGCTCGAGATCGAGAAAGCGGCGCTCGACAAGGAGACGGACGAGTCCTCTCTCCAGCGGCTGGACAAGATCGAGGAGGAGCTCGCGGGGCTCCAAGAAGAGATGGACGCGATGAAAGCGCATTGGAGTCGCGAGAAGGACTGCATCGGCCGCATCAGGGCGATGAAGGCCGAGATCGAGGCCGCGCGTGGCGAGGCCGAGAGAGCCGAGCGCGACGGTGACCTCGCCCGGGCCGCGGAGTTCCGCTATGGCCGGCTGATGGAGCTGGACAAGGAGCTCGCGGCCGCGAACGCCGATCTCGAGGAGCTGCAGCGCGACCGCAAGTTCCTGAAGGAAGAGGTCGACGAGGAGGACATCGCCGAGGTGGTCGCCCGGGCGACGGGCATCCCGGTCGCCAAGCTGATGGCGGGGGAGGTACAGAAGCTGGTACAGATGGAGGCGAACCTGCACCGCAGGGTGATCGGGCAGGACGAGGCGGTGCAGGCGGTGTCGAACGCGATCCGCAGGGCCCGCTCGGGCCTGTCGGACCCGAACCGGCCGATCGGCTCGTTCATCTTCTTGGGCCCGACCGGCGTTGGGAAGACCGAGCTGGCGCGTGCGCTTGCCGAGTTCATGTTTGACGACGAGCGAGCGATGGTGCGGATCGACATGAGCGAATACATGGAGAAGCACACGGTGAGCCGCTTGATCGGGGCCCCCCCGGGCTACGTCGGCTACGACGAAGGCGGCCAGCTGACCGAGGCCGTTCGCAGACGCCCCTACTCGGTGCTGCTGTTGGATGAGATCGAGAAGGCCCACCCTGATGTCTTCAACGTCCTCCTTCAGATCCTCGACGAGGGACGCCTGACCGACGGTCAGGGGCGGACGGTCGATTTCCGGAACACCGCGATCATCATGACTTCGAACCTGGGGTCGGGCTGGATCGCGTCCGCCGACGAGACGACCGAGTCCGTCAACGAGAAGGTCATGCAAACGGTGCGCGACCACTTCAAGCCGGAGTTCCTGAACCGGATCGACGAGATCATCGTCTTCCACCGGCTCGGGCGGGAGCATCTCGGTGCGATCGTCGACATCCAGCTCGAGCGCCTCGCGACGCGGCTGCGCGAGCGCAACATCACATTGACGCTCAGTGACGATGCCAGGGCCTTTCTTTCCGAACGGGGTTACGACCCCGCTTACGGAGCTCGCCCCCTGAAGCGCTTGATCCAGCGTTCCATCGAGAACGAGCTCGCTCTCGAGCTCCTGTCGGGTCGCTTCTCGGACGGGGACACCGTGGTTGCCGATGTCGAGGGGGAAGGCCTCGTCTTCGAGGCGGCAGAGCCGGCCGTCGCTTGAGCGGGGGAGCAGCGACCGGGGGACCGGCGAGTGGCGAGGTGCTCGTCGTCCGCTGTGAGTCTTGCGGTGACACCTTCACCCTTCACGATGGCGACGAGCCCCTCTGTCCCAGTTGCGGGTCGACCTCTATCAACCTCGCCTCAGAGCCGTTCCTGTGATCACGGTCTCGCAACCGAAGATCGCGATCGAGCCGACCTCAGATGAGCGGATGCGTGGCGCAGTGGCCGCCGGGGGTGGCGTCGTGGTCGACGAGCCGGCGGACGCCGACGCGCTGATCTGGGCGGACCCCCGCAAGGCTCGGGAGCTGAAGGATCTCCTCACCCGCTCGGACCCCGTTTGGGTGCAACTTCCTTTCGCGGGGATAGAGCGCTTCTTCGAGGCCGGTGCGATCGACGATGCAAGGGCTTGGACCTGTGCGAAGGGGATCTATGGTCCCGCGACCGCGGAGCATGCGCTCGCGTTCCTGTTGGCCGGTGCAAGGCGGATCCACGAGCACTCAGCCGCCACCTCGTGGAGGGACGGGACCTTCGGGGCCCCCGAGCGAAGGCTGAAAGAGGCTACGGTCCTGATCGTCGGGACCGGTGGCATAGGAAGGTCGCTCGTGGAGATGCTGGAGCCCCTCGGCGCGAGGGTGCTCGCGATCAACAGATCGGGTCGCCCGCTCGAAGGCGCGGAGCGAACGGGGAAGACGTCAGACCTCTTAACCTTCGCCGAGGATGCGGACCATCTCGTCGGCGCGGCCGCCCTTACTCCCGAAACGCATCACATGATCGACGAGGCGGTGTTCGCGGCGATGCCCGAGCACGCATGGCTGGTGAACGTTGCTCGAGGAGGTCTCGTGGACACCGATGCCCTCGTGGCCGCGTTGGGGAACCGTCGTATCGGTGGGGCCGCGTTGGACGTGACCGACCCCGAGCCGTTGCCGGACGGGCACCCGCTATGGGACCTACCGAACGTGATCATCACCCCTCACGTCGCGAACACGTGGGACATGGCCCTTCCCGAGCTCCTGTCCCTCGTCGAAAGGAACGTCCACGCGTTCGCCCACGATCGCCCGCTCGAGGGAGTGGTGCAGGTCGGCGCTGGTTACTGACCGTCCGGGCAGATCCTGCATCAAGGCGCTCTGTCGTTGGGCTCGGCGCTCCCGGCGCGACCCCTTCGGGGGCGGCGCGGCAGGTAGGAGAAGAGGTGCCGCGCCGTAGGCGGCAGGACGTGGGAAAGTTGACCGACCCAGATCTCGGCGACTCGTCCTTAGGAGCATCTTTCTTGTACCGGCAGAACCGCCCGCTAGCGGCGGCCCTCCTCCTCGTCATCCTCGGCCTAACGGGCTGCACCGCCCCCGACGGCGCGCCTATGCAGGCGGGCCCCACGAGCTCGACGCTGCCGATCCCTATCCCGAACCAGACCGTCGCGGGCCCGGTCAAGGGGGTGCGCGTGGTGAACCACGCCTTCGGCTCGTCCAAAGACCTGCTGGGGACGGCGATCGCGGACCTCAAGACGTTGGGGTTCTGGAACGAGCTGACGAAAGACCTTTACGTCCTCAAGGTGAGCTCGAGGAACGGCCGGGCTCGGGTTCCCGAGGACGGGCATCTCGCCGACGCGTTCCTTACCGCTCAGATCGACAAGAGGGGTTCAGGCGCTCTGTGTGACCTCATGTTCTTTCCGGTGGCGATGAGCGACGACCTGGCGAGGTATCAGCAGTACTACGAACAGGGCCTATTCGCCGACCCCCCTCCGTCGGAACGGGAGTTCTGGGCTTCGATCCTCGCCCACGAGCTCGCCCATTGCCTCGGCCACGGCAAAGGCGAGCCCGTGGCCGAGGCCTGGGAGAAGAAGGTGCTGGCGGCGGCGCGCGGGAACCTCGAGTAGGGGCCTAACCCGACCGCTTCAGCTTCCCGTGCTGCTTCGCGTAGCGCTCGCCTCTACGGAAGACGGCGAGCCCCAGCGGGATCGAGACGATCCCTATCACGATCAGGGGCCAGATCTCCCCCCACAGCTCGCCCGCGCCGGCTCCCTCGAGGATCGACGCCCTGATCCCCTCGAGGGCATAGGTCGCAGGGGAGATACGGGAGAGCGCCTGCATCGGCCCGGGGAGGACGTCAACGCTGTAATAGATGCCCGAGACGACGAGCAGCATGCCTTGGGCGATGAAGCCGAGCTGAGACCCTTTCTCCGGCGAGATGAGAGGGAGCACCGCTGTCATCATGCCGATCCCGATGAACGAGACGGATGCGATCCCAAGGATCAACAGAGCGGCTCCGAAGTTCGCGTTCGGCATCTCCACGTCGAAGAAGAAGGCGATCGTCCCGAACAGGAGCGCCGAGCGTGCCAGCCCATAGATCACCGAGAAGACGCCCATGCCGCCGAGGTGGACGACGCGCGAGAGGGGGGCCATGAACGTGTACTCGATCGTCCCCTCCCAACGCTCCCACGC
>JAUJNU010000101.1 GCA_030448085.1 Actinomycetota bacterium | reverse complement strand
TCTCGTCGAAGGAAAGGTCCACGTATCCCTCCCAGGACGTAACGGGGAAACTCAGGCGCAGCTTGCCCGAGTCGTCGAATCTCTGCCCGGAGGGGAACGCACGCACGCAGAGCTGCCTGAGTAGGTCGTGGATCTCGTCGAGACACTGGATCGCGGTGGTGGGGTCGTTCACAGCGGGAGACAAGCCCCGCTCGGCGACGTCGACCAACTGGCGGAACCCGAAGGCGGGATCCTGTTGCATCGTTCGCTCCAGACCGATGCCCACGGCATCCACGAAGGCAGCCGGGTCGGTGGTGCTTCCATAGATGTTGAGCAGGGGCGCGCCCTGCGGGACATAGTCACCGATGGCGGGCACGACCTCGACCACTGCGTCCGCGGCCTGGGCGAGGCTCACCAACCGGTGCCGGTCCAGCCCCGTGATCACACCTCTCCTCGGCGCCGGTACTACCCGCCGGGGTAAGCCTTGTGGGAGAGGAACGGGGGCCTCGGTGTGCTCGTGGTCGTAGATGTCGCCGATGGCGGCACGAGTCTCGTTACTCACCGAGTGGGTGATGGTTGGGACCCGGATCGACTGAGCGATGTGATGGATGTAATCCACGAACAGAGCGAGACTCAACATCACCAGAGCGAAAGCGAAAGTTATCGCCAGAGCCGGGACGAACTGTCCACCCGCTGCTTCTTCCGACCGGACCGAACGAAGCACTATCAAGGAATAGGTGAAGGTCGCGGTGAAGATCCCCAACGCCACCTGACTGTGCCGGTCGCGGAGGAACGTTCGCAACACTCGCGGACTGAACTGCTGGCTGGCCAGCTGTAACACGACGATCGTGATGGTGAAAACCAGACCGGTGAAGGTGATCATCGACGACGAGACCGTCGACAAGAAGTTCTGAGCGCTATCCGGCCCGCCCTTGAAGGCAAAGCTGAAGTCGTGGCGGGCGTCCAATCGGATGAGCAGGATCGCCAGGGCGACCGCCGAGAAGACGCACATCGTCGGTATGAACCACAGGCTTCCTCGTAACCGTTCTCGCAGGTCGAAGAACCTCATCGTCTTCTTCCGCGGAGACCGAAAAGGAGGGGCCGGGCGTAGATGAGGGCCGGATGCGCGGGAGCTAGCCCGTGCACTCTGCCGGCAGCGTCAACGACTGACCGACCGCCAGCTGAGTGGCGTCCTCGATCCCGTTCTGGGCCGCGATCGCGTCGTCGAGCTGGACGTCGCCGCAGAAGGTCTGCGCGATGCCTCGCAAGGTGTCTCCCCTTTGAACGACATAGGTCTCGCCTTCGGTCTCGCCTACGGGATCGGTGGCATCCCCGGTGGCCTCTTCGTCGGGAGCCTCGGCCTCCGTCGTCTCGGGAGCCGGCGTCTCGACCACCTCCGGCTCTTCTTCGGCGGCCGCGAGCTCGTCGCTGAGTCGTTGGTTCTCTTCCTCTGCTTGTTCGAGGTCGGGTCGAGCCTGGGGCAGTTGCTCCTCGTCCACACCGCCACCGGCGGTGGCACGTCCCAAGAAGAAGGCGAGTAAGAGGCCGATGCCCAGGATGGCGATCCGTCCCCAGAGGACATTCGGCCCCGTGCGCTCTTCGTATTCGTAGCCGTCGAGGTCATAGCTCGGATCGTCCTCGGGCTCGTAGGGTTCGAGCGTCTCTGTCATCCGATCGTCCATCCGCCTTCCTGACCCCTGGAGGGGCCGTTTGGGCAAGCCTAGCTGGAAACTATCCCTCAGCTGAGGGGGGCCGACGGCCTCCGGTCCGCTTCCGGCCGGCGACGGCGTTCAGTGCCGGCGGAAGCGCTCGATCATGGTGCCGTTGATGTCCGCGACGAAGGCCCGCAGAGCCCGCCCGGTGCGGTAGAGGTCCTCGGGCTTCATGTTCACGACGGTGTCGGAGGGGTCGTGGTAGTTCCCCTCCAGGCCGCTGTAGGCGAAAGAGGCCGGGATGCCTGCGTGTTCGAAAGGTCCGTGGTCCGAGCAATCACACAGCTCCTCGAAGCGGACCGAGATGCCCGCGTCTCTGATCTTGCGGTAGAGGGTTCGGGCGACCACGTCGTCGGCGATCCCGGAGTTGCCCACCAACAGGGGCCTGCCGTCGGCGATCATGTCGACCGAGGCCATCCCCCCCAGCCGATCCTGTCCCTCGCGCCCCAGCCGGTTCACGAAGGTCTGTGAGCCGACGTGGTGAGCCCCGTTGGACCCGTATTCCTCGGACCCGAAGGCCACGAATCGCAGCCACTTGGAGGGCTTTTTGGCGGCTACGAGCCGTGCCAGCTCGAGCATCACGGCCACCCCCGACGCATTGTCGTTGGCTCCCGGAGAGGCGGCGACGGTGTCCATGTGGCCCCCGAGCACGAAACCGTGGTTCTGGGACCCCGGCCACCACGCGACCACGTTCCTCGAGACGCCGTCGTCGACGTCGAACTTCTGGATGTTGACG
>JAUJNU010000100.1 GCA_030448085.1 Actinomycetota bacterium | reverse complement strand
CCGATCGTCGCCGTGCTCGGCAACCACGACTATCACCGGGACGAGCCCAAAGCGATCCGCTACGCGATGGAGGAAGCCGGCGCGGTGGTGCTAGACGGCGAGTCAACCGTGCTCGAGGTTCAAGGTCAGACCCTCGGGATCGCCGGGACCAAGGGGTTCGGGGGTGGATTCGTCGGCGCCTCCGGCAGTGACTTCGGAGAGCCGGAGATGAAGGCCTTTATGAGGCACAGCAAGCTGGTGGCGGCCACGTTCGGAAAGGCCCTCGCGTCCCTCAACACGGACCTGCGCATCGCGCTTCTCCACTACTCCCCGAGCGAGGCGACGTTGGCCGGCGAGCGGCTGGAGATCTACCCCTTCCTGGGAAGCTATCTGTTGGCAGACGAGATCGACGAGGCGGGGGCCGACATCGCCTTCCACGGTCACGCGCATACCGGCAGGGAGATAGGCGAGACGACCGGAGGGACGCCGGTGCGAAACGTTGCCCATTCAGTGATAGGAGCCCCCTACAAGGTCTACGAGGTCGGCGGATGAGCACCGCGTCCCGATACATCCCTGCCGACCCCGAGCTCACCACGCTGCGTAAGATCGCCCAAGGCTGCCAAGCCTGCGATCTATGGCGCAACGGGGCGCAAACGGTCTTCGGGGAAGGGGAAGGGGAAGCCGAGCTCATGCTCGTAGGCGAGCAGCCTGGCGACAAGGAAGACGTAGCGGGCCGCCCCTTCGTCGGTCCGGCGGGGGCGCTCCTCGACCGTTCGCTCGAAGCGGCGGGGATCGACCGCGGCTCCGTCTACGTGACGAACGTAGTCAAACACTTCAAGTGGATCCCGAAAGGGAAGCGGCGGATCCACCAGAAGCCGAACGCAGACGAGATACTCGCGTGCAAGCCGTGGCTGGAGGCAGAGATCGAGGTCGTGAACCCGAAGATCGTCATGTGCCTGGGGGCCACGGCCGCTCAGGCCCTCCTCGGCAAGGGCTTCAAAGTGACCCAGCACAGGGGTGAGTTCGTAGAGTGGCCGCATGCTCCTCTGGCCACCGCGACCGTCCACCCGGCGTCGATCCTCCGGGGGCCGCCCGAAAGCCGCCGCAAGGAAGAGGCAAGCTTCGTCAGGGACCTCGAGCTCGTTGCGAGGCAGCTGCAGGCCTCGCTACCCGCAGGACCGAGGAGCTCGCCGGAAACCCTCTTCTAGTCCTTCTCCCAGTCAACGACGTGAACGAGAGCGGCCCGTTCGGGCGCGCCGACGGAGGCATCCCGCGGCGAGGCGAGATTGCATAGGTCCGACGCCGCGATAGGCCCGGGGATGTCCTAGAGTCGTCATCATGAAGAAAGCGACTTTTGGCGCAGGCTGTTTCTGGGGCGTGGAGGCGGCGTACCGCCAGATCCAAGGCGTTACCTCCACCCGTGTCGGCTACCTCGGCGGGTCCGCCGAACGACCCTCCTACCAGCAGGTATGCACCGGACGCACGGGGCATGCAGAGGTCGTCGAAGTGACGTACGACCCCGAGCGTGTGAGCTACGACGACCTGCTGGCGGTCTTCTGGGAGAACCACGACCCGACCACGCTCAACAGGCAGGGGCCCGACGTCGGAACCCAGTACCGCAGCGCGATCTTCTTCCACGACGACGAGCAGAAGGCCGCTGCGGTGGCGTCCAAGGAGCTGCTCGACAACTCCGGAAGACTGCGCCGGCCGATCGTGACCGAGGTCAGCGAGGCTTCAGAGTTCTGGGAGGCCGAGGACTACCACCAGCAGTACCTCGAGAAGCGCGGCCTCTCCACCTGCCGCATCTAGGCATCTGCCCGGCGCTCCGACGCTGGTTGCTCCTCGCATCTTTGTTCTCAGAGCGTTAATGACCGCGCCTCATACCGTTTACCAGCCGTTCAGGGGGGCCGTGTAGAACTCCCGGCGTGGACAGAAGGAGCTTCATCAAGGCAGGTGCCTCATCAGCAGCCGGGCTGGCCATCGCAAGCCGGCTCCCGGCCTCTGTGCCCAACCCCGCGGCGTGGGCAGCAGTCGCCGATCCTCTGGGCCCCTTCCGTCACGGCGTCGCTTCGGGAGACCCCCGTGCCCACAAGGTCATGATCTGGACCCGCGTCACGCCGACCGACGCGGCCACGCCAGGGTCGAGGCGCGGCCCGGAGGTTCCGGTCCGTTGGGAGGTCGCGGAGGACCCACGGTTCCGGCAGGTCGTGAGGCAGGGTGAGCAGGTGGCGGGACCTTCCACCGACCACACGGTGAAGGTGGACGTCCATGGCCTCAAGCCCGGCCGCCGGTACTTCTACCGCTTCCGCTCGATGGGGCGACGCTCGATGACCGGCCGGTTTCGGACGACGGAGGCGCAGCAAGCAGACGCCGAGTCGCTTCGCTTCGGCGTGGCCTCCTGCTCCAACTACGAGGCCGGTTTCTTCGCCGCCTACCGATATCTAGCGGAGCGGTCCGACCTGGACTTCGTGCTCCACCTC
>JAUJNU010000099.1 GCA_030448085.1 Actinomycetota bacterium | reverse complement strand
ACATCGTCGGCGAGACGATCTTCATCATCCTGTTCACGTACTTCTACACCGCGGTCACGTTCAACCCGGTCGACCAGGCGGACAACCTGAAGAAGTACGGCGGGTTCATCCCGGGGGTGAGGCCAGGCCGGCCCACGGCGGAGTTCCTCGACCGTGTGCTCGCCCGGTTGACGTTCCCGGGCGCGCTCTACCTCGCCGCGGTCGCGGCGCTGCCGACGCTGCTCATCAACCAGACCTCCGCGAACTTCTACTTCGGCGGCACCTCGCTGCTCATCGTCATCGGGGTCGCCCTCGACACGATGAAGCAGCTCGAGGCGCAGCTGATGATGCGCAACTACGAGGGCTTCCTGAAGTAGAGGGCTTTGCCCTCCTCCCCGCGGGAGGGCCCGTAGCCGGCATCTCACGCCCGCGCGGGCCCCGAAGCTCGCGCTGGCGCCCGCCGGGGCGTTGGCGCGTCAAGGCTCAGATAGGGTTCCGCGGTTCGTGAGCGAGCTCAACCTCATCCTGCTCGGCCCGCCCGGCGCGGGCAAGGGCACCCAGGCTGCTCGCCTCGTCGACGACTTCGGCTTCCCCTACTACGCGACCGGCGACATCCTCCGCGCGGCGGTGACGGAGGGCAGCGGGCTCGGCGAGAAGGCCGCCGCGCACATGGACAACGGCGACCTCGTGCCCGACGATCTGATCTGCGAAGTGATCATGGAGCGGGTGGACAGCCCGGAGGCCGCCGACGGGTTCCTCCTCGACGGCTTCCCCCGCACGGTCCCGCAGGCCGACGCGCTCGACGCGGCGATGAAGCGGCTCGGGCGGCACCTCACCGCGGCCCTCCTGATCGAGGTGGACGACGAGGAGGTGATCCGCCGCCTCTCCGGACGGCGCATCTGCGTCAAGAACCAGCACCTCTACCACGTGGACTTCGACCCGCCGAAGAACGAGGGCGTCTGCGACCAGGATGGCTCGAGGCTGATTCAGCGCGACGACGACAAGCCCGAGACCGTCAAGCACCGTCTGGCCATCTTTCACGAGCAGACATCCCCCCTCATCCAGCACTACGAGGCCCAGGGCCTTCTGCGGCGCTTCGACGGGTCGCGGCCAGCGGCGGAGGTGCACGACCACATCCGGGCCAGCCTCGCCACGCTACGCCTGGAAGACGAGATCTAGGAATCGCCCGAGGCCGTGATCGTCAGGAAGTCAGCCGAGGAGATAGAGGCCATAGCCGCGGCGGGGCGCATCCAGGCCCGGTGCCTCAGCCTGCTGCGGGCCAAGGCGCGGGAGGGCGTGACCACCGAGGCCATCGACCGGGCGGCCGAGAAGTTCATCCGCTCGCAGGGCGCGGAGCCCGCCTTCAAGGGCTACCGCGGATTTCCCGGCTCGATCTGCGCCTCGCCCAACTCGATGGTGGTCCATGGGATCCCCGGCTCGTACGAGCTGCGCAGGGGCGACATCCTCTCGATCGACGTGGGCGTGGTGTATGAGGGCTGGGTGGCGGATGCCGCCATCACGGTGCCGATCGGCCCGGTGAGCCCGGTGGCCACCCGGCTGCTCAGCACCACGCGCGCCGCCCTCTGGGACGCGGTCGAGCAGTGCCGCCCCGGCAACCACCTGGGTGACGTGTCCCACGCCGTGCAGCAGCGCGCCGAGGGCGAGGGCTTCTCGATCATCCGGGCGCTGGTGGGTCACGGGATCGGCCGGGACATGCACGAGGACCCACAGATCCCCAACTACGGTGACCCGGGCACGGGGGTCGAGCTCACCGAGGGCATGGTCCTTGCGGTTGAGCCGAGGGTGAACGCAGGAGCCCATCCGATTCGCATGGGCAGCGACAACTGGGCCGTGTACTCCCAGGACGGATCGCTGGCCGCTCACTTCGAGCACACGGTGGCCGTGACCGCCGAGGGGCCGCGGATCCTCACCCCCTGGCACCAGGACGAGGTCGAGAAGGCTGCCTGAGCGCCGTCCCGGGAAGGAGGCCGGATGGCCACGGCTGCTAACCTTCCGGGGCTGTCTTGGCGTAGGGCCGACTCCTGGGCTCCACGCTCTTCCTCTATATCCGCTTTCGACCATCGCCGCCAGGCGTTCGGGGAGCAATGAAGGTACGTACCTCAGTCAAGCCCATGTGCGAGAAGTGCAAGATCATCCGCCGCCATGGGGCCGTTCTCGTGATCTGCCAGAACCCCCGCCACAAGCAGCGGCAGGGGTAGCGGCATGGCTCGCATCGCCGGAATCAACATCCCCCTGAACAAGCGAGTCGAGATAGGGCTCACCTACATCTTCGGCGTCGGCGAGTCGCAGGCGCGCATGATGCTCCAGGCCGCGGGCGTCGACCCGAATACCTACGTCAAGGACCTGACCGACGACGAGGTCATCAAGCTGCGCCAAGCCATCGACGACCAGCTCACCGTCGAGGGTGACCTGCGCCGGGAGCGCTCGCAGAACGTCAAGCGGCTGATGGAGATCGGCGCCTACCGCGGGCTGCGCCACCGGCGCGGGCTGCCCGTGGACGGCC
>JAUJNU010000011.1 GCA_030448085.1 Actinomycetota bacterium | reverse complement strand
TACCGCCTGATGCTCGGCCGCAACCTCGCGCTCATGCTCCTGCCTGCTGCGATCCTGCTGCGAGCAAGGGACTTCTCCTTGTTCGAGGGTTGGCGGGCGCCAACCTCGACCGAGGTCTTCCCAGTCCTGCTCGTGGTCGCGGGGGCCGCCGTCGCGCTGTGGATGATGAGAGAGGTCTCGTCATCGTTCAGGAGGGGCGACAGGTGAGCTCGCGCGTTGTAGCTCGCATCTCCCTGCTACTCGGCGCGCTGGTGACGGTGGGAGCCCTGTCGGGCCCATTCTTCGCGAACGCCACGCACCTGCCGAGGGTCGTGGATCCCGACGACGTGCGGGGTCTGCTCGACCTTCAGGGTGTCGAGGTGAACGGTGAGGAAGCTACGCGTTGGAAGATCACCACCTACCCGTACTGGCGCGCCTCGCGCATATGGGACAGGGGTTACTTCCTCGTGAGCTTCGACACCTTCGGGGAGCGACGGTTCGACTATTACGCGCTGGTGCGCTCCGACGGCTACAGGCTGCTGGGCGAGCTTTACCGTGACCGCCGCACGAAGCCGGACTACTCGATGGGATCTCTCGACGTGTGGCGCCCGAACCGGCGCAGCCTCAAGGTGAAGGTGCCGCTCGCGAGGCTGAACATCCCGGCCCGCCGCGAGTCCTACAGGTGGCAGGTCCGCAGTCTGTTCTCGGGATCGAAGTGCCCCCGGGTCTGCATCGACCAGGTGCCGGATCGAGGCGCCGTTCGGGAACCTCTGATCGATCCGCTTCCCACGACCACGACCACGACGACAACCACAACCCTCCCGTAGTGGGGGGGCCGCGGCTCGTAGTGCTCGGGTGGGACTCCGCCACGTTCGACATCATCGACCCTTTGATCGCCGAGGGGCGGCTTCCGCATCTGGCCTCGATCATGGAGGGCGGTTACAGGGCGCCGCTTCGCTCGACGTGGCCGCCCATGACCGACTGTGCGTGGACGAGCGCGTTCACCGGCCTCAATGCCGGCGGGCACGGGATCTTCGGCTCCTGGTATCGGGCCCCCGGTGAGTACGCATGCCGTTACTTCTCCTCGCGCGATCGAAAGGCGCCGATCCTGTGGGAGTTGACAGAGGACGTGAGGCACCTGGTTTGGAACGTCCCGATGACGTTCCCCGCCACCGAGGTCGACGGAGCGATGGTGGCCGGGTACGGCGCGCCTCCGGGCGCGACCCTCACCGAGCCCGAGTCCCTGCAGGCGCGGCTTGCGGAGCGGTGGCACCTGGACGATCTTCTCGACCGCGCGCCGCACGGCTCGCTCGAGACCTTCCTCGCCGATCTCGTCAAGGGCTTGGAGGTTCAGGGCGAGGCTCTCCCATGGGCGGCTCGAGAGGTGGGCGCCGACGCGGTCTATGCGGTCTGGCCCCACGTCGACAGAGCGCAGCACTTCTTCTGGAAGTTCAGGAACACGTCCCACGCTCTGGCCGGGGCGGTGGATCAGGTGTACGAGGCGATGGACCGCGCCACCGGTGCGGTGCGGGAGGCCTTCCCCGACGCGGACCTCGTCGTCGTGAGCGATCACGGGGCCGGGCCCCTTCACGCCGACGTGAACGCAGGGGCGTGGCTCGCCCGGCATGGGTACGCGGCGTACGGCGGAGGCTCCGGAGGGTCGCGCGTGGCTGACCTCGCGTGGGCGCTGCCGCCTTCCGTTCGCAAGCTGGGGCGCCGGGTGGCGCCCGGCGTTGCTCGCAGGGCGATGGGGGCGCGGTTGGCGGGGCAACTCGGCTCCTTCGATTGGGGATCCACCCGAGCTTTCCTCGGCTTCCACTCCGATCTGTGGCTGAACATCGAGGGCCGGGAGCCCGCCGGCAACGTCGCCGAGTCAGAGGCCGACGCTCTCGTCGACGAGCTGGCCGAGGGGCTCCTGTCGATCGAGGACCCCCGTACCGGGGCACCCGTCTTCGCCGCCGCGCTGAAGAGAGACGAGATCTATTCCGGTCCCGCGGCGTCCCTCGCTCCCGACCTCATCCTCGACTCCTGGTCGGCGGGCTACCGCGTAGCGCCCGCGCGCGAGGCCGAAGGTGATGTGGTGATAGCCCCCGCGGCCCTTGCCGGGGTCGAGGCGGCGTGGTCCTCGGACCACCGCCCGATCGGGATATTCGCCGCCGGCGGCCCTCGCATAGCTAGGGGTGAGGGGGCCGAGCTGGCTCTCTACGACGTCTGCCCCACCTCGCTGGCTCTGCTGGAGCAGCCGGTGCCCGAGGGGCTCGACGGGCGAGCCGCGGTCGCCGTGCTCGAGCCTGCGTTCCTCGGGTCGAACCCCGTTCGAACGGCTGGAGCCACAGGGGGCCGGGATGCAAGCGCGGAGTACTCGGCCGAAGAAGCCGCCGCGGTCGCGTCACACCTGAAGGACCTCGGCTATATCGAATAACCCGCGCCTTTCAGGGAGGCGCGTTCCAGACGTCCTTGGCGCGCCGCGGAGGAGGGGGTGGTTGGCCCCGGCGCCTGCGTTGGCGGTAGGCCGCCTTGCGCATCTCGTGGGTGATCAGCCGGGACACGACGATCCAGGCGATGGACACGACGATCAGCAGAACGGCAGCTACGGACAACACCGGCTCTTCGGTGAACTCCGCGAGGGAACCGCCTTTGGCAAGGATCGTCAGCACGTTCCCACGGTACACGCATCACCTCCCCGCACGAGGGGAAACCTGCTCCTCCTCTGGCAGGATGAGGGGGTGTCCGCCGCCTCCGGCAAGCTCGATCAGCTCCATGCCCTCCTCGAGGGCTACGGGAGCGTGCTCGTCGCGTACTCCGGCGGTGTCGACTCGGCCTTCCTCACGGCGGTAGCGCATGACGTCCTTGGTTCGGGAGCGATCGCGGTCACCGCGTTCTCGCCTTCGATGTCGCAGCGAGAGCTGCGGGGGGCCAAGGAGCTGGCGACGTCGCGGGGGTGGACGCACCGGGTCGTACCAACTCACGAGGTCGCTCGGGAGGAGTACGCCCGCAACGACCCCTCTCGCTGCTACTGGTGCAAGACCGAGCTGTTCGAGGTCTTGCGGCCCATGGCGCGCGAAACGGGGGCGCGCATCTTGGTCGGGACGAACACCGACGACCTCGGTGACTACAGGCCGGGGTTGGTCGCCGCGGACGAGCACGGTGTGCTCGCGCCTCTCGCCGAGGTGGGGCTCAGCAAAGCCGAGATCCGTAGTCTCTCGGCCGACCTGGGGCTGCCGACCGCCGACAAGGAGGCGTCACCGTGCCTCGCCTCGAGGTTCGCCTACGGCGTAAGGGTGACGCCGGAGGGACTGCGCAGGATCGATAGAGCTGAGGAGGCGCTGCGGGGCTTCGGCTTCGGGACGCTGAGGGTGAGGGACCACGGGGACCTCGCCCGGATCGAGGTGCCGCTCCAGGAGATCCCGAGGGCGGCCCGGATGGCCGAGGAGATCTCCCGGGCCTTGACCGAGCTCGGCTTCAGCTACGTGTCGCTGGACCTCGACGGTTTCCGCTCGGGATCGCTCAACGCGGTACTGGAGGGACCGCGAATCGGCCCCCCGAAGGGGGCCGAGACACCGCACCATTGACGCCCCGGGGCGGGGGGTCCGTCGGGCACGATCGTGGCTGCTTAGAAGATGAACTGCAGCACGACGATGAGACCTATGACTGCCAGAACCGTCCATACGAGGCCCATCCATTCCCTCCTTCGGTAGTAGCGGTCGTTAGAGACATCATTCCCCCGTGGCCTATCTATAAACGCATTTCGTGTCCAGCCCGCTACTCTCCGTATTCACCAGGGGGTCTCACTCCGCCTTATCGGTGACAAATGGTTACAAATGGCAGGATCCGGGAAAGGTTTCCAAGCGACTCCTAGCGGGAGGAGATGACGGAATGCTTTCGCGTTACCGGCTCCAAGGGTCACTGGCCGAAGTTGGCCGCAGCCTACGAACCCTCGTCCTCGCGACCGGAGTTGCCGGCCTCCTCACACTCCAGCTCTTGTTGCAGGGGCCTCGCCCGTCTCTGTGGGTAGCGGGGGCGATGGGCGTCACATGGGGTGCCCTCTCGTGGAGCTGTCTGCGCCTTCTGGGTCAATACCGGCGCCTGCGATCTGCTGCTTCCTCCGTCGAGACGGATCTCGCCGTGCGGGTGGACCGGGAAGAGCGCGAGGCGGAGAGCGCTCGCCGGGACAACCAACGGGTAGTGGCGATCCTCGAGGAAGACAAGATGTGGCCCGTCTTCCAGCCGGTCGTGGACCTGTGCGAAGGAACGATCCTCGGGGTCGAGGCGCTGACCCGCTTCGACGAGGGCTCGCCCGAATCCTGGTTCACCGAGGCCGCGAACATGGGTCTTGGGACGAAGCTGGAGATCAGGGCGATCGAGGGTGCGTTGCAGGTGGCGGAACGTTTGCCGGACGATCTCTTCGTAGCGGTGAACGTGTCTCCCGAGACCCTCTGCACCACGGATCTCGTCCTCGCCTTGCGGGCATCTCACATCCCTCTCGAGCGGATCGTCCTCGAGATAACCGAGCACGCGATGGTGCAGGACTATCAGGTGATCAAGCACCAGATCGAGGACCTCAGGACGCTGGGGCTCAGCATCGCAGTCGACGATGTGGGGGCCGGGTACTCGAACATGGCGCACGTGCTGCACCTACGGCCGGACATCGTGAAGTTCGACAGGGGCCTCGCGCAGAACCTCGATCAGGACGGTGGACGCCTGGCCTTGGTGCGGTCGCTGGCAACCTTCAACAGGTTCCTCGAGGCGATCACGGTCGCCGAGGGAGTGGAAAGGGAAGAGGAGGTCGAGGTCCTGCGGGAGGCCGGCATAGGTACCGGCCAGGGCTACCTCTTCGCTCCTCCGAGGGAGCTTCCTCTCGACCCGCTGGCCTTCGTGCCGCAGGCGCCGATCGACCTCAGCGACGACAACCCGCTCCCCCCGGGGGTCATCCCGCCCGGCCCCCAGAGGTGGCCGTCGCAACCGGCCCACTGAGTCGGGGTCGAAGTTCTTGTCGAGTTATCGGACGAATATGGGGTCTACATCCACTCAGAAGGTCGTTAGAAGTTGACTATGGGGCAGGTGAGGGTGCGGGTGATGCCCTCCACCGATTGGATGCGGGCGACCACCAGCTTGCCGAGGCTGTCCATGTCCGCGGCCGAGGTGCGAACGATCACGTCGTAGGGGCCGGAGACATCCTCCGCCGACTCCACCCCCTCGAGTGCCCGGATCTCCTGCGCGACGTGGCCGGCGTTCACGGCCGTCTGGATTAGAACGTATGCCTTGACCTCTGCAGCCATGGTTTCTCCTGTCTTTCTCAAGATGGGTTCCGGGGATGCGGATTGTACGTGCCACGGGTGGCGGAGGCGAGGGGGAATAGTGTTGCGGGCGCTATGGCGTCTCGCTCCCGCACCCGGCTGCCCCGCCATCTGTGGCTCCTGATCGGTGGCTTTTTCCTCGTGGTGGGACCTGGCCCCGCCCGTGCCCAGTCGCCCCCGCTCCATGCCCAGTCGCCTCGGGTCCATGCCCAGGCGACCGCTTCCGAGGGCCGGGAGCTCTACGTTGGGTCTTGCGCCTCGTGTCATGGGTTGTCCGGAGAGGGGACGGAGAGCGGGCCCCCGGTGACGGGGGCCGGAGCCGCGGGCGCGGATTTCATGCTGCGGACGGGGCGCATGCCGCTCGCCGATGCCCAAGCTCAGTCGGTTCGGAAAGCGCCTGCTTTCGACGAGGCGGAGATAGCGGCGATCGTCGACTACGTGGCGTCGCTCGGGCCGGGGCCTGCGATACCCGAGGTGAGCACGGGCGAGGTCGACCTGTCGGATGGTCAGCTTTTGTTCGCGCAGAACTGCGCCGCGTGTCACGGCGCGACCGGGAATGGGGGGGCCGCGGGGAAGGATGTGATCGCCCCTTCGCTGCATCAGGCCTCTCAGCTCGACATAGCCGAGGCCATCGTCGTGGGTCCGGGTGAGATGCCGGTGTTCGCTTTCTCGGACCAGGAGCGGGACGCGGTCGCCGCTTACGTCGAACACCTTCGCACCGGGGACGACCCGGGGGGCGCAGACATAGGCGGCATCGGTCCGGTGCCGGAGGGGTTCATCGCCTGGGGCCTCGGCATGGGCAGCCTCGCCCTCCTCTGCTTCTTCATCGCCCGGCATCGCACCTCGGGAGGGGGCGAATGAACGAGCGCTGGATCGGAGGGGCTTTCGTCGTTTCGATGCTCGCGTCTGCGGGACTCGTGCTCATGTACGTGTTCGGCGGCGACGCCCAGATCGAAGGGGTGCTGCTCGGGCTTGCCCTCGGAGGTCTGGGCGCGGGCATCGCGGCATGGGGCGCAGTGCTCCTGCGGGCCGACGACGAGACCGAGGAGCGCGAGCCTCTCGCTTCGGGTGAGGCCGAGGTCGCTTCGGCCGAGTCAGCCCTCAAGGACGAGCCCGTCACCCGCCGCTCGGCACTCGTGCGCTTGCTCGTCGCGGCCGGCGGGGTCCTCGGTGGGGCCCTTTCGATACCGGCGCTTTCTCTCGGGCCGCGGCCCGGCCAGAGCCTGTTCCGGACGGGGTGGACTGCGGGTCTGAGGCTCGTCGACGTGGACGAGAACCCCGTGCGTCCCGCTGACCTCATCCTCGACAGCGTGACGACCGTTTTCCCGGAGGGCGCAGCCGGCTCCGCCGATGCGCAGACGCTCCTCATCAAGATCGAGCCCGAGCTACTGCCGACGACGGGCGAGCGAGCCGAGGCCCGGCCGGGTGCATCGGGTATTCGAAGATCTGCACCGCGGGATGCCCGGTCGGTCTCTACCGGGCTCAGTCGCACGAGCTCCTATGCCCTTGTCATCAATCGACGTTCGACGTGCTGAACGAAGCGGAGCCGACGTTCGGCCCCGCCGATCGACCGCTGCCGCAGCTGCCGCTCGAGGTCGACGAAGAGGGCTATCTCGTCGCGAGAGGCGACTTCTCCAGCCCCGTCGGCCCTGGGTTCTGGAACATCACCGGAGACGACTCGTGATCCGGTGGCTCGACTCTCCGCCTGGGGATAGCGAGCATGACGAAGAAAGGGCTGCGAAAGATCTTCCCGGACCATCCCTCGTTCCTCCTCGGGGAGATCGCCTTGTTCGCGCTCATCATCCTTCTCGCGACGGGGATCTTCCTCACGCTCTTCTACCGCCAGACTCGCAGCCCGTCATCTACGACGGCCCCTACCTGCCGCTACGGGGGCAAGAGGTGTCTACCGCCTACGACTCGGTCCTCAGGCTCTCGTTCGAGGTGCGGGCCGGGCTCGTCATGAGGCAGATCCACCACTGGGCCGCGCTCGTCTTTGTGGCCGCCGTGGTCGTTCACGCGCTGCGGATCTTCTTCACTGGAGCGTTCCGCAAGCCGCGCGAGATCAACTGGCTCGTGGGGTGGCGCTGCTGCTCCTCGCGATCAGGATGGGGTTCACGGGCTATTCGCTTCCTGACGACCTCTTGTCGGGAACGGGTTTGCGCATCGCCTACTCGGTGCTGATCTCGGTCCCGTTCGTCGGGCCCTACCTCGCGTTCCTCGCATTCGGCGGCGAGTTCCCGACCGAGGGGATCATCTCCCGCCTGTTCGTGATGCACGTGATGCTCCTGCCCGCCCTCATCATCGGACTGATCACGGCCCACATCGTCATCCTCGTGCGACAGAAGCATGCGCAGTTCCCGGGGCCGGGCCGCACCGAACGAAACGTCGTGGGCAAGCCGCTGTGGCCGTCACAGGTGTTCAAGTCGGTCGGGCTGCTGCTCCTCACGGGCTCGGTGCTCTCGTTCATGGGCGGCTTGATCCAGGTGAACCCGGTGTGGGATTACGGGCCGTTCGACCCGACCGTGGTCAGTGCCCCGGCCCAACCGGACTGGTACGTCGGGTGGCTCGAGGGGAGCCTCAGACTCTTCCCGCCGTTCGACATCGAGCTGTTCGGGATCACGATCCCGTCGCCGTTCATCCCCGGTGGTGATGCCCGGCATCGCTTCGGCCTGATGGCGATGTGGCCGTTCATAGAGACACGGGTGCGGCGGGACACGGGCGAGCACCACCTCCTCGACCGGCCCCGCGACGTTCCGGTGCGAACGGGGATCGGGGTCGCGGCGATCCTGTTCTTCCTCGTGCTTACTGTCGCAGCGGGGAACGACGTCCTCGCGCGGTCACTTTCCAGACGACGGTCGAGAAGATCACGAATCTGTTGCGGGTTGCGGTCTTCGCGCTGCCGCTTGCCGGGGCCTGCTTGCGTACAAGATCGCCTCGGACCTGTCCGTGGGGGCGGAAGCCTCGCCGCGCCGCAGCGTGGGACGCGGTTGGGACGGAACTCCCGAGGCGGGTTCGACTAGGTTCTTGTCGAGTTAACGGACACATATATGGGGTCCAGAAGCACTCAGAACACGGAGAGGGCGCCCTCCCTCAGGGGCGCCCTCTCGCGTGATGCCATGTAGGTGCTGCTAGGCGGGCCTATTCCTCCGAGTCGTCGTCCTCGCACTCGTCGACCTCTTCGTCCGAGTCGGACACACCGTCGTCGTCCGAGTCGTCTGATCCGTCAACCACGCCGTCGTCGTCCGAGTCTGAGTCGAACTCGTCACCGCCGTTCTCGTTCTCGTCCTCGTTGTCGAGGCCGTCGTTGTCAGAGTCGAGGTCCTCCTCGTCGGCGCAGGTCGAGTCATCCTCGTCCTCGTTGTCGACCCCGTCCTCGTCCTCGTCCTCGTCGCCATCCTCGATGCCGTCGTCGTCAGAGTCTGCGTCTTCGGCGTCTTCGCCCAGCTCGTCCTCGTCGGCGTCGTCCAGCCCGTCCGAGTCGGAGTCCTCGTCGCCATCCTCGATGCCGTCGTCGTCAGAGTCTGCGTCCCTGGCGCTGTCACCCAGCTCGTTCTCGTCCTCGTTCTCGAGCTCGTCGTGGTCCGCGTCGTTGTCGGTTGCCTTGCCGAGCTCGTTGTCGTCGTCCTCGTCCTCGTCCTCGAGGCCGTCGTCGTCCGAGTCCTCGTCGCCGTCACGGGTGCCGTCGTCGTCGGAGTCCTTGTCATCCGGCTCTGTGTCGAAGACCTTGACCTCGTCGCCGTCATCGGAGCCGTCGTTGTCGGTGTCCTCGTCCTTCGGCTCGGCGTGGTTCCTGTACTCGGCCAGGTTCCTCAGGCCGTCGTGATCGGGGTTGCCGTCGGCGTTGGCCCTGTCCGGGTTGAGGCCGTGATTGCTCTCCCAGCGGTTCGGCATCCCATCGCCGTCGCGATCCCCCGCGGCCGAGGCCGGGATCATGCCCGAGAGGGCGATCGTGAGGAGGGTTGAGAGGGCGATGGCGGCCCCTCTCTTGGCCGGTGATACAAGTAGCGCTCGCTTCATGCTGCACTTCCTTTCGGTAGCTGGGCAACCTCCCCTCGAGGAGGCCCCGTGGCTTTGCGCCCCTGCCTCGCAGCAGGTTTGCCTTTTCGTGACCCTCCAATCGTCCACGGGGCCGGATATGCACGCTTCTTCCGGATCTTTTTTGAAATGAGGGCCTGGAGGGCTTTGCACGGGCCCCCTAGGTGCCGATAAAGGGACAGATGAGCATGGATCAGACGGCCCTAACCCTCAGAGATCGGCGAGCTCGCCCGATCATTTCTGCCGTCCAGTCCGATAGGAGCGGTGATGGAACCGCTTACGAGGGACAGGTCCCTGTGGACGACGCCGAGCTGGTCGAGCGAGCCAGACGCGGTGACAAAGTTGCTTTCGGACGCCTGTACGAGCTCCACTACGCAAAGGTCTACCGGCTCGCCCAGTTCACCCTGGGGGCGGGGGCCGAGGACGCCGTGGCGGAGACGTTCCTGCGCGCCTGGAACGCTCTGCCCCGGTACAGGCCTTCGGGGGCTCCTTTCGTCACCTGGCTCTACGGGATCGCTCGCCACGTCGTGGTTGATGAGGTCCGGAGGAGCAAAAGGACCATCCCTACCGAGCAGGTGCCGGACGGGCAACATCTCGATCATCCCGAGGACGGCCTCGAGCTCCGACGAGCCCTCTCGACTCTCCCGAGCGAGCAGCGAAAGCTCATCGAGATGAAATATCTCCTGGGCCTCACGAACCCTGAGGTTGCGGCCGCGCTGGGCAAGAGCGTTGGAGCGGTCAATGCGCAGCAATGGCGCGCTCTGCGCGCTCTCGAGAAGGTGATGGGCCGATGACCGGGGCTCTGGAGCGCGATCTCGGGATGTGGCAAGAGGGCGCGATGAGTGATGCCGCACTGGCCGCTCGCCACGGTTCCTCCGGCGTCGCGGGGCTGATGAGCCTCCACCACCGGCTAGCGGAGCTGTCCGGGTCCTTCGTCCCGGCCCCCGATGTCGCAGCCTTCGTGGACACCCTGCCGGGCCGGCGCATGGGTCTGTTCGAGCGCGTCGTTGCCTGGATGCGGCGGCCGCTGGCCATCACCCTTGCCACCGGCATGATGAGCGGCGGTGTGGCTTACGCGGCCGGCGTCGAGCCCGTCCGTAAGGTCGTCGACGGCGTGGTGCGACAGGTCTCCGGGTTGCTAACGGGTGGGCCAGAAGATCCTGCATCCCCGGTTACCGATCCGGATCTGGGGAACGAGGTTCCGGCCGGTCGGGATGACCCAGCCGGCCGAGCCGGCGATGCCTCAGAGCCAGCCTCGGTGGATGAAGGACGAGGGAACGGCGACGAGGACGATGGTGGGGAAGGATCTGAGCGCGGCACAGGTGCGGCCGGGCCTACCGACGATGCACACGGAGATGATGACCGGTCCGGCGACGAAGGGGGCACCGAGGGCGGCGAGTCAGCCGGCAACGATGACGAGTCGGCCGGCGACGACGACGAGGAGGACGCCCGCCCCGATGGAGGCTCCGACGAGGCCGATGATGGGTTGGGCTCGGATGATGACTCCGAGGCCGAGGAGGACTCTGACTCACGCTCGGATGGTGACCCCGCGGAGGAAGACTCCGGACCAGACTCCGACTCCGACTCCGGCTCTGACGACGATCCCCGCTCGGACGACGACTCCGGCTCTGACGGCGACCCTGTCGAGGGGGTCGACCCGGAGGAAGCGGACGAGAGCAGGAGCGCCTCCGACGACGTGGACGAGGGCCCTGCCGCCGCCTCAGACGAGGATTAACTCGCTCTAGCGCTCGTTGGATCTGGGGACCAGCGGGCCCGAACTAACCGTCCAGCTGGCGCAACCATCCCCACGCCGCCCAGGCGGTGATGAGGGCGCCGGGCGTCCAGAGCCAGGGGCCGTAGATGAGGCCGAGGACGACGAGTGTCGCCCCACCGGATAGGGACAAGGGCCATGGGCTGAGCGACGGCACGGGCTCCTCCTCGAGCTCGATCGGAGTCAGGTCAGTTCCCTCCGGCTCACCGAAGCCGACGATGGCGTTCGCTTTGGCGACGGGTCCTTTCGGGAGCGTTGGGCGCTTGCTGGTCCGGCTCCCACCTTGCCCCCGGCCCCCATCTTCTCCCCGCC
This sequence comes from Actinomycetota bacterium, assembly GCA_030448085.1. The sequence goes on along the minus strand of JAUJNU010000011.1, from coordinate 21,961 downwards.
CCCCATCTTTCCCCCGTCCCCCGCCGAGCGTCACCATCAGGAACAGGCACGCGGCGGTGACGCTGAGGAGCAGGATCGTTCCCACTCGCTCTTGCGTGATCAGCCAGTACACGGCAGCGATCGGGCCCGTCCACAGGGAGATGCGCAAAAAGAACCTGCGTTCCTCGATCATCCGCTCTCCTGCTCATCGTGGACGGGCCTCTCGGACTCGATAGGTGGGAGCCGCGAGAAGTTGTGGTCCGGGGGAGGAGAGGTCGTTGCCCACTCGAGGGTGTTCCCCTCCCACGGATCCGGGCCGGCCGCGTCCCCACTGCGCATCGAGCGGGCGAAGTTGAGGACGAAGACGATCATCGAGATGCCGAGCAAGCCGGCGCCGACGCTGCTCACGAGGTTCCCGCCGCTCCATCCCGCAGCACCGGAGTAATCGGCGATGCGGCGCGGCATCCCGTCGAGCCCCAGTTGGTGCATCGGGAAGAACGTGAGGTTGAAGCCGACGAGCATCGTCCAGAAGTGCAGCTTCGCCAGCCCCTCGCCCATCCTGCGGCCGCTCATCTTCGGGATCCAGTAATAGAAGCCGGCGAAAGCTGCGAAGACGCTCCCTCCGAACAGCGTGTAGTGGAAATGGCCGACGACGTAGTAGGTGTCGTGGACGGCGTAGTCGATCGGCGGCGACGCGACGAAGATCCCGGTGATGCCACCGATGAGGAACATGAACATGAAGCCGGTGCAGAAGAGCATGGGGCTCCTCATGCGTATCTGACCCTTCCACATGGTCGCGATCCAGTTGAAGAACTTCACGCCCGTCGGCACCGCGATCAGCATCGAGGTCGCGCTGAAGAACGGGTTGTCGACCGCCCCCGTGGTGAACATGTGGTGCGCCCAAACGGAGAAGCTGTAGGCGCCGATCAGCAACGTCGCGAACACGAAGCCGCGGTATCCGAAGAGGGGCTTCCGGCTGAACACCGGGATGATCTCGGTCACGATGCCGAAGAACGGAAGGATGACGATGTACACCTCGGGATGCCCGAAGAACCAGAACAGGTGCTGCCACAAGATGGTGCTGCCGCCGGCCCCGGGGTCGAACAGGTTCCCTCCGAGGTTGCGGTCGATGAAGAGAGCCGCGAGCGCTGCGGTGAGGACCGGGAACGTGAACAGGATCAGTACCGACGTGACGAGGATGTTCCAGGTGAAGATCGGCAGACGGAACATGCTCATCCCGGGCGCTCTCATGCCGAAGATCGTCGCGACGAGGTTCAGGGCGCCGAGCGTGCTCGAGATCCCGGTGAGGAAGAGACCGAGGATCCACAGGTCCGCACCGGCCCCCGGAGAGTAGGTGGCGTCGGAGAGCGGGACGTATCCGGTCCAGCCGAAGGAGGCCGCTCCGCTCGCCGTGAGGAAACCGGAGAACGCCGTCAGCGCACCCAGGAGGAAGAGCCAAAAGGTGGCGGCGTTCAGCCGGGGGAAGGCCACCTCGGCGGACCCGATGTGGAGTGGCACGAAGTAGTTCGCAAGCCCGATCGCGACCGGTGTCGCGAAGAAGAACATCATCCCCGTCCCGTGCAGCGTGAACAGCTCGTTGTAGGTCTGTTCGTCGATCAGTTGAAGACCGGGCTGCGCAAGCTCGGCCCGCATGAGGAGGGCCAACAGCCCCGACAAGAGGAAGAACCCCATCGCCGCGACGAGGTAGAGGATCCCCACCTTCTTGTGGTCGATCGTCGTGAGCCACTCGACCAGGCCGCGGGGCCGGGGCGTGGCGGATGTGGTCTCAGCCGTTGCCATCCGTCACACCTCCTCGGCCTGCTGTTCCATCCAGGCGTCGAAAGCCTGCGGGGACACCGCCTTGATCGAGAACGTCATCTTGTCGTGAAGCAACCCGCAGAACTCGGCGCAGGCCCCCCCGTAGGAGCCTTCCTTCGCGATCGTGATGTCGATCCTGTTCGTTTGCCCCGGCACGACATCCCTTTTCATCAGGAAGTCCGGCAGGTGGAAGTTGTGGATGACGTCGTTCGACACGAGGAAGAAGGCGATCGTCTCGCCCACGGGGAGCACGATCTCGGCGGGCTTCTGCGGCACGCTCTCGAGACGGACCGGGGTCCCCTCGTAATCGAAGCGCCATCCCCACTGGAAGCCCTCGACGTTGACGGTGAGACTCGGCTCGGCGACCTCCTCGTTCACCTCGTCCAGCACCCCGACGGAGAGCGCGAACAGCACCACTACCATCACGGTCGGGATCGCGAACCAAGCAAGCTCGAGCTTCACGTTGGCCTTGATCGCCGACGGCGTTCCGCCCTCCTTCTCGCGATAACGCCAGATGCTCCAGGCGATGAGACCGCTGACCACCAAGAAGACGACGGCCGCGACGACGAGGAAGATGTCGTAGAGGCCTTTGACCGCCTCGCCCTGGACCCCGGCCGGCTCGGGGGCGCAGGCCACGGCCGACATCAGGCAGGCGAGAAGCGGGCCGAGGCGGCGCGGCGGGGTCATCGAAGAAGGACACTACCCCCGCTCGGTGTTGCACTAGCCTGACCCGATGAGCACGTCACTACCGCCCCTCGTCCCCGAGCAGTCACTGCGTCGCTGGCTCCAGGAGCGATGGGGGAGCGAGGCCGATCTCACCGTCGTAAGGCATCAGGCGGGGCACTCGAACGAGACGTTCTTCGTCACCTGGGGGGGCCGGTCGTTCGTTCTGCGCCGCCCTCCACTCGGCGCCTTCCTCCCCTCCGCTCACGACGTCGGGCGCGAGTACCGGGTCCTCTCGGGCCTCGCGAGCACGCCGGTGCGGGTGCCGAAGCCGGAGCTCATGTGCGAGGACGAGTCGGTCATCGGCGCGCCGTTCTACCTGATGGAGAAGGTCACGGGCGATGTGATCCGCGACTACCTGCCGGACGCCTACACGGTGGAGCACCGCCCCGCCGTCGGAGACGAGCTGGTGGACGCTCTGGTCGAGCTGCACCGGGTGGACCCCGGCTCTTGCGGCCTCGGCGGGTTCGGCAAACCCTGCGGTTACCTCGACCGCCAGTTGCGCCGGTGGGGCGGCCAGCTCGAGTTGACGCTCCCCTTCACGAGACCCCTTCCTCAGCTGCAGGAGGTTGGGGCGTGGCTCCGCGACCATCTGCCCGAGAGCCAAGCAACGTGTCTGGTGCACGGGGACTACAAGCTCGACAACGTGATCTTCTCGCCGCCGTCTTCGACCGGCGACCCGGCTCGCCTGGCCGCGATCCTGGACTGGGAGATGTCGACCCTCGGCGATCCCCTCGCCGACGTCGGATGGATGACCTCGTTCTGGCGGGAGCCGGGCGAGAGCAGCGACGACCTCTTCGCGGAGCAGGCCGCCGTCACCGAGCTACCCGGGTTCCCCTCGAGGGCGGAGCTCGTGGATAGGTACTCCGAGGCGACGGGTTACGACACGAGCGGGCTGGGCCGGTACCAGGTGCCCGCCGTGTGGAAGCTCGCGATCCGGCCCGAGGGCTCCTCCGCGCGACATCTCGCCGGCATGACCGACGACCCTTTCTTCGCTCGCATGAAGGAAGGCGTCCCGGCTCTCGCACGCAAGGCGATGGAGGTGGCTAACTCGTGAGCAAGTTGGAGGCGCTGGTGGTGGACTTCGGCGGCGTGCTCACCACGCCTCTGCAGGAGGCGATGATGAGCTTCGCCGATGCCCTGGGCATCGAGCTGCAGGATCTCGTGAGGGTGGCCCTCGGCGCCTACTCGGGCGCTGAGGACAATCTCGTCACCGAGTTCGAGAAGGGCACCATCTCGGACCAGGAGTTCTCCCGCCAGTTCGCCGGGCGTTTGACCGAGGTCTCCGGGGTGGACGTGCCAACCGAGGGCCTGGTTGACCGGATCTTCGGGGACATGCGCCTCGAGGAGGACATGATGTCCGCCGTCATGACGGCGAAACGCGCCGGCTTCAAGACGGGGCTGCTCTCGAACTCATGGGGGCTGGGGCTCTACCCGAGGCAGCGGTTCCCCGAGATGTTCGACTCGGTGATCATCTCGGGCGAAGTGGGGATGCGGAAGCCGGACGAGGCCATCTACCGGTTGGCGACGGATCGGCTGGGGTGGCCCTGGAGGCGTCGGCCTGCCGACGACCACCTCTGCATACCTGGAAGACACAGCCCTGGGATGATGACCATCTCCCCACCGTCTAACTTGAGACCCTCTCAATCCCCGAGCCTTGAGCAAACCTCTCCCCATCTGCCGTCCCTTTTACCTGGAAGCTGGGTGCTGCATGGGCCTGCTGAATACCACAGACCCCAAAGGACTGAAGAGCGGAAAGGGACAGTGCCAGGGCGGCGGTGTCCGTTGGGCGTGGTAGTCGTGTACTGCAGCAATGGCCGTGCCCTTCCTCAGTCTCTGCACATCTTGAGAGTGTCGACGACTGACGGAGAGACCGGGTCCCCTCTGGGACGCTCTGACCGGGCCTCTGCCCTTGAGGTCCTTCACGTGGCCTTGACGATCTCCGGGCCTGGTCGAGACTCTGCTGACCGAGTGTCCATTTAGCGGCGCCGCCCCGTCCGGCTTCGATGTCGCCCTCTGGAGCGCCTCAGAGCGATCTTGCGCTGGACACTCTCCCCGAGACCCTCACGTCCCGGACCTCTGCCGGGTCCCGGCCTGGAACATGATCGAGGGGCGTCCCTCTCGCTCAGCTCGAGACGGAGCCTGTTCCTTGGCCGAAATGCCGGACTTCACGTTTGGTCTGTCTGCTGCGGCCCGGACCTCCTGGAGGTCCACCTCGGAGACACGTCGAGGCGCGTGTCTTTGGCCATGTCCGGGAGGTTAGCATTTTTGAACTCCTGGCAGGAGGCGCATCAGTTCGGAGATGCGCTCCTTGTTGAGACAGGCGTCGGCCCATCTGGGCCGCTGTCGAGGACCGCCATGGCGCTTATCGATCTCGGCGCCGGGGATGACCGCATGAAGGATCTCTACCGCTCCCTCACCATCGAGCCGGGGAGCCTGTAGTCGAGGATCACGAGGTCCGGCTGGTGCCGGAGTGCCATCGGGACCGTCCTCGACCCCATTCTTGGCCTCGCCGACCACCGTGAACCCCTCGCTGTCGCAGAGAAGTCGCATGACGTCCCGCACTCCTTCATCGTCATCGATGATGAGGACGGCCCCATGCCCTTTCCGTTGGCGTTCATGGCGTAACAATGTTGGATGGCAACCGGTTTGTTCACTCCCGTTGCGGATGCTTACATCCGCTTCTGCGAAAAATTGTCCGGTTTTTTTCCATGGCTCCCGACCTGCGCCTCCTCACGCTCCGAGATCGGCGTGTCACTCAGGGGAGCGGCGAGTGGTAGACCCCGCCCGATCGCTTTGCTAAACATCGGCAAGCGGCTGGGGTGCTTCAGGTCTTCCGGCCCCCCAGAAGTGAAGAACCATCCTCCCACGTCTTGAAAGGCCTCCATCGTTATGAAGACGAGAAGAAGAACGCTCCTGGCCCTTTCAGTGGCCTGCCTCACGCTCCTGTTGGTGCCTGCTCACGCCGGTGCCGCCCCCGACGAGGGCGCCGGCCTCCTACCCGTCAGCGGCGGCGCCGGGTTCTCCTTCAAGGACGTCGAGCAGTGCTTCATGCGCAAGATCAACCGGGCCCGGGCGCGCCGGGGGCTGAGGAAGCTCAACTGGGATCGCCAGCTGGGCTACGTGGCCCGACAGCACTCCAAGAAGCTGGCTCAGGCCGGGGACGTCTGGCACGACCCGAACCTCGGCAGCAAGATCACCCGGTGGAGGGCTCTCCCGGCCAGAACACCGGCTGCGGGAGTGTCTGCAGGCACCTCTTCAGATCCTTCATGAACTCGTCCGCGCACCGCAGCGCGATCCTCGGGAGGTGGCGCTACCTCGGCGTGGGCGAGCCGGGCGAACGGAAGGCTCTACGTCCAGCAGGTCTTCGAGTCTCGGAACGACCCCGGAAACATCTACGGGACGCCCTGAGCCGAGCCGGAACCCTGACCGAGCCTGCTGCGAAACTGGTTCTTGTCGAGTTATCGGACACATATGGGGTCTGTATCCACTCAGAACCCTGTTGGGGGGTTAGGGCTTGGGGGATTTGGGGGCCGGGAAGAGGGCCGCGGCTTCTTCGACGGTTAGAGGCGGGGCCACGGTCACCGGGCCGAGGAGCGGCTCGAACCAGGTCGCGGTAGGCGGCCACCCACCTGCCTGCCCTTCATCTCACCCAGTTGGCCGCTGACGAAGTCCCTCCACGATGAAGCCCCCGCTTGAAGGACCACGCCGTACCCAACGGTGCTCAGCTGGCCCCCCACGACCTCCCACTCGTCTCCGAGCTCGCTCTTCCATCCGGCCAACAGCGCGTCGGAAGCCGTGGCCGCGCCCGCCTCGCCTTCGCGCAGCAGCGCCACGCAGTCACCGGAGACGGTCTCGACGCCATCGGTGGCCCCAGATCGACCTCCACGTCGGGCTCGATCTGCTGACATACGGTCTGGCCGGCTAGGTCGTCGGCCCCCTCGATGCCGGACCCGGCGGGTGCGAGGATCCGTTGATGCCCTACGAAATAGGGGTCACTCACCGAGGACTCCTTCGTCTTCACCGTCTTCTCGGTGATGGGGAGCAGCGGGAAGACGAGGTCGGCCCGCGCGGGGTCGAGCGCAGGTAGCGGCTCCCCTTTCACGCGCGGGGGCAGAGGCTCACGCACGAGGGCCATCAGCTCGTCGTGCGCAACCGCCCGCACCTCGATCTCGACGCCCAGCGTCCCCGCCACCTCTCGAGCGACGTCGACATCGAATCCCTCGAGCTCACCGGAGCCTTCCGTGTTCCCCCCCGCCCCCGGACCGAAGGGGGGGCGGTTATCCGGGATGGCGATGACCAACTCTCCCGCGGCCTGGATCTGGCCCATGATCGTCTCCGGTGGAAAGATCACCTCCCGATCGTTCCCCTGCTTCGGAGGGACGCAGCCGCCGGCGACCATGAGCGCGCCCGCGGCTACGAGCGCGAGCAGTCGGGGTCTGGGCATCTGGCAGATGCTACAGATAGCCCAGCGAGCTGAGGCGTTTTCTGATCGCCTCGATCTCTTCGGCCGAGAGCGGGTCTATGTCGCCCTGGCGCTCCGCGGGGGCGGTTCCTCCGTGAGCGGATCCGTGATGGGAGACCAGGTCTCGCAGCACGTAGACGGCGAACTCGGTCACCGAGTGGAACCCGGAGTCCGCTATGACCTGCTTCAACTGGTCGTAGAGGGGCCTCGGGATCTTCAGCGTTACCTGCTCTCCACCTTCTTTCCTCATCCGGCGACTCCCGATACCGCGATGATCGTCACGGGCACCAGGAAGAGGCCGGCAGTGAAGGCCGCCAGGCGCGGCTTGCTCCTGACCATCATCCGCTGCACCTTCCAGATGAATGTCCTCACCTGCGGATAGAAGAAGGTCAGCAGGAGCACGCTGAACAGAGAGGTGGCCAGCACCTGGGCGAGGACGATCCGCACCGCCGCCGGTGAGTTCAAAGCGAAGCCGGCAAGCATCGTGTCCCCCAGCGTGGTGATGTTGGCGCCCATGATGTACGGGATGATGTCTTCTCTTTTGGCATAGCCCTTGGCCACGAGCGGGACGAGCACCGTCAGGGCTACCGACACCGACATGGTCACGAGCGCAACGGCGCACCCGATCCCGAACATCGGCCACTTCCGGCGGAGCCACGAGAGGCGGGACCCCTCCATCGTCTCTGAGTCCAGCTTCGGCAGGACTGTGTCCAGCAGCTTGAAAGAAAGGAGCAGCAGCCCGAGACCTCCGAGGAAGGTCACGACCGACGGCAGGGGCTCCACCCGCGTCAAGAGCCCGCCGTACACGACATCTACGAGGTCCCCGAACTGCCCCGGGAAGTGAAGATCCAGGCTGTGGAACGGCTCCCATCTCAGCAAGCCGAACCCGATGATCGCCGAGGGTATGTAGATGAGCGCCGTGGTGAGCAATGCCATCACGGCAGTGGAGAGCGGCTTACGCCTCTCTCCCTCGCCACCGCGTGAGGCGAAGATCACCGCGGTCACCAGCACCACGAAGGCGGCTCCCAGGCGGGACCCCGTGAGCATCGTGAATCCCTGAATCTCACTGAACCGGTCGAGCGCCCCCGAAGCCTCGCCCGCGGCCACGAGCGTCAGCGAGGTGGCCGCGATCGGCGACCCGGAGAGCACGAACAGGGCGCCCAGCCATCCGAGACCGAGGGTCGAGCCGGGATTCCTGACGAGGTACCCGCCGGGCTGAAGGAAGTCGAGGCTGGAGGCGCCGGTCTTCATCAGTTGCAGCGACCCCACGAAGAGGAAGAGTGCGGCCAGGAAGCGTCCGGCCCACCAAAGACGGTCGATGAAGACCCGGCCGGGGGACCGGGGGGCGGTTGCCTCCGCCCGTCTCTCCGCGGCGGGGGACGGGGTGGAGACTGGGGACTCCGTGTTCACCGTCCTCTTATAACACTCCTATAGGAGCGTAGACCTTCCTTTAAACCACCGGTGTGCGTAGCATGTCGTGTTCATGACTCGGACCCCGCGGCTTGCTTCCCGCTTACTCGTCCTGGTCGCGCTGACCGCGACCCTGCTCGTGCCGGGCCTGGTCACACCGCTGCGAGCGTTCTCGGCCCCCAAGACCCTGTCGGGGTCGACCGTCCTCGGGCGGCCCGGCGCGGTACCGGCACTGGGTTTCGCTCCAACGCACATCATGTTCACGTGGGTGGGCTCCGAGGACGCCGGCGTGCGCTTCCGCACGACGGGGCCGGGTGGCATCACGAGGTGGCGGAACTCGTGGCAGTCGCACGACCTCGAAGACGGGAACCGCCATTACAGCGGGATCATGTCGGTCGACCGTGCGGCCGGGATCGAGTGGCAGCCGATCGGCGACGCGAGCGATGTTCGGCTCGACTACGTGAACACTCTCGACGGGCCCGTCACCACCACATGGGCACCCGCCGACGCCGAAGCTTCGGCGACCACTCCCGATATCGTCACGAGGCAAGAGTGGGGCGCCGACGAGTCCCTAAGAGGGTGCAGGCCGGCCCACTATCCGGTGCAGCAGCTGTTCGTGCACCTCACGGTGACGAACAACACCCCCACCGATCTCAATGCAGAGATGCGAGCGATCTACCACTTCCACACGCAGAGCCGGGGGTGGTGCGATATCGGCTACAACTTCGTGATCGGGCCGGACGGGACGATCTTCGAAGGCCGCTGGGCGCGCGACTACCGCCGCTGGGAGACCCACGACTCGGAGGACCTCGAGGGCCGCGCCGTCGCGGGCGCGCACGTCTCCGGGTTCAACTCGGGGAGCGTCGGTGTCAGCCTCATGGGCAACTACTCCCAGGTGAGGCTGGGGGAAAGGCCCGAGACCCGCGAGTCGCTGGTGCAACTGCTGGCCTGGGAGGCGGACCGCCACAACCTGGACCCCGAGTCCACTCACACGTATCGAAACCCAGAAACGGGCGTCTCGAAGGTCCTGCCGAGGATCGCCGGGCACAGGGATGCGGGGGCCACGGCGTGCCCCGGCGACTATGCCTATCGGGCCCTTCCCAACATCCGCCGGGACGTGGCGGCCGAGACAACCTTGCAGAGGTCCACGACCTGGCTGTCCCTTCGGCCGAAGGTGCAGGAGATCGCCTACGGCGACGACCTGGTTGTTCGGGGGAGGCTGAAGGACGAGGCGGGCACCCCCCTCCCGGGCCGGGAGCTCAGTCTCTTTACCCGCACCCCCCGGGACAGGTGGAGGAGGTCGGCCAGGCTCGTTCGGACCGGCCTCGAAGGGCGTTACAGCTTCAGGATGACCCCCGAGAAGAACACTAAGGTGGCTACCTCTTACGGGGGGGACCAGGCGACCTGGGAGTCGTCCAGCCGCTCGGTGGAGGCCATCGTCGTTCCCCGCGTCAGGATCGCACCTGTCGGCGGTGAGCAGGGCAGTGACGGGGTGACCCATTACCCGGCGGGCACCGCGGCGGTGAACCTGAACGGTGCGGTCCTCCCGGCACACCCGGGCGAACGAGCCCGCGTGAGGATCTTCCGGATGAGAAGGAGCGGCCCCGACCTCGTGACGGAGGCGAGGCCCAGGCTCGACGAGGCCGGCCGGTTCGTGGCCCGCTTCACCTCGCCGGTGGCGGGCGCCCTGTACAAGGCAAGAGCCACTTTCGGGCCCGACGACGACCATGGAAGAGGCCGGAGCAGGGATATCTACTTCCGGGCAGACGGATAGTCGGGCGCTCCAGCGAGGCTGGCCAGCAGCGATGTAAACGAGCACCAGCAACAATAATTAACAGCTGTTGACAATAGTCTCGGAACGGAGCTACCCTATAAGCCTGGCAGGCCCAATAGCGAAGGCTGTGCCGGGTAGCGATAGCGGACACGAGCAGTGGGATCGACACCGAAGACGTCAGAACCGGGCAAGATGGTTCCCGGAACCTCCATTTCGCTCGCCTTACCAGGAGGCCCTCGTTGTTAGTCGTCCGGCGCATCGTTACAGCAGCATCGATCCTCACACTTGTCCTTGCCCTTGCGGGAGGATCCCACGCCCTCTCGCAGCCGAAGGACGAGCTGCCGAAGGGCGCCGCCGACACGACGACGACCACGCTCGACACCACTACCACGACGCTCCCGCCCACGACCACGACCACGACACTTCCGCCCGAGACCACGACCACGATCCCGGCAGACACGACGACCACGGTGGTTCAGGAGACGAACGACACCACAACGACCACCCTCCCCACGACCACTACGACCCTCCCGCCGGATGACGGCGGTGACGGTGGCGAGGTCGCCGAGGCCGAGCTCACCGCCACGGCCGAGGAGCTCCTGGTCCAGGTCGGCGACGACGCCCATTTCAACCTCCGGGTGACGAACCCCGGCCCCCACAAGCTCGAAGGGGCTGTGGTCATCGGAAAGGTGCCCGCCGAGCTGGGCCTCCCGGCCGTCCCGATCCTCGATGGCGTTGATGCTGTGGCTGTGAACACCCCTCTCGGCGGAGGCACCACGGACATCGTCTGGGTCCTCGGCGAGCTGAAGGGTGGCGAGGCGATCGACCTTCCGTGGCAGGCACCTGTGCAAAAGCCTGGTGACTTCCGCGCTCTTGCTGAGGCCAAGTTGAAGGTTCCGGATGCGCGGGCTAAGAGCGCTGCGGCCGAGACCTTCCTCGCCACCAGCAAGAGGGCTCCGGCGGACAACCCTGTGCCGCTCGTCCCGAAGAAGGTAGTTACGTACAAGTCTGTCAAGGTGACCGTTCCCGGCCCCCCCGTGACGGTCCCGGCAGCCGAAGCAGATCGCGTCGCCGGGGCTCCGAGCGGGCTCCCGAACACGGGTAGCGATCCACTTCCCTTCGTCTTCGGGGGCTTTGCGCTCATCGGCCTCGGTGTCGCGCTTGCGTTCATGCCTCGCCGACGCATGGACCCGCGCATCCTGATGCTCGCTCTGGCCGTCCTCATGGCGGCTTGCGTTGCCTCGGACCCACCCAGTGATGTCGCCTCGCAGGGAGAGGAAGCCGCAACCACCGCCGGTCCGTCCCCCTCCCCCTCGCCGTCGGACACGGTCCTCGGCAAGCGGATCGAGAACGAGGAGGACGAAGGCGAGGGTCAGTCAGGTGGTGAGCCAGACGGTGGGCAAGACGGTGGCCCCGCAGGCGACAACGGGAACGGAACGGCAGCCTCCACGAGCACGACGCTCCCGGTGCCGTCGACCGTTGCGGTGCAGCCGGAGCCGGTAACCGTGACTTCGCTCGTCCGCCAGGTAGAGGTCGTGGAGGTTCCGGCAGAGGACCTTCCCAGCGACAGGCTCGCTTCTCGACGCGCCGACAACACGCTCACCATGGATTGGTCGGACGGGAGCGGCATCGAGCGGGCAACCTCCTCTGTGCTGATCGGCCCCGACGATGGCGTCGAGATCGTTTCGTCAGTCTCCGAGGGTGCCGGGACGGTGGAGGTCGTCGTGGTGCTTCGCAACACGACCGCCGACCGCCGCGTCGTCGTCAGGGGCAGGGTCCTTCACGAGGTGACCGGGCCCGGAGGTGCCGCAGCGACGCTCAGCTCGGGTCCACTCGACATCGTCCTGAACCCGGGCGGTGAGGTTACTGAGCACTTCTCCTACCTTCTGCCGACCGGCTCGTACAACCTGGGGTCCAGCTTCCGGTCCGAGTAACGAAGAGGCCCGGCTCGATTATTCGAACCGGGCCAATCTGAACTGAGGCTTTCCTAGCGGAGAGTGACTCCTAGCAGTTCGGCATCCGGAGCGTGGTGCCGGGGTTGCTGACCGACTCGAAGATCACGGTCACCCAGAGCCGTCCGCCCTTGGAGGCGGTCCCGACCCCGACGTTACGGAAGCCCGAGAGCATGATGTTCGCCCGGTGAGCCGGGGAGTTCATGAAGGCGTTGTGCAGTGAGTCGACGGTGGCACCGACTCCGACGTTCTCGCCGAGGAGTGACCAGTTGGTCACACGGTTCCTCAGCTGGGTCGAGGTGGTGTGCTCGAGGATCTGCTTGTTGACCATCTCGTAGGTGTGCTTGCGAGCTGCCTTGGAGAGCTCGGGGTCGAGCTTGAGCCCGCCGAGGCCCGCGTTGTTCCGCGAGTTGTTGATCTTGCGCTTGAAACCGCGCTCCTTCGGCCTGAAGTCGTAGCACGGGTTGTCTCCCGTGGCCCCCATGGCGGTCGCGCCGAAGACGGCTTGGGAGGTACCGGGGCTCGATCCCGAGGCCGGCAGCATGTTCAGCGCGATGACCATGGTCGAGACTGCTACGAAGATCCGCTTGTAGTTCCTCATTACCCTCTCCATTCGGTGGCTGGGCAACCCCTCTGAAACAGACGGGCCCCTGGCTTTGCGTCCCCACGTCACCGTGGGTTTGCCCTTGTCACTGGATACTCCTTCTCTTTCGGCATCTTGGGTGGATCACTTGAGCCCCAAGTCGGCCTCCCGGAGATGTCCCTCCTCTTATCGGCACCCCCGCCCCAACTTCTGAGTGGATACAGCGCCCGTATGTGTCCGATAGTTCGACAAGAAGCAGCTGAGGCGCGGCTCAGGGCCCGCCGAGGAGCCTTCGGACGCGGTAGGAGATCGCCCCCGGCACCTCTTTCTCCTGGGCCTCGTCCAGCTTTCCTCCGGTCACCGACCTCACGTAGAAGACGTCGACGACACGCTCCCCCCGGGTGTCGATCTTCGCGAGGTGGATGTCGAGGTCGAGGTCGGTGAGGGCGGAGGAGATGCAGTAGAGGAGGCCCACAGCGTCTGCGGCCCGCACCTCGATCACCGTCGAGTGCTCGGACTCGTCCCTCAGCACCCTCACCTGGGGGACGACCTCCGGCCCAGTTCGGTAGTCCGCCGGCGTCCGCGCGAGAGGAAGCAGCTCCACCGGCCTGTGACGGCGTCCCGCAGGTCCGCCTCGACCCGGGGTCGGCCTCACGGGGGGCGGAGCTCTACCTCGAAGCGTTCGAGGGCGAGCCCGTCCGAGGTCGAGTAGGCGAGGGCCCCCAGCACGTCGACCCTGTGTAGCGCCAGCACCCCCGCCGTCCGGGCGAGAGCCCCCGGCCGATCCCGGAAGCACACGCTCAAGGAGCCCCTGGCGGGAGACCGCTCCCTGAACGCGACCCCCACCTCACCCTGCTCGGGGGCGCGGAGCAGGAGCTCCATCTCCTGCTCGATCTCCTCGCTCGATGAGGAGTGAGCGTAGGAGGGGGGGAGGGACTCGAGCATCCGAGCCCCCTCGGGGGCGCCGCCGGACCGGCCTTCCCGGGGCTGGCCCTCTTCCCCCGGCCCGGCTTCTGAGGCCGCCTCCCCCGATCCCGCTTCCCCCGTCCGGCCCCACCCCCGCTCTTCTGACTCCATCCAGGAGATCACCTTCCGATAGAGGTCGGCCACGAGCGACTGCTTCCAGTCGCCCCACGCGAGGGGGCCCGTCGCCAGCCCGTCGGCCCTCGTAAGGACGTAGAGGAGGCGCAAACGGTCGGGGCTGCCGACGAGGCGGGCCACTCCAGCCAGGACCGCAGGGTCGTCGGTGTCCCGCCTCGTTGCCGTGTCCGCAAGAAGGAGATGATGGCGGACGAGGGCAGCCACGGCATCGACTTCTTCAGCCGACAGCCCGATGCGCGAGGCGATCCTGCGGGCCATCGCCTCGCCCTCGATCGAGTGGTCGCCCCCCGACCCCTTACCAATGTCGTGGAGGAGCGCGGCGACGAACAGCGATCTCGTGGCTTCCGCCTCCCGGACGGCCGCGGCCGCCACGGGATCCTCCTCGATCGAGCGACGGGTCTCTGCGACCGTCGTGAACAAGTGCCCGTCCACCGTGAAGCGGTGCCAGGGGTCGTTCTGTATCTGCCCCCGCACAGCCGACCACTCCGGCATCAACCGGGTCATGGCCCCCAGATCGTCGAGCATCTCCAAAGCTGCCAGGGCATGCCCTCCCTCGAGGAGCTCGCAGAAGGACGCGAGGAGGGACCCGGACCAACGCACTTGCCCCTCGAAGCTGTCCTTGGCGGTCGCGAGGGCCCTCCGGGCAACGGGCCGCCCGGTCGTGGAATGAGCAGCAACGAGCGCGAGCGCCGCCTCGGCCCCGCTCGATCCCGTCGTCAGGTAACCGTCCTCCAGCCGCACGAAGGCGTTGATGGCTGCCGAGCTCCCCGATCTCCGCGGCCCCCTCGCCATCGACTCCTGAACCTTCTCCATCGCCGCTTTGACCTCCGACTCGATCACCCGTCCCGCCCGGTGCACGAGGATCATCAGCTGGTGGGTAGGCTGCTCGCCGGCGAACCCGAGCCGCTCTGCCACCGTGGCCTGCAGGTCCGAGCGGATCCTGTCGCTCGGGCGAGGCAGCTCTCCGTGCAGAGCCTCACGAGCCGCCAGCAGCAGGGAGCGCGCCTCGACGACGGCCGGTGACAGCGGCTCCACCTCTCCTCCTGCCGCCGCGAGCCAGCCGATCGCATGCACGTCGCGTAGACCCCCGGCGTCCTCCTTGAGGTGCGGGGCCAGCGTCCACCCCAGGCGCTGCACGCCCTCGTGTCGCTCCTTCAGCGCCAGGGTCAGGCGAAGGAGAACCTGGCGTTTGCGTCTCGCCAGCCAGCGGTCTCGCCGTCGCTCGAGGTCCTCGACGAGGGACCGGTCCCCGGCCACGAATCGAGCCGTGAGGAGCGATGTGGCCGCGTGAAGGTCCCTCTCTGCCCTGTCGACGGCTCCGGCCGGCGATACGACTGCATGACCGAGGGCGAACCCCGCATCCCACAGCGGGTAGAGGATCGCCTTCAGCACCTCGTCCCGGACGTCGGCCCGGGGCCGGTTCACGAACAGGATGTCGAGGTCCGAGTGGGGGGAGAGATCGCCCCGTCCGTAGCCGCCTACCGCGACGAGCGCGACCCCACCGTCCTCTGACAAGGCTCCTGCGGCGAGCTGCCCGAGGGCCTCATCGACCCTCAGTGCCCGCCGGCGAGCTACCTCGGTACCCGTTCGGGGAGTGACCGCCGCGGCGGCCCGGAGCTCAGAGAGCGTCGCGGCCCCTGTCTCCCGTGCGTATCCGGATCACCTGCTCCGCCGGCACGACCCAGACCTTCCCGTCACCGATCGTGCCGGTCTCCGCCGCTCCGACTATCGCCTTCACGACCTCGTCCACCTGATCGTCGTCGACGACCACTTCGATCCTCGTCTTGGGGATGAAGTCGACCTGGTACTCGGCCCCCCTGTAAACCTCGGTGTGGCCTCGCTGGCGCCCGAAACCCCTGGCGTCGCAGATCGTCATCCCCTGTACCGACGTCCCCTGCAGTGCCTCCTTGATGTCTTCGAGCTTGAACGGCTTCACAACTGCGATGACCACCTTCATCAGGCCTCACCCGCCCTTGCCACCGGCACGCCGGCGGTATGTGAAGAAGCCGTGGCCGCCGGCGCATGGACCGCCGACCCGCCCCCGTCCGAGAGCGCGTACCCCGTCTCCTGATGCATCGTGAGGTCGAGACCCTGGTGCTCTTCTTCCTCTGTCACCCTCAGGCCGACCGTCGCATCGACCAGCTTCAGGAGCACGAAGCTCGCCACGAAAGAGAAGACGAGCGTCACTGCGATACCGATCACCTGCTTGCCGAGCAGAGCCACGCCGCCGCCGGCGAGGAGGCCGTCGGCGCCCGCCGGGTTAAGGGCTGCGTCTGCGAAGACGCCGGTGAGGAGCGCACCAACGATCCCGCCCACGAGGTGCACGCCGACCACGTCGAGCGAGTCGTCGTAGCCGAACCGGAACTTCAGGCGCACGGCGGCTGCGCAGATGACTCCACCCGCGGCCCCGATCGCTATGGCGGCCATCGGTCCTACGAACCCTGCTGCCGGGGTGATCGCCACGAGCCCTGCCACCGCTCCCGATGCGACGCCCAGCGTCGTGGGCTTGCGGTCCTTGCGGGACTCCATGAGAGCCCAGCCGCAAGCTCCGGCTGCGGCCCCCATGTTCGTCGCGAGGAACGCCGAGGAAGCGAGGCCGCTGGCCCCGAGGGCGCTGCCGGCGTTGAAGCCGAACCACCCGAACCAGAGGATCCCGGTCCCCAGGATCGTGAGAGGCAGGTTGTGCGGTACGAAAGCGTCCCGGCCGAAGCCCTTCCGCTTGCCGATCACGAGCACCGAGGCGAGGGCCGCGATGCCGGCGTTGATGTGAACGACGGTGCCGCCCGCGAAGTCGAGGACCCCGAGCTCACGGATCCAGCCTCCGGGGGCCCACACCCAGTGTGCGACCGGCGCGTAAACGAGCACGAGCCACAGGGCCGTGAAGGCGACGTAGCCGGAGAACTTCATCCGCTCTGCGAACGCTCCGGTGATGAGGGCGGGGGTGATGATCGCGAACATCATCTGGAAGATGGCGAACGTCGTGTGGGGGATCGTCGGTGCCAGGTCGGCGTTGGGCTCGGCCCCCACTCCGCTGAAGCCGAGGAAATCGAGGCCGCCGATCAAGCCCCCCTTGTCCGGGCCGAACGCCAGCGTGTAGCCGATCACGACCCACAGGATCGATACGAGGCCCAGGGCGAAGATGCTCTGCATCAGAGTGCCGAGGATGTTCTTGGCCCTCACCATGCCCCCGTAGAAGAGGGCGAGGCCCGGCGTCATGAACATGACGAGGGCGGAAGAGACCAAAACGAACGTCGTGTCGCCGGTATCCATGTGCATCCTTCCTTCGGGAACGTTGGAGAGGATGTAATGGCGGCGGTGTTTCACGTTTGTTTCGTGACCGTTTCCCGGCCGTTAAAGCTTCCCTCAGGCTTGACGCCCGAGCCCGGCCTAGAGGGCCGAGGCTGCCGCCCGGTCCAGCAGGAAAGTCACGTCCGGGTGCGGGACGAGCAGCCGGGCGGGGCAGGTGTCTGGGGTCTCGCCTCCCTGGATCACGCGCTTCACCGTCTCGGCCTTGGCCTCACCCGTGACGAGCACGAGGATCTTCTTCGCCCCCAGCATCGCCGGAGGCGTCAACGTGAGACCTCGCATCCCATCGGGCCTGTCGACCGCCCGGCAGTAGAGATCCTGCTCTCCCAAAGCAGGTGAGTGAGGGAACATCGCCCCGACGTGAGCATCTGCGCCCATGCCGATCAGCAGGAGGTCGAACCCCTTGGACGCCGCGGGAGCGATCGTGCGGTGGAAGTGGGCCGCTCCCTCTTCCGGGTCCAGCTCGCCGGGCATCCTGTGGATGGCTGCGGGAGCGGCAACCTCGAGGAGCAGGCCGCAGGCCATCTTGTAGTTGCTCTCTTCGTGCTCGGGCGGGACGCAGCGCTCGTCTGAGAAAGTGACGTCCAAGCGGAACCAGTCGTGGCCCCCGCGCGCCAGGACCGGGTAGACCTTGGCTGCCGTCGTGCCCCCGGTGAGGACGACGGACCCTTGCGCCGGAAGGTGCCGGCCTATCACCCCGGCGGCCTCGGTCGCGTAGCTGGGATACGGGTAGATCTCAGTCCTGAAGCTCATCTGGGCCTCCAGCGGTGACCGTCCCGCCGGGGGAGCTCGAGGGCGGCGTCCGGCCCCCAGTCCCCGGCTTCGTAGAAGGCGGGCCTGCCGCCCTGCGCCCAGTACGCCAGCACGGGGTCGCCTATCTCCCATGCCTCGAGGATCTCGTCGGAGCGGGTGAAGAGCGTGGCGTCCCCGAGGATGCAGTCGAGCAACAGGCGCTCGTAGGCCTCCGGGGAGCCGGACCCGAAGTCACTCTCGTAATCGAACTCCATATCGACGGTGCGCACCTCTACATCCGGGCCCGGCACCTTGACCCCGAACGTCAGGGTTATCCCCTCGTCCGGCTGGACCCTGATGATGAGGACGTTCGGCTCGAGCTCCTCCACCGATGTCTTCTTGAACATGAGGTGGGGTACGCGTTTGAACTGGATCACGACCTCGGTCTCGCGCTCGGGAAGCTTCTTGCCGGTCCGCAGGTAGAAGGGAACGTCCGCCCACCGCCAGTTGTCGATGAGGAGCTTCATCGCGATGAACGTCTCGGTGGACGAGTGAGCGTCCACCCCCTCCTCCGAGCGGTAGCCCGCGTATTGCCCCCGGACCACTCCGTCCTGACATTCATCCTGTCCCAGCCGGCGCACGGCTCTGAGGACCTTGACCTTCTCGTTGCGGATAGCGTCCGCGTCCCACGCGATCGGCGCCTCCATGGCCGTCAATGCCAGCAGCTGAAGGAGATGGTTCTGCCCCACATCGCGGAGCGCGCCGATGCTCTCGTAGAAACCGGCTCTCTGTTCCACCCCGATCGACTCCGCCACCGTGATCTGGACCTGGTCGATGTAGCGGCGGTCCCACAACGGCTCGAAGATCGCGTTCGCGAACCTGAAGACCAGCAGGTTCTGAACGGTTTCTTTACCGAGGTAGTGATCGATCCTGTAGATCTGGTCCTCGGCGTAATCCTCTTGCAGCTCGCCCAGCAGCTCTTTCGCTGAGGCGAGGTCGTGCCCGAACGGTTTCTCGATCACGAGACGGTGCCAGCCGCCGGTCGCGAGCAGCCCCGCCTTGGCGATCCCCTTCGCCGTCATGCTGAAGAAAGAGGGCGCCGTAGCGAGATACCAGACCCTGTTGCCCTTCGTCCCGTTCTTCTCGTCGATCTCCTCGAGCTTCTTGCCTATGGCGGCGAACGTCTCTTCTTTGTTGAGGTCTCCCGGGATGTAGTGGATGTCGGAGAAGAACGTCTCCCATCCGGCGTCTGTCGGCTTGATGCGCGAGTGCTCCTCAACCGCCTCGTGCATCTGCTTCTGGAATTCGGCGTCTCCGTACTCGGTCCTGGAGGTGCCGATCACCGCGAGGGACTCGGGTATCAGGCCCTCCATCTGCAGGTTGTGGAGCGCGGGTACGAGCTTTCGCGAAGCGAGGTCGCCCGAGGCCCCGAAGATCACCACCACGCATGGCTCGGCCTTGCGTGGCTTCATGTCGCCCATACCTCGTCGAGGAAGTCGGCGATCAAGTCGGACAGCCTGTTCGGGGCGAACCGAAGCTCGAAGAAGTGCCGGGCCCTGATCAGCTCGGAGTTCGGCAGCTCGCGATGAAGCGCCGCCGCGTCGGAGAACGGATGAAGCAGGTCGCGGGGGTGGGCCATGATCAACGTCCTCTTGTCGATCTTCACCCGGTCGTCGTGGTGGGGAGCGAGGCGTCCCGTCAGCAGGTGAAGGATCGCCGCAGACGGCTCCTGGTCGCGAGAGAGAAGGTCCAGCATCACGTCCCAGTAAAGGGTGAGCCCCCGGGGCACCGCCCGCATCACCCGGCTGACCCAGCGGAAGGCGGTCGAGCCTTCTGCGTAAGCGATCGTCAGCGGCAGGAAGATCATCGCCGCGGCGGGAGCGGCTCTCTCGAGGACGGGCATCTCGAGGAACATCGCCTTCACCCTGTCGGGGGCGTGATTCGTCGCCTCGAGCGTGACGTTCGCGCCGAGCGACGTCCCCCCGATGACGGCCTCGGGGATGTCGAGGTGGTCCAGCAGCGCGATCACCTGCCGTCCGAAGATCTCCATCGTGTAATGGCGCATGTGCTGCGGCTGATCGCTGTCGCCGTGCCCCAAGAGGTCGATGAGGATCACCCTGTTGCCGCGCTCGGCCAAGGCGTCGGCGAGAGATGTGTGATGGGTTCGTGGGAACAACAGGCCGTGGATGAGGACGATCGGCCGCTCCGCCGAGCCCCTCTTCCGTCCCCGTTGATCGAAGGCGATATCGAACCCGTCGTAGCCGAACCTAGGCATGGTGGGTAGATTACGGCCCCCCGGACGCGACGAAGGAGATGATCATGAATGTCGGTCGTTTGATCGAGGACCAAGTAACGGAGTTCGGGGATTACGACTCCCTATTCTTCGAAGGCCGCTGGCACTCCTCGGCGGAGATCTCCGATCGGGTGAAGCGGGTCGCAGCGGGCCTCCAGAGCCTCGGCGTCGAGCCTGGAGACAGGGTTGCTGTCCTCCTTCCCAACTGCCCCGAGGTCAGCATCACCTACTGGGCGGCGTGGCGGATCGGTGCCGCCGTGACACCGATCATCTTCCTGTTACCGCCGCCCGAGATCAGACGCATCATCGAAGACTCCGAGGCCAAGGTCTGCGTCACGAGCCACGAGCTCCTTCCGTCTCTGCAAGCCGCAGCGGAGGGTGTGGTGACCTTGAAGGCGATCGTGTCGGTCGAGGGCGCAGAGGGCACCGTCCCCTGGACCGACCTAGAGAACAAAGGTGAGGCGGGGCTCCTGGAGCGGGCCCCGGATGACCTGGCCGCCCTCCTCTACACGGGCGGCACCACCGGCTCCTCAAAAGGCGTGATGCTCTCGCACGACAACCTCGAGTGGACCGCTCGCAGGGCGGCGGAGGCGAGCGAGCTGAAGGCGGGGGAGGCCGGCCTCCTCACGCTTCCCATGTCACACACGTTCGGGTTGCACGTGTCGATCCTCGGCGCGCTCAATCCGGGCAAGGGCGTGATGCTGAGGTGGTTCGACCCCTCGCAGATCCTGCCTCTGGTCGCCGAGCACGAGGTCGAGCGGATGGCGCTGGTGCCGACGATGCTGCAGTTCCTCCTGATGATGCCGCTCGAGGACCACGACCTGTCTTCCTTGCGTTCGATCACTTCGGGGGCCGCGGTCCTGCCCCACGAGGTGTTGCGGGCGTTCGAGGAGCGGGTGCCGTCGTGCGGGATCGTCCAGGGCTACGGCCTGACCGAGACCTCGCCGACCGTTGCCGTGCAGTCGCCGTCGTCGATCGCGGACGGCACGCGAAAGATCGGATCGGTCGGCGCCGTCATCGACGGGGTCGAGGTGAAGATCGCCGGCGAAGAGGGGGAGCCACTCGCACCAGACGAGGTGGGTGAGATCACGGTCAAGGGGCCCAACGTGATGTTGGGCTACTGGCGGAACGAAGAGGCAACTGCGGAGGTGGTCCGGGACGGGTGGTTCCACACCGGCGACATGGGCCGGTTGGACGCGGATGGGCATCTGTGGATAGTCGACAGGAAGAAGGACCTCATCATCCGAGGCGGCTTCAACGTCTATCCCGCCGACGTCGAGGGGCTCCTGCTGAAGCATGAAGCCGTGGTGGAGGCGGCCGTCGTGGGGCGGCCCAGCGAGAGATGGGGCGAGGAACCGGTGGCCCTCGTCGTCCTCGGCGCAGGGTCCTCGGTCGCAACGGAGGAGCTGATGGAGTTGTGCACCTCGAACCTCGCCAAATTCAAGATCCCGGCCGAGGTCCGGATCGTGACCGAGATCCCCAAGACCCCGGTCGGCAAGATCGACAAGAAAACCCTCCGCACCCAACTTCTGAGTGAGTAGAGGCTCGAAGGACGGTACTGATTCCTGAAGAGGAAGCGGATCCGGCGGGTTAGAGGCTCTTCACGAGCTCCCTCTTCAGGACCTTGCCGGTGCTGGTGCGGGGGAGCTCCGGCACGACCTTGATCTTGCGGGGGACCTTGAACGATGCGAGCTCCACTTTGCAGGTGTCCCGTATCTTCTTCACCGTCACGTTGCCCACGACGAAAGCGGCGAGGACCTGCCCGTACTCGTCGTCCTCGATCCCCAGAACCGTCACTTCGCTGACGCCGGGGATGTTCTCGATC
>JAUJNU010000098.1 GCA_030448085.1 Actinomycetota bacterium | reverse complement strand
TTGAGTCGTAAACCGGTTTCGGCCGGGACGAAGGCTCGGCGGGTGCATCTCTTTGCCCCTTTGCTGGGCCCTAGGGCACTTATAGTGCGGAGGTGACCGAGCCCCGGGGGGGACAGATGAGCCATACCGACCTAGAGGATCTCGAAGCCTCGATAAAGCAGCTGCCCGGGGTGCTGGGCTGCGTCATCCTGCGCACCAGTGACGGGACCCCCTCGGAGATCCAGGCGTTCACCCAGGTAGGAACGGACCGGGACGCGGTGCAATCCCAGATCTTGAACGAGATCGCGCATCGGGACCTCGGCTCTCCAGTCAGTCAGGTGTTCGTCTTCGAGCTCGAGGCCGAGTCCTACTTCGGCGACCTCGAGTCGCTGGAGCGAGCCGCCGAGGTCGCCGAGCAGGACGCCCGATCCCACGGCCCCCTGACCCCCTCGCCCGCCGCCACGACTCCTGCTCCTGCTTCGACCCCAGCCCCGGCCGCGCCGGGGAGGAGCCGCCCGGCCCTGCGGCGAGTCGCCCTCACCTCTAGTAGCTGGCAGTCCCAGGCGGTCGTCGCCCTAGGAAGCTCCGAAAGCGAGGTCGTGGGAACGTCGTCGTCGGAGAAGACGCCCCACGGGCTCAAGGTTCTGGCCGAGGCGACCCTCGGCGCGGTGCGAACCCTGGTTCCCGAGGTCCACTTCAAGCTGAAGACGGCCGCTCTGGTCAGCTTGGGCGAGCAAGAGGCCGTCCTGGTCGTCGTGCAAGAGGAGCAGAAGTTCGATGTGCTGGGCGGCGCCCTCACCAGAGGGGGGCCCGTGACCGAAACGTGCGTCCGCGCCACTCTCGACGCCGTCAACCGTCGTCTGGGAGGCGTGGTTCCCTCCTAGCTGGCGTCTGCGGCGCGTGTTTGCTACCCTAGGAGTGCTATAGGAGTGCGCTGGGAGTGTGCGCCCGATGGTGCCTCTCTCGCCTCCCGACCTCGTGGATTCCGTCGAGCGATTGGAGACAGCTATGACCACGCTGAAAGACGTCCCGGGCAACGAGCCTCACGGTGGAGCCTTAGAGCTCCGGATGGCTCCTCGCGAGGAAGCCGCACGTTTGGCGCAAGAGGCCGCTTCGCTTCCGACGATCGAGGCGGGCTCTCGCCGCATCCTCTCGGACCTCGAATTGCTCGCGGTGGGAGCGGTGTCTCCCAACCGGGGCTTCATGAAGGAGGCGGACTACACCTCGGTGGTGAACGAGATGCGTCTGGCGAACGGCGTGCCCTGGAGCCTTCCGATCACCCTGTCTCCCACCGAAGAGGAGCTGGCGAACCTCGCGCCGGGGAGCCGCGCGGCCATCGTGCATGAAGGCAAGCCGGTCGCGATCATCGACATCGAAGACATCTACTCGTACGACCCCAAAGATGAGGCGACAAAGTGCTACAAGACCACCGAGGACAAACATCCAGGCGTCGCGCACATCTATTCGCAGGGCCCGAAGTACGTCGGTGGCGAGGTAACGGTTCTGGAGAACGTCTTCTCGCATGAGTTCGCGGACTATCGCCTCACGCCGTTGCAGGTTCGTGAAGAGATCGCGAAACGCGGCTGGAAGACCCTCGTCGCTTTCCAGACGAGGAACCCGATCCACCGCGCCCACGAGTACCTGACCAAGGTAGCGCTCGAAGGTGTCGACGGTCTCTTGATCCACCCGCTGGTCGGTGGAACCAAGGGTGACGACATCCCTGCAGAGGTGCGCATGAAGTGCTACGAGGTCCTGATGGAGAATTACTATCCGCACGATCGGGTGATCCTTTCCGTGTTCCCCGCGGCGATGCGTTACGGGGGGCCGCGCGAGGCGATCTGGCACGCGCTGCTGCGCAAGAACTACGGCGTCACCCACTTCATAGTCGGACGCGACCACGCAGGCGTGGGCGACTACTACGGCACCTACGAGGCACAAGAGATGTTCGACCGCTTCGACGAGCAAGAGCTGGGCATCCGTCCGCTGAAGTTCGAGCACACTTTCTTCTGCAACGAGTGCGAGGGCATGGCGTCCGCCAAGACGTGTCCCCACGACCGCAGCCATCACGTGCACCTCTCGGGCACTCAGGTCCGCGAGATGCTCGGCGAGGGCACCGAGCCCCCGTCGGAGTTCTCGCGTCCAGAGGTCGCGCGGATCCTCATCGAGGCCGAGCGTGCGAAGGCATCGGCGTAGCCGATGGGTTTACTCGACAAGCTCAAGA
Source organism: Actinomycetota bacterium (assembly GCA_030448085.1). The sequence goes on along the minus strand of JAUJNU010000098.1, from coordinate 327 downwards.
AGAAGGGGGAGGAAGCTGTCTCCTCTGCCTCTCAGGCGGTGACCGAGAAGAAGAACGCGGTCTCCGCGCGTGCCAACGGCGAGCGCCGCGTGATGGTGATCGGCCTCGACTGCGCCCCGCCCGAGCACATCTTCGACGAGTACGCCGGCGACATCCCGAACCTGACCAAGCTGCGGGAGAACGGCGTGTTCGGTCCCCTCGAGTCGATCGTCCCGCCGATCACGGTGCCGGCCTGGGCGTGCATGATGACGTCGAAGGACCCGGGCACGCTCGGGATCTACGGCTTCCGCAACCGCAAGGACCACACCTACGACGGTCTCGAGTTCG
>JAUJNU010000010.1 GCA_030448085.1 Actinomycetota bacterium | reverse complement strand
GATCGAGCTGATCGCGTCCGAGAACTTCTCCTCCCCGGCCGTCCTCGCCGCTCTCGGGACCCCTCTCACCAACAAGTACGCCGAGGGCTATCCCGGCAAGCGCTACTACGGGGGCTGTGAGCACGTCGATGTAGTCGAGAACCTCGCCATCGAGCGCGCCAAGAAGCTCTTTAACGCCGAGCACGTCAACGTACAGCCGCACGCGGGCGCGTCCGCGAACGCCGCGGCCTTCTTCGCCTTCCTCGAGCCAGGCGACACCTTCATGGGGATGGAGCTCGCACACGGGGGGCACCTGACGCACGGCTCCCACGTGAACTTCACCGGCAAGATGTTCAGGATCGTCTCCTACGGGGTGCGCCAGGAGGACGAGCGCATCGACCTCGACGAGGTGCGGGACATCGCCCTGAGGGAGCGCCCGCGCCTGATCGTCGCCGGCGCCACCGCTTACTCCCGGATCTGGGACTTCGCAGCATTCAGGTCGATCGCCGACGAGGTCGGGGCTCTGTTCGTGGTCGATGCCGCCCACTTCATCGGGCTGGTCGCAGGTGGCGCCCACCCGAACCCGGTCGAGCATGCCGACGTGGTCACCTGCACGACCCACAAGACGCTTCGGGGGCCGAGGGGCGCCATGATCATGTGCCGCGAAGAGCACGCCAAGGCGATCGACAAGAGCGTGTTCCCGGGGTGGCAGGGCGGCCCTCTCATGCACTCGATCGCGGCGAAGGCCGTGGCCTTCGCCGAGGCGGCATCGGACGGGTTCAAGACCTACGCGCACCAGGTCGTGGCGAACGCCCGGGCGATGGCGGAGACGTTCACGGAGGAGGGCCTGAGGATCGTCTCCGGGGGAACCGACAACCATCTGATGCTGGTGGACCTGCGGCCGGTCGGCCTTACCGGGAAGGTCGCAGAGGCTCGCCTGGACGAGGTGGGGATCACCGTCAACAAGAACGCGATCCCCTACGACCCGGAGAAGCCGTTCGTGGCCTCCGGCATCCGGATCGGCACCCCGGCTATCACCACCACCGGGATGAAGGAGACGGAGGTCTCGGAGGTCGCCCGCCTGATCTCCCGGGCTCTGAAGGACGACACTGAAGAGGGGAAGAGCGCGGTCCGCTCCGGCGTCGTCGCCCTCAGCGATCGCTTCAAGCCCTACCCGGACGTTCCCTGATGTTTCACATCGCCCTAGGCTGAGGGCCGTGACTCCCTATCTGCTGGTCGGCCTAGTTGCCGTAGTCGTGAGCTTCATCGCGACGCCGGGCGTGATCTGGCTGTCCCGGCGGATAGGGGCGATCGATCATCCGAACGACAGGAAGGTGCACGCCAACCCCACCCCCACCCTGGGCGGGACGGCGATCTTCCTCGGGATCCTCGTGGCGGGGATCGTGGCCTACAACATGGTCGAGTTCCGGGACCTCTTCACCAGCTCGTCCCAACCCCTCGGGATCGCCATCGGCGCGATCGTGATCTTCGCCTTGGGTGTGATCGACGACTTCCGCCCGATCCACGCGCCGGTGAAGCTGGCCGGGCAGATATTCACGGCGGGGATCCTGTTCCTCGCCGGGGTCAAGATGGAGTACCTGCTGCTCCCGGACCAGGTCCTGTCACTGGGAGATGACGTCTCGGTCCTCCTGACCGTCTTCTGGCTCGTGGCCATGATGAACGCCGTGAACCTCGTGGACGGGCTCGACGGTCTCGCCGCGGGCATCGTCGCGATAGCGGCTTCGGCGTTCTTCGTCTACACGTTCCGCCTCGGCGAGCTCGGGTACTCCCTTCCCTCGGCGGCCCCCCTGCTCTCGATCCTGATAGTTGGGGCGGCACTCGGCTTCTTGCGCTACAACTTCCATCCGGCCAGGATCTTCATGGGCGACTCCGGGAGCATGCTGCTCGGGCTCGTCCTCGGCGCGACCACGGTGACGGGCATCGGCAGCGCGGGGGCCGCGCCCTCACCCTCGCCGTCCGGGGTCTTCCTCGCTTACGTGCCCCTCGTGATCCCCCTCACGGTGCTGGCCGTGCCCCTCCTCGACGCCATGTTCGCCATCGTGCGGAGAGCGCGCAAGCGCAGGAGCGTGTGGCACGCCGACAAGGAGCACCTGCACCATCGCCTGATGGACCTCGGGCACGGGCACAGGGCGGCGGTTCTCGTCATGTACGTGTGGTCGACCCTCGCCGCGGGGACGGGCCTGGCTCTCGCCTTCCTCGACAGGGACGAGGTCATCTGGGCCCTGCCTCTGGCCGTCACGGCTCTCGTCCTCTACACCCTGTTCCCCCTGCTCACGAAGGTCATCAAGGACCGGATCTCCCCGTAACAGAGGGCGTTCGCCCCGCGGGCGATTTGTGAAAGAATTCACAAGCAGGCCGCCGAAGCAGCCTGAGGAAGCAAGACCGTGGGATAGGATGCTCCTGTTCCCAGCCCAAAAAGGCACATTTCGGATGTGCCGTCTTGGTCGCTGCGGTCAGGGGCGACAACCGAAGGGGCATCTTTTAGATGAGCTCGGGTCGGCCCGGGAAGCTCGAAAGGCTCAGGTCCCGAGGCAGCCAAAGGGATGTCCCTGGCATTCGAATTCGCGGGTGCCGTCTTCCTCTTCTGGTTCCTCGGGCGGTTGGTGGACAACTGGTTGGGCACCGATCCGTGGGCGCAGGTGATCGGGGCGGTTCTGGGCTGGGTCGGTGGTTTCTTGCACGTTTACTACGCAACGCAGCAAAGGAGCTAGAGAGCTTGATCGAGCTGAGGATCGTCCACAGGATGTTGCGCCGAGGCCTCATGCTGGCCCCGCTCATCCTTGGCGGACTGGCTCTATTGGGCGGGGGCCGGGCCGCGCTCTCCGGCGCCGCGGGCCTCTTCTTCTCGCTCCTCAACCTCTGGGTCGCCGGACGCGTGATCGGTGGGATCGCCGAGAACCGCCCCCAGCTCCTCGTGGCCGCCGCCATGACCGCCTTCACCGTCGGCCTCCTCGGCCTCACCGTCGCCGCCGTCCTCCTGAAGCGAACCGACGCCGTCGACTTCACCATCACGGGCGTCGTGCTCGTGGGGGTTCACCTCTTCCTCGTCACATGGGAAGCAGCAGATGCCTTCCTGAAGATGCCCGTCCAGTCCGACTCAGCAGACGTAAGGAGCTGATGCAGTGGAGCTTGATGTTTTCCATCTGTTCTTGTGGGAGCCGATCTGGTTCAAGGGCACCTTGTTCGAGATCAACAGGGTCGTGCTCCTCACGTTCTTCGCGGCGTTGCTCACGATCGGTTTCTTCGCCCTGGGAGCGGCTCGCGCGAGGGTGAAGCCCAAGGGCATCGGCCTCCTGGCAGAGACCGGCTACATGTTCGTCCGGAACAACATCGCCATCGACGTCATCGGTCCGAACGGGGTCAAGTACGCGCCTTACCTCGCGTCGGTCTTCTTCTTCATCTTCTTCGCGAACCTGCTCGAGATCATCCCGGGCATCACGTTCCCGGTCACGTCACGGATGGCGCTGCCGGCGGTGCTCGCTTTCGCCACCTGGGTCATCTACAACTTCCTCGGGTTCAAGCACCACGGGCTGAACTACCTTAAAGACACGTTGTTCCCGCCCGGCGTCCCGTGGCCGATCTACATCATCCTGACGCCGATCGAGCTGTTCTCGGTGTTCATCATCCGACCGCTGACGCTCGCCATACGACTCTTCGCGAACATGATGGCCGGGCACGTGCTGGTGGTCGTCTTCATCCTCTTCACCGAGAACCTGCTTCCGACCGGGAAGGGCACCCCCCTCGGGATCCTCACGTTCCTGGTGGCCTGCCTGCTCATCGTGTTCGAGCTGATGGTCTTCACTATCCAGGCTTACATCTTCACGACGCTTAGCGCGTTCTACATAGCGGAGTCCGTGGAGGGCCACGGCGATCACGAAGGGTCGGAGGCCGGCGGAACCGCATCGCACGGCGAGCCGGGGCAGCACCACGAGATGGAACTAGCAACCGCTTAGACACGGCACAGACGACAAGGAGGAGTGGCAATGATCAACCTGGCACAGGAAGCAGCAACCGGAATGACCGACGCAGGACTCACCGCTATCGGTGCGGGGCTCGTCTACGGTCTTGCGGCCATCGGCGCCGCCATCGGCATCGGAAACGTGTTCTCGAACGCGATCCAGGCGATGGCCCGTCAGCCCGAGACCGCAGGTACGACGAGGACCACGATGTTCCTTGGGTTCGCCCTCATCGAGGCCCTTGCCCTCATCGGTTTCGTTCTCACCTTCATCCTCTAAGGGGCTGATAACGAATGTCCAATCTCTACAGCGCCTTCCTATGGGCGGCAGAGGAGGAGGCTCACGAGCCGACCGGCCTCGACCTGGTCCTGCCGGACCCGGCCGAGCTGATCTACGGGAGCCTCGCCTTCGCCCTCGTGCTCATAGCGCTCATGAAGTTCGTGTTCCCGAAGATCCGCAAGGCCGTCGAGGAGCGGGAGCGCCAGATCCAGTCGGAGCTGACCGGGGCGGAGACCTCGAAGACCGAGGCCGAGCAGACCCTGCAGCAGTACAAGAGCCAGCTCGCCGACGCTCGTTCCGAGGCCAACCGCGTGATCGAGGAGGCCCGGCAGTCTGCGGAGCAGGTCCGCAAGGACCTCATCGCACGGGCCGAGGCGGACGCTCAGGGAGTGGTTGCACGCGCTCAGGAGCAGATCGAGGCCGAGCGCACCCGAACCGTTTCGGAGCTGAAGGGCGAGGTGGCACGCCTGGCCGTCGACCTGGCCGAGAAGGTCGTCGGGAAGTCCCTCGACCGGTCGACTCAGAGCCAGCTCGTGGATGACTACATCCGCGACCTTGGAGCCACGAGCGGCAACGGGAGCACGCGAGCCTGATGGCGGCCGACGACGTCATACGCGGATATGCGGAGGGCCTGTTCAAGGTCGTCGAGGCCGAGGGTGACCTCGATCGCGTCGAAGACGAGCTCTACAGGTTCGGCAAGATCCTCGAGTCGAACCACGAGCTGCGGCAGGCCCTTTCGGACCAATCCACCGACCACGCGACCAGGGTCCGGATCCTCGAGACTCTCCTTGCGGGCAAGGTCGCGCCGCACACGCTCGGGATGCTGACTTTCATCGTGGCCCAGGACAGGGCCCGGCTGCTCCCCCAGATCCTCGAGGAGCTGAGCTCCATCGCAGCCGAGGCACGCCAGGCGGTGCTCGCAGAGGTCCGCTCTGCGGTGCCGCTCGAGCCGGGGCAGAGGGAACAACTGGCCGCCGCGCTGTCGAAGGCAACCGGCAAGAAGGTCGAGCTGAAGGTTCTGATCGACCCATCCGTCGTCGGCGGGATCCACGCCCGGGTCGGCGACACGGTCATAGACGGCACGATCCGCCGCCGTCTCGAGCAGTTGAAGGAGCAGGTGAGAGCTTAAGTGGCAGACATGACGATCAATGCGGAGGACATCTCCTCAGTACTGCAGCAGTACGTCACGGACTTCGACCCCACGACCACGCAGGAGCAGGTCGGACGGGTCAAGGAGGTCGGTGACGGTATCGCCCGCGTGACGGGTCTCCCGGGCGTCATGGCGAACGAGATGCTCGAGTTCCCCGGTGGGATCACCGGCCTCGCCATGAACCTCGACGAGCACGAGATCGGCGCCGTCGTGCTGGGTGACGTGTCCCACATCGAAGAGGGTGGCGCCGTCAAGGGAACGGGCCGCGTCCTCTCCATCGGCGTCGGGGACGGTCTCCTCGGTCGCGTGGTGGACGGGCTGGGCCAGCCCATCGACGGCAGGGGTCCCATCAACACCACTCACCGCCGTCAACTCGAGGTCCAGGCCCCCGGTGTGACCGCTCGTCAGCCCGTGTCGGAGCCGATGCAGACCGGCATCAAGGCCATCGACGGGATGATTCCGATCGGCCGTGGGCAGCGCCAGCTGATCATCGGCGACCGTCAGACGGGTAAGACCGCCATCGCCATCGACGCGATCATCAATCAGCGCGAGAGCTGGGGCACCGACCGTCAGGTGAAGTGCATCTACGTTGCCATCGGTCAGAAGGCCTCCACGGTTGCAGAGGTCGTAAGGGCACTCACCGAGGCCGGCGCGATGGAGTACACCGTCGTCGTGAACGCGGCCGCCTCGGCCCCCGCGCCGTTCCAGTACCTCGCGCCGTACTCGGGTTGCGCCATGGGCCAGCACTGGATGGAGAACGGCGAGCACTCCCTCATCGTGTACGACGACCTCTCCAAGCAGGCGATCGCTTACCGGCAGCTCTCGCTGCTGCTCCGCCGGCCTCCGGGCCCGCGGGCTTACCCAGGGGACGTCTTCTACCTTCACTCCCGTCTCCTCGAGCGTGCAGCCAAGCTGTCCGACGAGAACGGCGGCGGGTCTCTCACCGCCCTCCCGATCATCGAGACCAAGGGCGGAGACGTGTCGGCGTACATCCCGACGAACGTCATCTCGATCACCGACGGGCAGATCTTCCTCGAAACCGACCTCTTCTTCTCGGGCGTCAGGCCGGCCATCAACGTCGGTGTGTCGGTGTCCCGAGTCGGAGGTAACGCGCAGACGAAGGCGATGAAGAAGGTCGCCGGTCGTTTGCGTCTCGATCTCGCGCAGTTCAGGGCTCTCGAGGCGTTCGCCGAGTTCGGCTCCGACCTCGACAAGGCGTCCCAGGCCCAGCTTGACCGAGGGGCCAGGGTCGTCGAGCTCCTGAAGCAGGGCCAGTTCAAGCCGTACCCCATGGAGGAGCAGGTCGTTTCCATCTACGCGGTGACGAACGGATACCTGGACGACATCCCGGTCGAGAAGGCTCAGGCCTTCGAGGCCGGATTGCTCGACCACATGCGCACCGTTGCCTCCGACGTGCTTCGCACCATCAAGGACAGCGGCAAGCTGGATGAGGGGACCGAGGACAACCTCAAGAACGCCATCACCTCGTTCCAGGGATCGTTCGATCCCGATGCCTTCGAGGCCACCGCGGGTCAGATCGAGGCCGGCGTGACCTCCGGGTCCGACGAGCTCGACACGGGGACGACCACTCCTTCGGACACAGCGCAGCTCGCCGGGGACACGCCCGGCGCGGGGGAGTAGCAGCCTTGTTCGGATCTTTCGGAGAGGTGGGCTAAGTGGCCGGTCAGCTGCGAGCCATCAAGCGCAGGATCGGGTCGGTGCAGTCGACCAAGAAGATCACGCGGGCGATGGAGCTGATCGCCTCCTCACGCATCATCAAGGCACAGCAGGCGGTCGAGTCCGCCCGCCCCTACACCGAGGAGATGCGACGGATGATGGGCTCCGTGGGCCGGAGCGGCGGAGGCTCGATCCAGAGCCCTCTTCTCACACCCCGCGACGAGATCAACGCGATCGGAACGGTAATCATCAGCTCCGACAGGGGCCTGGCCGGCGCCTACAACTCGAACCTCATCAGAGCCGCAGAGCGCGACGTGAGAGAGCACGGGAAGGACACCAGGCTCTACCTGGTCGGGAAGAAGGCGATCAGCTACTTTGCCTTTCGCGGCCACGACACGACGAACTCGTGGCAGGGGATCTCGGAGCGCCCGAGCATCAGAGACGCCCGAGCCGTCGCGGAGGTGGCCGTCCGGGACTTCACCGAGGGACGTGTCGACCAGGTTCGTCTTGCCTACACGAAGTACCAGAGCGCCATGACTCAGCGTCCTGTGGTGGTGCAGCTCCTTCCGATGCCTCGTGAGGAATTCGAGCAGGAGGAGACGGGCGAAGGCCCCGGCCCCTCGTACGAGTTCGAGCCCAGCCCGGAGGAGATCCTCGAGCTGCTCCTTCCCCGCTACGTGGAGGGGACCATCTTCCAGGGGATGCTCGAGGCAAGCGCCTCCGAGCACGCCGCCAGACGACGAGCGATGAAAGCCGCAACCGACAACGCTGATGAACTGATCGAGAACCTGGCACGGGTTTACAACCAAGCACGGCAGGCCGAGATCACAACCGAGATCATGGAGGTCATCGGAGGATCCGAGGCCCTGGGCGCAGGAAGGTAGGAGAGATGGCGATCACCGAAGAACGTTTATCCGACCAGTTGGAAACGAGCGAGGGCCGGATCCTCAAGATCACCGGTCCGGTCATCGACGTCGAGTTCCCGCCGGAGGGGCTGCCGGAGATCGGCTTCGCCCTGACCGTCGAGCGGACGGTAGAAGGCAAGACCGACACGATCGTTGCTGAGGTCTCCGGCCACATCGGCGAAGGCGCCGTGCGCGCCATCTGCATGAAGGCGACCGACGGTCTCATCCGTGGCGCCAGGGTCATCAACACCGGCGAGGCGATCACGGTCCCCGTAGGCCCCGCCACGCTCGGGCACGTCTACAACGTGCTCGGCGAGCCGGTAGACGGTTCGACGCTGCCGGCCGACGTGAAGAGGTGGGCGATCCACCGCGAGGCCCCCAAGTTCGAGGACCTCGAGCCGAAGACCGAGATGTTCGAGACCGGGATCAAGGTCATCGACCTCCTTGCCCCCTACGTCCAGGGCGGAAAGATCGGGATGTTCGGTGGAGCCGGCGTCGGCAAGACCGTCGTCATCCTCGAGATGATCCACCGGGTTGCGACGGTCCACGGTGGTGTCTCGGTCTTCGCCGGCGTCGGCGAGCGGACCCGTGAGGGAACCGACCTGTGGCTCGAGATGAAGGAGTCCGGCGTTCTCGAGAAGGCCGCCCTCGTCTACGGCCAGATGGACGAGCCTCCCGGCGTGCGCCTCAGGGTGGCGCTGTCGGCGCTCACGATGGCGGAGTACTTCCGTGACGAGGAGCACCAGGACGTGCTTCTTTTCGTCGACAACATCTTCCGTTTCGTCCAGGCGGGGTCCGAGGTATCGACCCTGCTGGGTCGTATGCCTTCGGCGGTGGGTTACCAGCCGACCCTGTCCGAGGAGATGGGTGACCTTCAGGAGCGGATCACTTCGACCAAGGGTCGCTCGATCACCTCCCTCCAGGCCATCTACGTACCTGCGGACGACATCACCGACCCGGCTCCTCATACGACGTTCGCTCACCTCGACGCGACGACGGTCCTTTCGAGGGACATCGCATCGCTCGGGATCTACCCCGCGGTCGACCCGCTCGACTCCACATCGCGGATCCTTGACCCCCGATACATCGGTGACGAGCACTACGGGGTTGCGCTGACGGTTCAGCGGATCCTGCAGCGCGCCAAGGACCTTCAGGACATCATCGCCATCCTCGGCATCGACGAGCTTGCCGAGGAGGACAAGGTCATCGTCCAGCGGGCGAGGAAGATCCAGAGGTTCCTCTCGCAGCCTTTCTTCGTTGCCGAGCAGTTCACGGGCATCGCTGGAAAGTACGTCTCCCGGGAGGAGACGGTGCAGGCTTTCAAGGCAATCTCGGAGGGCGAGTTCGATCACATGCCGGAGCAGGCCTTCTACATGGTCGGCGGCATAGAGGAGGCTGAGAAGCAGGCCAAGGAGCTGGCGGAGTAGTGGATGTCTCGATAGTCGCTTCCGACAAAAACGTCTGGCAGGGGGAGGGCGATCTCGTGATCGCCCGCTCCCCTGAAGGCGAGTTCGGGATAATGCGTGGCCATATCCCGTTCCTAGCGGCTTTAGTGCCGGGGGTTATCACGGTCACGAGCGGGTCCTCGAGAGAGCGGTTCCTCGTGACCGGAGGGTTCTTGGAGGCCTCGGGACCGGCCAGCGACTATCACGTGATCATCCTTGCCGACGACGTCGAGGAGGTCGGGGACCTCTCGGAGGGAGACATCCAGCGACGGATCGAGGCGCTTCGTCGGGGAGAGCCGGACGAAGAGGATCGGCGGATGGACGCGGAGCTTCACGCCTCCCTCGCTCGGGGTGAGCGCGAGTCGGGCGAGTACTCGAGCCGCTGACGGAAGAGCAGGCGCCGGAGCGTCCCGACGACCTCCGCAACCGCGTTTTCTGTTCCTCCTGCGGCATGTCGGAGTCGAAGCGGCACGGGCTCGTCCCGCTGGGATGGCAGGAGATGCCCGATGCTAACGGCAGGCAACTGGCCCTCTGCCCCGAGTGCGTTAGACGTAACCTATGGCTGATCGAAGCTCGCCTGGACATCGATCCGGGCTCCGGTTTCTAGCGCGCACGGTCCTTCTTTCCCGTGCTCGCGCGACTGATCGCCCACCTCTCGCTTGCACGAACGCACGACTGTTAAGTAGCGTTCGGTTTGCAAGTTCGCCTTGCTGGACAAAGGAACGGGGCAAGGAAGAGGGCAAACGAGAGGGAGGCGCGGATGGCAGAGGACAGAGGGATCGTGGAACGAGCACGAGAAGTCGTTGCTGACGTAGGCGAGACTGCAGCCGAGATAGCAGCTCCATCAGGCGAGGCGCACAATCCCGTAGCAGCGGTCCGTCGAGTAGTCGCGGCAGCAGCAGGGGTCGGCGCAGAGGTCGCGCGTCCCGAAGGTGCTTCTAGCACGGGCTCCCAGGGCGGCGGCTCGGGCGGTTCGTCCGGCGGCTCATCCTCGTCCGGCGGATCTTCCTCGTCCGGCGGCTCAGCCTCGGCGGCCGGCACGGCTCCGTCCGCAGCGAGGAAGACGACGTCGGCCGCAAAGCGCACGGCGTCCAGCGCCGGGTCCGCTGCGAAGAAGACAACTTCGCGCGCCAAGTCTTCGGCGAGCAAGTCCACCTCTGGGGGCGGCAAGTCCACCGGTGGCCGCAAGAGCAGCGCGAAGAAGTCCACCGCCAAGAAGTCGACCGGTCGCAAGTCGACCGGCGCGAAGAAGTCGACGGCCAGGAAGTCCACGGGTCGCAAAACGACCGGGGCCAAGAAGTCCACGGGTCGCAAGACGACCGCCAGGAAGACGACAGGCCGCAAGACGACCGCCACGAAGACAACGCTAGGAAGTCAACAGGCCGCAAGACCACGGCCAAGAAGTCCACGGGTCGCAAGTCCACCGGGGCCAAGAAGTCCACGGGTCGCAAGACGACCGCCAGGAAGACGACAGGCCGCAAGACGACCGCCAGGAAGACAACAGGCCGCAAGACCACGGCCAGGAAGTCCACGGGTCGCAAGTCCACCGGGGCCAAGAAGTCCACGGGTCGCAAGACGACCGCCAGGAAGACGACAGGCCGCAAGACCACGGCCAAGAAGTCAACCGCTAGGAAGTCAACAGGCCGCAAGACCACGGCCAGGAAGTCCACTGGCCGCAAGTCGACCGGGGCCAAGAAGTCCACTGGCCGCAAGTCGACCGGGGCCAAGAAGTCCACGGGTCGCAAGACGACGGCCAGGAAGTCCACAGGCCGCAAGACCACCGCCAAGAGGTCCACGGGTCGCAAGACAACCGGCGCGAAGAAGTCCACAGGCCGTAAGTCGACCTCCGGTGGTAGCAGGTCCACCGGCCGCAAGTCCTCGGCCAAGAAGTCCACTGGCCGCAAGTCCAGGGGCAGGAAGTCCACCGGCCGCGGCCGGTAGCGCCCAGAGCGGCATGGAGAGGGGGCGGCTTCGGCCGCCCCTTCTCTCGCGCTCGGGCTAGATTTGATGCCATGAAGTCCTACCTCGTGAGCGGCGCGTCCTGCCTGGAGGGAGAGGTCCGCATCAGCGGGGCGAAGAACTCCGTCCTCAAGCTGATGGCCGCTTCGCTGATGATCCCCGGCCGGGTGACCCTGACCCGGGTCCCGCGGATCACCGACGTCTACCTGATGGCGGAGGTCCTGCAGCGTCTCGGGGCGAAGGTGAGCTTCGAGGGCTCGGAGCTGACGATCGACGCATCCGGTGAGATAAGCGAGGAGACGCCTTACGAGCTGGTCACGAAGATGCGTGCTTCGATCCAGGTGTTGGCGCCGCTGCTCGCCCGCCTCGGCCGGGCCCGGGTGGCTCTTCCCGGTGGGGATGCGATCGGATCACGGCCGATCGACATGCACCTGTCCGGGCTCGAGCGGATGGGCGTGAAGTTCGCCTCTCAGCATGGTTACGTCGAGGGGCGGGTGGATCGTTTGCGAGGCACCACGTTCCTCCTGGAGTTCCCCTCCGTGGGTGCGACCGAGAACCTCGTGATGGCCGCCGTGACGGCGGAAGGCACCACCGTCATCGAGAACGCCGCCCGCGAGCCGGAGATCCAGGACCTGGTCGCGCTCCTGCGGTCCTCCGGCGCAGACATCTCGGGGGCGGGGACGCCCACGCTCAGGATCGAGGGGGTGCCGAGCTTGTCGGCGGTGACCCATGAGGTGATCCCGGATCGTATAGAGGCCGGCACGTACGCGATCGCAGCAGCCGCAACTTCTGGAGACGTGAGGCTCGTGGACCTGAGACCGGAGCATCTCGAGCTCCCTCTCCAGAAGCTCGAGCAGGCGGGGGCCGAGGTCTACAGGGGCGACGGCGAGATCCGGGTCGCGATGCTCGACCGGCCGAGGTGCCTGGACCTCGGCACCCTCCCTTTCCCCGGGTTCCCGACCGACCTGCAGCCCTTGATGATGGTCCTTCTCAGTCGCGCCGAGGGGGCGTCCATCCTGACGGAGAACGTCTTCGAGGCTCGATTCCTGTTCGTGGACGAGCTCAACAGGATGGGCTCGCAGATCCGCGTGGAGGGCCATCACGCAGTGATCCGCGGGATCGAGCGCCTATCGGGTGCGCCGGTCAAGGCACCGGATATCAGGGCGGGGGCCGCTCTCGTGATCGCAGGCCTTTGTGCGGAAGGCCCTACCCAGGTGTACGACGTGGGCCATATCGAGCGGGGCTACGAAGACTTCCTCGGGAAGATGAGGGGGGTCGGTGCCGAGATCTCGCTGGCCGAGGGGACGGCCTGAGGCAACTCCGCGACGGGTCCTCCTAGCGCTTGTCCTACCCGGGCTGGTGGCGAGCCTGGCGGCTCCCGACAGGGCTGAGGCGGGCCCGGGACGGAGAGCCGATCGCGTCATCGCTCCCGTCCGGATAGTCCCGCTGGGAGACGAGCCGGTGACGGTCGGGGGCCTTCACTCGTTCTACGGGACGGTCGAGCTTCGGGGGGAGCCCGATGGGCTCACCGTCGTGAACCGGCTCTCGCTCGAGCGATACCTGCTGGGCCTTCAAGAGGTTCCCCTTGACTGGCCGGGGGAGGCGCTCCGCGCTCAGGCGGTGGCGGCGCGGACCTACGCCCTGTGGACGCTGGCGGCTCCGCGGGCGGGTCAGGCGGCGGCTCGCGACTTCGACATCTGCGCGTCGATCCAATGCCAGGTCTTCTCGGGCGCCGACGTGCTGAGTGAGAACCTGCTGGGGTTCCGGTGGACCGAGGCTGTCGGCTCGACGAGGGGCGAGGCCGTCCTCTACGACGGCCAGCCGATCCTCGCTCGCTACCACTCGACCTCGGGGGGACGGACCCTCGACAACGAGCAAGCCTTCCCGACGGAGCCCGCCTATCCGTACCTGAAGGGGGTGACCAGCACCACCGAGACGGCGGCCCCCCTGTATCGCTGGACCGTCGACATGGAGCTCGCTGAGGTGGAGGCGATGATGCGCAGAGCCGGCCACTGGGCCGGGGGCTCGCACATCACGGCCATCAAGAGCGCCCGTTCGCGGGCCGGGCTCCACTACCCGGACCTGGTCTTCACGTCTGGGCGCAGGGTCGGGCTGCGGATGACCGCGGAGGAGTTCAGGATCATCGTCCGGGAGCTTGCCCCGCAGATGTTCCCGGCGCGGTTCCCGTCGGCAGGCCCCACCTCGAGCGGCCGTCTTCCGGAGACCCTCCCGTCTAACCGCATCGAAGCCAGCAGCGACCGGAGGATCGTGCGTATACAGGGGCGGGGGTGGGGTCATGGGTCCGGCATGTCGCAGTGGGGCGCTCATGGGTTGGCTCTCGAGGGGCTGGGCTACGTCGACATCCTTCGCCACTACTACACGGGGGTCGAGGTGGGGCCTGTTGAAACCCACCGCCCCATCGACGTGGGCGTGGCGTGGGCGCGTCCCGAGGTCCAGGTCTCGGGTGCTTTCGCCGTGAAGGACGGCCGGGGAAACGTCATCGCAGAGAGAGCGAAGGGAACCTGGTCTTTCCAGAGCTCCGATCCCGGCACCATCGCGGTGCGGGGGACGGGGGCCAAGCTGCAGCTCAGCGTCGGCCTCGTCGAGGCCCCCGACTTCGCCATGGCGGGCGAGGCCTCGCGTCTGAAGATCGTCTTGTCGAAGGCTGCCAAGGTCGTGGTCCGCCCCCGGCCGCGCGGGGGCGAGGCCGTCGAGCCCCAGCGCGTGCGAAGCGGTTCCCGCACGATCCGGTTCGACGTGCCGACGCAGCCGGGACGGTACGAGGTCGAGGTGCAGGCGAAGGCCAAGGGCGAGCGGGCGAGCGCATCTTTCCCGCTCGTGGTGGCCGGCGCCACCGCGAACGCTCCGCAGGAGGACGAAGCCCCTGCGACGGGACCGAGGCGGAGTTGGCTCTGGTCGATAGCGATCGTGGTCGTTCTCGCCCTCTTGATCGGCGCGTTGGCCGTTACGATGACGGGATGAACGCAACCGCGACAGTCGAGGAAAGGGTCAGGCAGGCCCTCGAGCTGATCCGGCCGGCGATCCAGATGGACGGGGGCGACATCCAACTCGAGAGCGTGAGCGAGGGACGGTCACCGTGCAGCTCTTCGGCACCTGCGAAGAGTGCCCCATGTCCCCCGTCACCCTGAGGCAGGGCGTCGAGCGGATCCTTCGCGAGCACGTGCCCGGGATCACGAAGGTAGTGGCCGTCGAGGCCTGAGGCGATGGATCCAGCGGCTCTTATCGAGAGCGCGCTCCGTGGGGAGCGTCGTGCGCCGTCGGCGGCTCATCTCCTTGGTCGAGGACGGCGGGGAGAGCCTCGGGCGGGCCATGAAGCAGCTCTATCCCCACACCGGGCGCACCTATTCGCTGGGTATCACCGGAGCCCCCGGGGCGGGCAAGTCATCACTGACCGACAGGATCGTCGCTCGCATCCGCAAGGACGACCTGAAGGTGGGCGTCCTGGCGATCGACCCCTCCAGCCCCTTCTCCGGCGGGGCCTTGCTGGGGACCGCGTGCGGATGCAGACCCACGCCACCGATGACGGCGTCTTCATCCGGTCGATGGCTACCCGCGGGCATCTCGGGGCCTTTCTCTCGCCGCTCCGGAGGCCGTGCGCGCCCTCGATGCCGTAGGCAACGACTGGGTGATCATCGAGAGAGGTCGAGAGAACCCACTCAAGAGTCCTCACCCGAGTGGTTCTGAAAGCGGGCTGGGGCGACGCGGTGCCGGCCGCCCAGGCGGGCCTCCTCGAGATCGCAGACGTCTACGTCGTCAACAAGGCGGACCGGCCCGGGGCCAAGGACACCGTGCGGGAGCTGAAGTCGATGCTGCAGATGTCGACCGCGACCTGGAAGCCCCCGATCGTCGAGACCGTGGCGGTGAAAGGAGAAGGCATCGAGGAGCTGTGGGAGGCGGTCCGCAAGCATCGCGAGTATCAGGCCGAGGCTGGGATCCTCGAAGCTCGCCGCAGGAGGCGGGTCGAGCACGAGTTGCGGGAGATCGTCGCCGAGAAGAGCCGCCTCCGGCTGGAGTCCGAAGCAGGCGAGCTCCTTCAGAAGCTGACCGATGCGGTATGCGCCCGCGACATGGATCCTTACGCGGCCGCCGACGAGCTGATGGCGGCTCTCTAAAGCCTCACCCGCAGCCGGTTCGCTCGCCCGGCCCGGTACAATCGCGCCATGGCAGATGAGAGCTACACGAGGTGGGAACAGCGTTACAAGGAAGCCAAGCTGCGTGACGACGTCGACTTCGACACGCTGTCCAGCGTCCCCGTGGAGCCGCTCTACGGGCCGACCCAGGACATAGACCCGAAGCTCGGGGTACCGGGTGAGTTCCCCTTCACCCGGGGGATCTACCCCAGTGGCTACCGGGGCCGTCTGTGGACGATGCGGCAGTTCGCCGGTTTCGGCACGCCGGAGCAGACCAACGAGCGCTTCCACTTCCTCACCGAGCAGGGGCAGACGGGTCTGTCGGTCGCCTTCGACATGCCGACGCTCATGGGGCGTGACTCGGACGACAGTCATTCCCTGGGCGAGGTGGGGCGCTGCGGGGTCGCGATCGACTCGCTCGCCGACATGGAGATCCTGTTCGACAAGCTCGACCTCGAGTCCATCAGCACTTCGATGACGATCTCGGGCCCGGCCCCCATGCTTTTCGCGATGTATATCGCCGCTGCCGAGAAGCAGGGGGGGACCATCTCCAAGCTCGGTGGCACCTGCCAGACCGACATCCTGAAGGAGTACATCGCCCAGAAGGAATGGCTCTTCCCGCCGGAGCCGCACCTCAGGCTGACGGCCGACATGATGTCGTACTGCATCGACAACGTGCCGAGGTACTACCCGCTCTCGATCTCCGGCTATCACATCCGCGAGGCCGGAAGCACTGCTGCGCAGGAGCTCGCGTTCACGGTTGCCTCCGGCTTCGCTCACACCGAGCTGGGCATACGCAGGGGCCTCGACGTCGACAAGGTGGCGCCCGGGCTCTCGTTCTTCTTCAACTCACACATCGACTTCTTCGAGGAGATCGCCAATTTCCGCGCCGCCCGACGCATCTGGTCTCGCTGGATGAGGGATCGGTACGGGGCCAAGAACGAGCGTTCCTGGATGCTGAAGTTCCACACTCAGACCGCGGGAGCTTCGCTCACGGCGCAGCAGCCCTATAACAACGTCGTTCGCACCGCCACCGAGGCGCTCGCCGCCGTCCTCGGGGGCACCCAGTCCCTGCACACGAACTCGCTCGACGAGGTCCTCGCGCTGCCGTCGGACGAGGCCGTCGAGATCGCACTCCGCACCCAGCAGGTCATCGGTTACGAGACCGGCGTCACGAACGTGGTCGACCCCCTGGGCGGCTCCTGGTTCCTCGAGGACCTGACCGACAAGATGGAGGCAGAGGCCGAGGCCTACTTCGCGAAGATCGACGACCTCGGCAGCGGCTCGATCCTCGATGGGATGTTGGCCGGCATCGAGGAGGGCTACTTCCAGAAGGAGATCGCGGACGCCGCCTTCACCTACCAGCGGCTCCTCGAGAGCGGCGACAAGGTCATCGTCGGCGTGAACCGCTTCAACCGCTCCGTCCAGAAGGCCCCCGAGGTGCTCGTGATCGACATGGACATCGAGGAGCGGCAGAAGAAGGCGGTCGCCGAGGTCCGGGCCAACAGGGACGCCCACAAGGCAGAGGAGGCGATGCAGGCGCTGCGGGACATGGCCGCCGACCCATCGCAGAACGCGATCCCGGTGATGGTCGAGGCGGCCAAGGCCTACGTCACCTTGGGCGAGATGACCGAGACCCTGAAGGAGGCATGGGGCGTCTACACCGAGCCCCCCATGTTCTAACCCCGAACCTCTGGGTTCTGAGTGGATGTAACGCCCATATCTGTCCGATAACTCGACAAGAACCCGGGAAGCCTGCTCAGAGGCCTTTGCCGCCCCTGATGATCCGGTAGCCGACGATCGCGGCTGCGAGGGCGAACACGATCGCGACTATCGCTCCTATCGTCTGCAGCGGGTCGGCCGGCGGGGCCTGCAACGTCCCCCCTGGGGTGGGCGACGGGGAGGGGGCCGCGGCTAGATAGAGAAGGAAGCTCATGCCCTGAGGTTAGGCGGCGGAGCGAGGGCCCAGTTCCCGGGCCCAGGCCATGGCCCCAAGCCCGCCTCGGCCAGGATCTCGAGGAACCCTCTGATGATGTAGGCGGTGACCCCCCAGATGACGTGGTCCCGCCACACCCAGGCCTCGGTCGGATAGGTGCGGTTGGCGTGGGAGAACCCCGGCTCCCGTCTTATCTCCTCGCTCAGTTGCGCCAGGGGCACGTCGAGCACCTCGGCCACCTCGGCCGGGTTCGGGTCCAGAACCGGCCGTGACTCGAGACACCCGACGAACGGGGTGACGACGTAGCCGCTGACATAGGTGGGGAAGCTGTCCAGCTCCCCCAGCACCCTCACGAGGTTCGGGTCCAGCCCCAGTTCCTCGTGCGTCTCCCGGAGAGCGGCGGCCCCCGCGCTGGCGTCCGTCGGGTCGATCGATCCGCCGGGGAAGGAGATCTGCCCCTTGTGGCGCGAGAGGGTGTCGCTCCTGACCGTGAAGATCAGGGTGGGCTCAGGGACCGCCACGATCGGCATCAGGACGGCGGCGGCTCGCGCCCCGGCGACATGGATCCTCTGGGGTCGCCGAGCGCCCAGCACCTCGCTCAGGCGGGCTTCGAAGTCGCCACTCATGGCCGGTCATCGTAGCCTTCGCATGACGCAACCCGACCTAGCCAAGGAGGCCCTCGTGGGCGAGTTCGTGAATCTTGAGGTGTCGCCCGAGGGCGTCGGTACGATCCGGCTCGACCGGCCCAAGGTGAACGCGCTGAACGAGCAGGTGGCGCGCGAGATCGGCGCCGCCGTGGACGAGGCCGAGGCCAACGAGGACGTCCGAGCCGTCGTCGTTTACGGAGGCGAGAGGGTCTTCGCAGCCGGCGCGGACATCAAGGAGATGGCCTCCCGCGATGCGGTCTCGATGTTCCGCTACATCGGCCGTTTCCAGGACGTCTTCACGAGGCTCGAGAAGCTCCCGAAGATCACGATCGCGGCGATCAACGGCTACGCCCTCGGCGGCGGCTGCGAGCTCGCCCTCGCCTGTGACCTGCGGGTCTGCGCCGACAACTCCAAGCTGGGGCAGCCCGAGATCCTCCTCGGGGTCATCCCCGGGGCGGGGGGGACCCAGCGGCTCACCCGGCTCGTCGGGATGGGCCGGGCCAAGGAGATCATCTACTCGGGCCGGTTCATCGATGCCGAGGAGGCTCTCCGGATCGGGCTCGTCACCGAAGTGGTCCCGGCGGCCGAGGTCTACACCCGGGCCGTCGAGATGGCGAAGGGTTTCGCGGCCGGGCCAACGGTGGCCCTCCAGGCCGCGAAGGAGGTCATCCAGAGCGGGGTCGGGGTCGAGATCTCGACCGGGCTCATGTTGGAGAGGCAGGCTTTCGCCGCCCTTTTCGCCTCCGAGGACCAGGCGATCGGCATGAAGAGCTTCGCCGAGGAGGGACCCGGAAAGGCCAAGTTCACGGGGCGCTAAGCGTGGTGCTTGCGAGTGCAAGCACCGGCTAGACTCGCCCTCACCTAGACGATCAAGGAGGATCTGGTGAACATCGCGGTCTGCGTGAAGCACATCCCGGACCCGAACCTCCCCGGAGAGCTGGACGGGAATCGCCTGAAGAGAGAAGGCGTCCAGGGAGTAGAGAAGGCGTCCAGGGAGTCCTGGACCCGGGCGACGAGGTCGGAGTAGAAGCTGGTCTCAAGTTGAAGGAGGCCCACGGCGGCGAGGTCACTCTCGTTTCCATGGGGCCCGCCACGGCCATGGAAGCGATCCGCCGGGGTCTATCGATGGGCGCCGACAAGGGTGTCCTCGTCAGTGACGACAGCCTGAAGGGCGCCGACGCCCTGGTGACGGCGCGCGTCCTCGCAGCCGCCATCAAGAAGGGGAGCTACGACCTCGTTATCGCCGGGGTCGAGTCCACGGACGGGTACACCGGCACGATGCCGGCGACCCTTGCCGAGCTGCTCGGCCTGCCCCAGGTGACCTTCGCGAAGACCCTCGAGAGCGACGGCACCTCGGTCAAGGTCAACCGCCAGACCGCGGAGGGCTACCACGTCGTCGAATGCCCCCTACCGGCTCTGGTCACGGTAACGGCCGGCATCAACGAGCCGCGTTACGCCTCCTTCAAGGGGATCATGGCGGCGAAGAAGAAGCCTGTGGAGCAACTGTCGGTGGGGGACCTTGGCCTGGCGGCGGTAGACGTAGCCGTCAAGCAGCAGGTGACGAGCCACGAGCCCGCAGAGGAGCGCAAGGCAGGAGAGGTGATCCAGGACGACGGCACGGCCGCAAAGCGGATCGCCGACTACCTCCAGGAAGCGAAGGTGATCTAGATGCCGACGGTATGGGTCTACGCAGAGGTGGAAAACGGAAAGCTCGACCCCTCCGCCCTCGAGCTGGTCACGAAGGCGAGGGATCTCGGGGACGTCGAGGCGGTGGCTCTCGGCCCCGGCGCGACCGAGGCAGCCACACAGCTTGGGGAGCACGGCGCCGAGATCGTGTACGCGAGTGACGATCAGGTGTACGCGGACTATGTCGCGGAGCCGCATGTCCACGCCCTCCACGAGCTGATCGGTGCCAACGCCCCCGACCTGATCATGTTCGCCGCCACCTACGACTCTCGGGACATCGCGGGCAGGCTCTCGGCCCGCACCGGGTCGACCCTCATGAGCAACGTGATGGCGATCGACTCGGTCGAAAAGGCCAAGACGGCCATCTTCGGTGGCGCCCTCGTGGTCGACGTGACGCTCGAGGGGACCCCCAAGATCCTCCTCGTCCGCGCGAAGTCATTCGGCGCCGAGCCGGTCGGCGGCGAGGCCACGGTCATCCCGGTCGAGACGACGATCCCCGACGAGGCCAAGAGGGCCAAACGGGTGGAGCGTCACGAGGAGGCCGCCACCGGTCCGAAGCTGGAGGAGGCGCCCGTCGTGCTCTCCGGGGGCCGCGGGCTTCAGGACCCGGGCAACTTCGAGCTGCTCGACCAGCTTGCCGCCGCTCTCGGTGACACCGCTGTGGGAGCGACCCGGGCGGTCGTGGACGCGGGCTGGGTACCTTACTCGTATCAGATCGGTCAGACCGGGAAGACCGTCAAGCCCACCATCTACATCTCGTTCGGCGTGAGCGGGGCGACCCAGCACGTGGTCGGCATGAAAGGCGCCAAGAGGATCATCGCCATCAACAAGGACGAGGAGGCGCCGATCTTTCAGATGGCCGACCTCGGCGTCGTCGGAGATGCGCTGAAGATCCTTCCCCAGCTGATAGACGAGGTAAAGGCTCGCAAAGGTTAGCCAGGGCCACAGCGAGGGGAGAGATGCCCCATGGCCTCTTTCGGTGACAGGATCAGAGGGTTCTTCTCCAAGAAGGGAAACCCAGCCCTAACGGAGCTGGCGGGATTCGTCGCGGAGCGCAAGGGCGTCGAGGGTTTCATCGAGCCCCGCACCGCGACGAGCCCCACGACCCTTCTTCTGGTGGACCGGCACGGCGACCACTTGAGAGCGCCTGTGAAAGACCCTGCAGACGCCGTGGCTTTCGGCGACCGCATGGCGATCCCCGTCTACGACGCCCAGGTGATCGGATACCCGAAGCGCATGAAGGACTTCGAGCGCAACAGGCGCAAGGTCGCCCACGACACGCTGGACGCCGAGATAGCGGAGCTCGAGAGCAGGCTCAGCGAACAGGGCCCGGAAACGGAGTAGCAGCTACCTCTTGTTCATGAGGTAGAGCACCCGGCCTGTCCCGGAGATCGGCTCGCTGCGTATGGTGTCGAACCTGGTGGCGAAGGCCTCCTCGAATCCCTCACGCGTGTAGGTCGGGAAGATGTCCTCCCTGGTCGCCAGCAGCTCCTGGACCTTCTCGTCCTCTTTCGGCACGAACTCGATGATGAGGCTCCGGCCGAGGTCGGCGAAGGAGTCGGCCACCCTCGTGAGCGGCACGTTGTTGGCGATGGCCAGGTGGTGGATGAGGGCCAGCGCCATCACGAGCGGAGCGGGCCCCCTCTCCTTCAAAGACATCCGTTCCTCGCCGTGCCACCCGAGGCCGGGGCTCGGGTTCGTCAGGTCCATGACGAGCGGCAGGATCCCGGTCTCTTTGTTCGCCTTCGTGCGCTGGTAGTTCTCCTCGACGCTGGCGGCGTCCATCTCGAAGGCGATGGCTTTCATCCCCGTCTCGGTCGCCACCCTGCTGAAGAGCCCCGTGTTCGCCCCGAGGTCCCATACCTCCTGGACCCCCGCTTCCGCGAGGAACTTTCGGACCAGCTCCTTCTTGTGGTCGAGGGCCTCGGATGTGTAGTGAGCGGCCTCAGCGTAGTAGCTGACCCAGTGGGAGTCCGAGCGGGAGAGGTGGAGCCTGGTGACGGCCCCCTTGAGGCTGTCCAGCAGGCCCCGGAAGGCTTGCATCGTGAAGGTTCTCTTGGGGTCGGGTGGGGGGCCGGTAGCGCCGCTCTTCTGGTGGCGCTTCTGGCTCTTCGCGTGGCCGAAGATGTGGATCAGGAGCGGCATGCGGAAGCGAGAGCGCATCGGGAGCAGCGATGCCGCCAGGTCCAGGGGGATGCCGTCGATGTGGTTCCTCGACATCTCGTTCATCCGCACGTCCCGGTAGGCCATCAGCGCCAGGGGGGCGAGGAAGTGCTGGCAGAACTGCCTGTACGCGATCCAGGGACGGCCCTCGGGGAGAGTCTCGAAAGAGAGCGTGTCTATGAGGACCGGACGCCCGTTGTGGAACTGGATGTTGTAGGCGCTGGCATCCCGGAGGGACATCCCGTGGTCGAGAGCCAGGCTCTGGATGCGAAGCGTGAGCAGCGCGGCGTCCTGGAGCTGGCTGAAGCTCCACTCGTAGGGATAGGAGATGAAGCCGATCTGCTCGGGCTTGATCACCTTGTAGGCGATACCCGGCACGGGCCCCGGCTCCGGCAGCTCTTCGTGCGGGATGAGCAGGTGCTTCGACGTCAGCTTCTCGTAAAGCCCCGAGGACATGAGCGCGTCGTAATGAGCCTTGTGGACCTCGTTGACCTGGCGAAGGATGACTCCGTCACGGCTGAAGAGGAATCCGCTGGGGTCGCGGAAGGAGCTCGGTAGTGCTTCGGACCCGCTGTGCAGGGCGTTGCCTTCCGTCACTCCTCGTCGTTGCTGCTGCCGTTGCGCTTGAAGAGGCTCACGAACTTGCGCCAGTACACCTTCAGGAATAGGCCCACGCCGAGGGCGGCCCCCACAACCATCTGGATGATGAAGCTGCCGGATCCCGCGTCGATGTAGGCGTTCGCGACGGGAATGACGCTCGCCGAGAAAGCGAGCACCAGAACCACCACTAAGAAGATGCGGTCCTTTGTGTTCTTCATTAGGCCTGCCCCCAGATCGTCTGCAGAAGTAGATGAAGCTTCGGAGAACCTTACCTGAACTCCCTGTTAACGACCGGGTTCCGGAGCTGTGGAGGGGGCGGAGCCGGAGATCGGGCGCTCCAGCGCCTTTATCCTGGACCCATGCACTACCTCGATCACGCGGCCACCACCCCCCTCCTGCCTGAGGTCCGGGCGGCCGTCGTCGCCTCTTTCGATGACAACATGGGAAATCCGTCCTCCGTCCACGCCGCCGGCCGTGCTGCCCGCGCCGCCGTCGGTGACGCCCGCGAGCGGGTGGCGATCGCAGTAGGCGCCGACCCCTCAGAGATCGCCTTCACGGGGGGAGGGACCGAGGCCGTGAACCTCGCCGTCAAGGGGGCCGCCCTCAAGCGAAGGGGGAACGGGGACCACATCGTCGTGAGCGCCTTCGAGCATCACGCCGTCCTTCACAGCGCCGATTGGTTGAGGGATCAGGGGTTCAACGTCACGCACGTCACCCCCAGCTCGGACGGGCTCGTCGATCCGGCCGAGGTTGCGGCTGCGGTGGGGCCACGAACGGTCCTCGTATCCGTGATGGCCGTCAACAACGAGGTTGGGACGATCCAGCCACTCGCAGCCATCTCCAGGGCGGTGAGGGCGGTGCGGCCCTCGGTTCTGATGCACACGGACGCGGTGCAGGCTCTCGGCAACATCCCGGTCGACGTCGTCGCCTGGGGCGTCGACCTCGCCTCCTTCGCCGGCCACAAGCTGGGAGCCCCCAAGGGCGTTGGTGCCTTGTACGTTCGATCGGGGGTCTCGGTGGAGCCTCTCGTGCACGGGGGAGGACAGGAGGCGGGGCTGCGCTCGGGCACGCAGAACGTGGCCGGCATCGTCGGCTTCGGCATCGCAGCGGAGATCTCGGCCAAGGAAGTGGACGGGAAGGCAGCCGCGCTCCTGGGGCTGCGCGACCGCTTGCTGGAGGGCCTCACGGGCTCCATCCCTGACCTGGTCGTTAACGGAAGCCTCACCAACCGGGTCGCGGGCAATGTCAACGTGGCCTTCCCGGGCGCAGACGCCGACACGATGCTGCTCCTCCTGGACGGTCAAGGGATCGCCTGCTCTTCGGGTTCGGCGTGCGCCTCCGGGGCCACACAGGCTTCCCACGTGCTGAAGGCGATGAAGACCCCAGACCGGGTCGCCCGGGCCAGTCTCAGGTTCTCCCTCGGGCGGTCATCGAGCGAGGCCGACGTGGACGCGGTGCTCCGGGTGCTACCAGGCATCGTGGAGCGGGCCCGGAGGGCCGGATGAAGAAGGCAGTCGTGGCGATGTCAGGTGGTGTCGACTCCTCGGTCGCGGCCGCCCTTCTTGTCGAGCAGGGCTACGACGTGACCGGCATCATGCTCAAGCTGTGGCGGGGCGAGGCGGAGAACAATCGCTCGGGCTGTTGCAACCTGGGGGCCGCGGAGGACGCGCGCCGGGTGGCGGACAAGCTCGGGATCCCGTTCTACGTGCTCGACCTAGCCGACCGGTTCGATGCCTCGGTGGTCGCCAACTTCAAGGAGGAGTACGCGGCAGGTCGTACCCCCAACCCCTGCGTACGTTGCAATCAATGGATCAAGTTCGATGCCCTCCTCGAGCGGGCGGCCACGCTGGGCGCAGACGTCCTCGCAACCGGGCACTATGCGCGGGTTCGGTCGGAGGGGGGCGCCTACCGGCTGCTCCGCGGCGTCGACAGGGGCAAGGACCAGTCATACGTGTTGTGGATGTTGTCCGAGGAGCAGCTGGCGCGGGTGCTGTTCCCGATCGGGGACATGGACAAGACCACGACCCGGAGGATCGCAGCCAAGCTCGGGCTGAGGACCGCGGCCAAGCCGGACTCCCAGGAGATCTGTTTCGTGCGAGATGGCGACCTCGGCTCTTACATCCAGAGCAACGTCCCTCGTGCCACGGAACCGGGCCCGATCGTCGACGACGGGGGCCGGGTCATCGGCGAGCACAGGGGGATCGGGCGCTACACGGTCGGGCAGAGGCGCGGGCTCGGAGTGGCCCTCGGTGAACCGGTCTTCGTCACTTCGATAGACGCCGATGCGAACAGCATCTCCGTGGGCGCTCGTGCCGGCCTCGCCGTCACCGGCATGGTCCTGGAGGAGACGAGTCTGACGGGGGCGGGCGTCCCGGACGGGGGCCGCGTCTTCGTCCAGCATCGAGCTCACGGCGGGGTCAATGCGGCCCGGCTCACGGTTGAGCCCGGCGGGTGGCGGCTGGCTTTCGCCGAGGCCGTCGAAGCGGTCAGCCCCGGTCAATCGGCGGCCCTCTATTCGCAGGCCGATCCCGATCTGCTCCTCGGCGGAGGCACGATCAAGGTCACGACATCCGCCCCGGCAACGGCGGCGGCTCACTGATGGGAACGAGGCGTCATAACGAGAAGGTGCAGGACGAGTTCACTCGTGCCGCCGAGGCTTTCTCGGAAAGGACGAAGGGCCGCTTCGATGCCCTGAGCGTGGTCGACTTCGCAGACCCCGCCGCCGGAGTGACGGTCCTTGAGGTCGGAGCCGGGACCGGTAACTTCCTCTCGCTCTTCCGGGAGCGGGCAAGCCGGCTCATCGCCCTCGACCTCACCACCGGGATGCTCGCCAAGGCGATAGAACGTTTCCCTGAGGTGGAGGCCGTTGCGGGCGACGGTGCCCGGCTCCCGTTCGCCTCGGCGAGCATCGACCTGGTGACGAGCGCCCAGGCGCTCCACCACGTGTGGGAGCCGGTCCCGCTGCTTCGAGAGATGCGGCGGGTCACGAAACCCGGGGGCCGGGTCCTCGTCGTCGATCAGGTCGCTCCCGAGAGCTACGAGCAGACGGCCTTCATGAACCACCTGGAGACGATCCGCGACCCCTCACACGCCACGTCCAGGCCCCCGTCGACCTTCCGCGTGATCCTCACCGCGGCCGGTCTCGAGATAGAGCGGGAGAACGTCTGGGAGGGCAAGCAGCGCCTGTCGGAGTGGATGTGGCCGGAGGAGTATCCGGCCGAGCGTATAGAGGCCGTGCGTGAGGCGATCGATAAGTTCGGCACCGAGACCGGGATGGAGTTCGAGCGAGACGGCGATGACTACGTGTTCACGCGGCGCAGAATCATGATCCTGGCCAGGAGAAGTGAGTAAAGGCGCACCGACGATGACTTCGAAGTCTGCCGAGAAGCGGGTTCGGGAGCTGCGGGAGCGGATCGACTACCACTCCTACCGCTACCACGTGCTCGACGATCCCGAGGTCGCGGACGTGGAGTACGACGCTCTCATGAACGAGCTGATCGAGCTCCGAGTCCGCCAACCCGGACCTGGTCACGCCCGATTCCCCGACCCAGCGCGTCGGGGCCCTCGCGTCGGATCTCTTCGCGCCCGTCGCACACCGGTCCCCGATGATGTCCCTCGACAACGTCTTCTCCCTCGAGGAGCTGCAGGCGTGGGCCGCACGGGTGGAGCGTGTGATCGCCCGGCCCCAGGCCTTCATGGCCGAGCTGAAGATGGACGGGATCGCGGTCAATCTCATCTACGAGGATGGGGTCTTCGTCAAGGGGGCGACCCGCGGTGACGGACGGACCGGGGAGGACATCACCGCCAACCTGCGGACGATCAAAGCGGTCCCTCTGAAGCTGAGAGGCAAGCCTCCCCGGGTGCTCGAGGCTCGGGGTGAGGTCTACATGGGAACGGCCGACTTCGAGAAGCTGAACGCCAGCCTCGGGGAGCGAGAGCTGCGTACCTTCGCCAACCCGCGCAACGCGGCGGCCGGCTCGCTTCGCCAGAAGGACCCGCACGTCACCGCCTCCCGCAACCTCTCTCTTATCTGCCACGGGGTGGGGTTCGTCGACGGCATCCGCTTCTCCGCCCACTCCCAGGCGTTGGAGACCCTGAGGGACCTGGGCCTTCGCACGAACCCGGAGAACCGAAGGCTGGGGACGCTCGAGGAGGTCTATGACTTCTGCACCCGCTGGCAGGAGCACCGACACGACGTCCCTTACGAGATCGATGGCTCGGTCATAAAGGTGGACTCGATCGCGGAGCAGGAGGAGCTGGGCTCCACCTCGAAGGCTCCCCGCTGGGCGATCGCCTACAAGTTCCCGCCGGAGGAGCGCACGACGAAGCTTCGGAACATCTTCGTCTCGGTTGGCCGGACGGGGGCCGCGACGCCCTTCGCCGAGCTCGAGCCGGTGTTCGTCGGGGGCGTCACCGTCGGCACGGCGACGCTCCACAACGAGGACGAGGTGGCTCGCAAGGGCCTGATGATCGGTGACACCGTCATCGTGCGCCGGGCCGGCGACGTCATCCCCGAGGTGGTCGGGCCGGTCGAGTCGCTGCGTACGGGCGACGAACGGCCCTTCGTGATGCCGAGGGAATGCCCCTCGTGCGGTGCCGACATCGTCCGCGAGGAGGGCGAGGCGGTCGCCCGTTGCGTCAACATCGACTGCCCCTCGCAGCGGATCGAGCGGCTGTTCCACTTCGCAGCCCGCGGCTCGATGGACATCGAGGGCCTCGGCTACAAGACGATCATCCTCTTCTCGGAGAAAGGTTGGCTGAGAAACGTTGCAGACATCTACTACCTGCAACGCGAGCAGCTGACCGGTCTCGAGGGCTGGGGGGAGATCTCGATCAACAATCTGATGGCCTCCATCGAAGGCTCTAAGAAGAGACCCTTGGCGAACCTCGTATACGGCCTCGGGATACGTCACGTGGGCGCGACGGCGTCACGGGACGTGGCATCGGCAGCGGGGTCGATGGACAAGCTCCGGACGATGACCGAGGAAGAGCTCGTGGCGGTCGAAGGGATCGGGCCCGTGATCGCGGCCTCGATCAGGCAGTTCTTCGAGCAGGAGCAGAACCTCCAGGTGCTCGACCGACTGAAGGGTGCCGGCGTCGACCCGATCGAGGAGCCGAAGGTGGTCGGAGGGGCGTTCGCCGGCAAGACCTTCGTCCTCACCGGCTCGCTCGAGGGGTTCTCCCGGGGAGAGGCGACGAAGGCCATCGAGGATCTCGGCGGCAAGGTCGCGTCCGGCGTCTCGAAGAAGACCGACTACGTCGTGCTAGGCGAGAACCCCGGCTCGAAGCACGACAAGGCAGTGTCGCTGGGCCTCGACATCCTCGACGAGGCTGGTTTCAAGGAGCTGCTGCGATCCGCGGAGTGAAGGTCGCCGCCCTCTACGACATCCACGGCAACAAGGCCGCGCTCGCAGCCGTTATCGACGAGGTTCGGCGCGAAGGTGTCGACGTCATCGTCGTTGGGGGAGACGTCGCCTCCGGGCCTTTCCCTGTGGAGACCCTCGAGCAACTGATGGGGCTCGGAGACCGGGCCCTCTACGTGATGGGCAACGCCGACAGGGCGCTGTTCGGTGAAGATGCCGCCCCCGGCAAGCCGGGGGTATGGGAGGCTAGGGATGGCTGGGCCCGGGCACGCCTGGGACCCCGCGAGCTCGACTTCCTCAGTTGTTTCCCCCCCACGCAAACGCTGGAGATCGAGGGCCTCGGCCGAACCCTCTTCTGTCACGGCACCCCAGATAGCGACGAGGCGATCGTCACCCGGGTCACTCCCGTCTGCGAGGTCGAGCCCATCCTGTCGGGCGTCGACTCGGAGCTGATCGTCTGTGGTCACACCCACGTTCAGTTCGACCGAAGGGTCGGGGAGCGCCGGCTGGTCAACGCAGGGAGCGTCGGGATGCCGTACGAGGGTCGCCCCGGGGCTTTCTGGGCGTTGCTCGGGCCGGACGTGGCTTTCAGGCGGACGGACTACGACTTCGAGTCGGCCGCCGCCGAGATAAGGGCTGTCGGATGGCCCGAAGCGGACGAAGCCGTAGGCGACCTTTTCGAGGGGCCTCCCTCAGCAGAGGAGGCAACGAGCTTCTTCGAAGAGGAACGAAAGAGGAACTGACGGGCAAAAAGAGAACGGCGGAGGGGTCGCCTCCGCCGTTCAGGTAGTTCTCGATACACCTCCCGCACTTCGCTCAAGGCGCCTGTTGGACCAAACAGGACGGTCGATGCCGGTGAACCGGGTTGGATTCTGCCCGTGGCCAAAAAGGTGGACCAGAACCCGATGTTGCCTGTTGCAAAGGCTAGGCCACTAGCAGCCCGTCACCTCGTGAAGGTCCGTCGAAACTAGGTAACAAGTCTGGACCACCTCCTTTCTCACGTTGCTTCTATAGAAGCACATCCGTTTCGATATGTGATGCAGTTCTGGGAGCGATTTTGGCGCGGTGGCTATACTCGGCCCAGAGTTGACCGCCCAGTCAAGAATGGTCCGGCGGCGTTCTCCTACCCCGGCGTCTGCCCATGGCAAGAGAACGGCATGGGACGAGTGCCGGGGCTGGCCGGCCGACAACGAACGAAGGGGAGACAGGTATGGCATTGCTCGACGGCAAGGTAGCGATCGTCACCGGCGCGGGCCGGGGCATCGGAAGGGAGCACGCCCTGGCTCTCGCCAAGGAGGGGGCTCGGGTCGTCGTCAACGACCTCGGTGGCTCCACGGCCGGCGAGGGGCAGGACTCGACCCCCGCCCAGTCGGTCGCGGACGAGATCAAAGCCCTCGGCGGGGACGCCAGCGCCAACTACGACAACGTGGCCGACTTCGAGGGTGCCGGGAACATGGTGAAGCAGGCGATCGCCGACTTCGGTCGACTCGACATCCTCATCAACAATGCAGGCATCCTGCGGGACCGAATGCTCGTGAGCATGACCGAGCCCGAGTGGGACGCGGTCATAGCCGTGCACCTAAAGGGGCACTTCGCCCCCACCCACCATGCCGCGACCTACTGGCGGGCCGAGTCCAAGGCCGGGAACGAGGTGAAGGGCCGGGTCATCAACACCTCGAGCCCCTCCGGCGTCTTCGGTAACGTCGGCCAGTCCAACTACGGGGCGGCAAAGGCGGGGATCGCGGCGTTCACGATCATCACGGCACAGGAGCTGGGCCGATATGGAGTGACCGTCAACTGCCTCGCCCCCAACGCACGGACGAGGATGACCGAGGACATCTTCGGGGGGATGCCGGCTCCCCAGGAGGGCTACGACCCTCTCGACCCGGCCAACATCTCTCCCGTCGTCGTTGCGCTCTGCAGCGACGAGGCGCAGGACATCACCGGGCAGTGCTTCTTCATCTACGGCGGCAGCGTCAACGTCCTCAAGCCCTGGGATTCCGGCACCCTGATCAAGAAGGACGACTTCTGGGAGCCCGGGGAGCTGCTCGGCAAGCTGAAGGAGACGTTCCCGCAGGGCATCGCTCCCGAGGGGATGATGCCCATGCTCGGGAAGGCGGCGGGCTGATGGCGGAGACGGAGATCAGGTTCGAGCTTCCGATAGACGAGGCCAAGTTGGGGGATTTCGCGAGGGCCATAGGCGAGGACAACTCGCTCTTCCATGATCGCGAGGAGGCGGCCCTCAACGGATTCCCGAACGTGCTAGCCCCGCTCACCTTCACGGTGACGCAGATCTTCCAGGTGCCCCGCGAGGAGCGCGAGCGGAGGCTGGGTGCGAACCTCAACTACGAGAGGGTCCTTCACGGCGAACAGGAGTTCAGCTACACCCGGCTCCCGTTCGCTGGTGAGACCCTCACCGGTGTCATGCGGATCTCGAAGGATTTCACGAAAGAGGGAAAGCGCGGGGGCCGGATGCGTTTCGTCACCTACGAGTCCAGGTTCGAGGACTCGGAGGGCGAGCACGTGCTTACGGCGCTCTACACGTTGATCGAGACCTCTAAGGATGCCGCCTCATGACGATGCCGAAGAAGATAGAGCGCGAAGCGATCGAGCCCGGGATGGAGATGGAGGAGTACGCCTACGGGCCCGTCACCCGGGAGGACATCGTGAGGTATGCCGAGGCCTCCGGCGACGACAACCCGATCCACCAGGACGAGGAGTACGCGAAGGCGTCCGGGGCCCCCACCGTTTTCGCCATGGGCATGCTCCCGGCCGGGTACCTGTCGCATGCGATCTCCGACTGGTTCGGCGGGCCGCACGTCGTGAGGCGCTTCAAGGTCCGCTTCACGACCAGGGTGTGGCCGGGAGACGTGATCGTCTGTCGGGGCCGGGTCGAGTCGATCGAAGGCTCCACCGTCAAGGTGAAAGCCCAGGGGGTCCGGCGGGGCGAGGGTCCCCAGGGCTTGGGCCTTCCCGAGGAAGAGGTGGCGATCACGGCCGAAGCGGATATCGAGCTACCGGACTAGGAGGGATCAGATGGGGTTGAACGCAGAGCTGATCGGCAAGAGGTACGACGAGGCTACCTACGAGGTGACCTCCGAGGCGATCGCCAAGTACGCCGAGGCGACCAACGACCCCAACCCTCGCTACCTCGAGGGCGACGACGTCGTTGCGCCCCCGGTCTTCCCGATCGTGCCGGCCGGCCAGTCCTTCGCCCCCGCCCTGTTCGACCCGGAGCTGCGGGTCAACTTCCTGCGGCTCGTCCATGGCTCCGAGGAGCACATCTTCCACAAGCCGCTGCGGGCCGGCGACAAGCTCACGTTCTCGACCGTCGTCGAGGGGATCGAGCAGAAGGAGAGCGGCGAGACCCTCACCTTGAAAGCCGACCTCGTGACCCAGGATGGGGATCTCGCGGTCGAGGTGAGGGGGATCATGTTCATCCGGGGCAAGGGGGGCGCCAAGGATGCGGGAGCCGCCGCGGCTGCGCCCGCCGACGACCGCCCGGCCCCCGACTTCGAGGAGACGACCAAGGTCGACGAGGATCAAACACATCGTTACGCCGAGGCGTCGGGGGACCACAACCCGATCCACACCGACCCCGACACGGCAAAGATGGCGGGTCTTCCCGGCATCATCGTTCATGGGATGTGCACGATGGCCATCGCCACCAAGGGGGCGGTGAACGGTCTCGCGGGCGGAGATCCAACCAGGTTGAAGAGGGTCTTCGTGAGGCTCTCGAAGCCGGTCGTCCCGGGCCAGGCGCTGACTACGAGGGTCGGGAGCGACGGCGCCGGTCCGCGCTCCCGCGTCGGGCCCGCCGCCGCGGGCGGCGAGGCGGGC